>NZ_BAGK01000067.1 GCF_000308795.1 Nocardia thailandica NBRC 100428 | reverse complement strand
CATCACTACCGCGCTCTACCAGAATCTGCCACCCGCCGACGACGGTACCGCGGACCGGGTCGGCCGTGGGCGCAAGTTGCTGATGTTCTCGGACTCCCGCCAGGCCGCCGCGTTCGCCGCCCCGTATCTGGCCGACACCTATGGCAGGATGCTGCAGCGCCGCTATCTCACCGAGGCGCTGGAGCGGCCCACTGACGACCCGGGACCGCAGTCCCCGGAGGACCTCGCCGCGAGCGCGCGCAAGGTCGCTCTCGACGCCGAGCACTTCGACGAGCGTGACACCCGCACCACGATCCGGCGGGTCGTGAACCCCTGGGTGATGGCCGAACTCATGGCGATGGACCAGCGGCTGTCCCTGGAGGGGCTCGGACTGTTAGGCGTGTCGCTGGTCCAGCCGCGTTCGGTGCAGATCCCGCCCGCGTTCGGCAAGCTCGGACTCACCGACGACGAATTCTGGTCGCTACTGAACGAGTTGGTGAAGACGATCAGGTTACAGGGAGCGATGAGCCTGCTGCCCGATGTCGACATCACCGACTCGCTGTTCGAACCGCGCGCAAATCGAATCCGGATACGGTCCCGGGACGCCGATCGGGACCGGCGCATCATCAGCTGGCTGCCCGGTGGGCGGCCGGGGACGACCAACAACCGGATCCTGCTGGTGCGCAAGGTCCTCGGCGCGCTCGGCGCGAGCGTACCTGCCGAGAAGGTCCTCGACGCCTACTGGGAGTTCCTGCTGCGGAACCAGTATCTTTCCGAGGAGAGCGATCGAGTAGCGGGCGTGCTCTACCAGCTGGACCAGGAACAGTTGCGGATCCGGCCCGGCGCCCGCTGTCAGTGGTTCCAGTGCGCCGCCTGCCGCCGCCTGACGATCCACGACATCCGGAGCCTGTGCCCGCAGGGCAACTGCGATGGGACACTGACACCGTTCGCCGTGCCGCTACCGGACGCCGACACGAATCACTACCGGACGGCTTACCGGAACATGGGCATGCTCCCGCTGACCGCGAGCGAGCACACTGCGCAGTGGGAGGCCACCGCAGCCGCGGAGATCCAGCGCAAGTTCATCTCCGGTGAGGTGAACGTTCTGTCCTGCTCCACCACCTTCGAACTCGGCGTCGATGTCGGTGACCTGCAATCGGTCATGTTGCGCAATATGCCGCCCAAGACCGCGAACTACGTCCAGCGGGCGGGCCGGGCGGGCCGGCGCGCCGCCTCGGCCGCGCTCGTGGTCACCTACGCCAAACGCAGTTCGCACGATCTGTCGAAATTCCAGAACCCGCAGTCCATGATCGCGGGCCGTATGCGGATTCCATGGATTCCCATCGACAACGACCGGATCGGGCGCAGGCACGCGCACTCCATCGCCCTGGCCGCCTACTTTCGGCACCATTTCGAGCGTACCGGCCAGGAATGGCGTACCGCAGGTGACTTCTTCACCCCACTCACCGGTACGAATTCCTCACCCGCGGCGAGTATCCGGGCATTCCTGACCCCGGTGCCCGACACAGTGCGCGCTTCGCTGCAGGCGGCCCTGCCGGAGGCAATCCGCGCCGAGATCGGGGTCGAGACCGATGCCTGGGTCGACCGGCTCTGCGCGCAGCTGGCCGATGCCGAAACCGATATCCGGACCGACATCGCCACCTTCGAGGGGCTCATCGATCAGGCGATCGCCGATCGCAAGTTGTCGCTGGGCGACAAACTGCAGAAGACCCTGCGCACCATCCGTGATCGGCAGCTGCTCGGCTACCTGGCCAACAAGAATGTCCTGCCCAAATACGGATTCCCGGTCGACACCGTGGAACTACGGACCTCGCACTGCGAGGGGACGATCGGCGCCCGGCTCGAACTGGCACGGGATCTCGGCCAGGCCATCTACGACTACGCTCCCGGCAATCAGGTGGTCGCGGGCGGTCAGCTGTGGACGTCCCGGGGACTGCACAAACTACCCAAGCGGGAACTGGAATCGCTGCAGTACCGAGTGTGCAAGGAGTGCAGGCACTTCGAGTGCGGGCACGTTTTGGATGAAACTCCGGTGTGCCCGAACTGTGAGACCGACTTCGGACCGGTAAAGCGCTGTGTGCTGCCCGAATACGGGTTCGTCGCCGATCGTGTACCCCAGGAGGTGAAATCCGAGCCGCCGCACCGATCGTGGTTCGGTGCCAGCTATGTCGAGACGATCGGGGAGGAAGTCCACCTGACGAGCTGGACCGCACCCGGCGGGATCGAGGTGCGCGCTCGTGCGGGCACCCGGGCCCGGCTCGCCGTCATCGGTGAGGGCGCGGGCAGCGGGTTCATGCTGTGCGAGTGGTGCGGCTGGGCCGAGCCGATCGGGGTGACGCGCAACAGTGGCAGAACCCATCAGCGTCCGGTGACCGGCGTCGCCTGCTCAGGACCGCTCGAGGTTGTGTCACTGGCGCACCGATACGAGACCGATGTCGCTGAGATCACCTTCTCCGCACAGTACAGCTATTCCCCCGAATCCGAAGCCCAGTGGACGTCGGTGCTGTACGCCCTGCTGGAGGGTGCTTCCGAAGTCCTCGAGATCAGCCGCGACGATATCGACGGGACACTCTCGTGGAGCGCCGACGGCCGCCGCAGCATCGTCTTGTTCGACACAGTGCCCGCCGGCGCGGGTGCCGCCAAACGGATCGCAGCCGGGATCGAGACCGTACTCCGGTCCGCCGCCGACCGCGTCACGCACTGCGAATGCGGTCCCGAGACCTCCTGCTACGGCTGCCTGCGCTCGTTCCGCAACGCGCGGCACCACGAGATGCTCACCCGCCTGGGTGCGCTGGCCGTCTTCGACTCGCTCGGTCTGCCCGGCGGTGCGGCACCGGGCTGGGAACTGCGGCCGGACGGGGCCTCGGAAGCGGTCGTCGCCCTGCTGGACGAACTCGCGCGAGCCGGTGTGCGCCAGCCGGAGTACGGAATCGAGGAGGGCAAGCACTACTGGCCGGTCGAGCTCTCCTGGCCGTCGGCCAAGGTCGTGGTGGTGCAGGGTGTAGACACCGATCGGGACAGTGGGCTCGGCGACGGCGGCTACACGGTGGTTCCCGTTGAAGCGCCCGATGCTGCTCAGCGGCTCGGGTCGTTGCTGGCCTGACCGTTCAGGCCAGCAGCTCCGAGATCTGGCCGTTCCAGGTGACCACGAGCTGATCGCGTGCCCGGCTGGCCGCCACGTACAGCAGCGACCGTTCCCGCTGCTGTGCCTCGGCGAGCTCCTCCTCCGGAACACCGCGCAGTTGTGCCTGCGAGGGTACGTGCTCACAGTCGACGCCGGCCAGGATCACACAGCGGAACTCCATGCCCTTCGCGCGGTGCATGGTGAGCACGACAGCCTTACCGCCGGTGGGCAATTCGTTGTCGAGCACTTCCGCGGCGACGCCGCGCTCGGCCAGAGCCCGCGCCATCTGGTCCCGGTCGTTCTGGGCGCGGGTCAGCACGGCGATGTCACCGGGATCGACCTGGTCCCGGTCCATCCAGAGTTTGATCCGGTCGGCGACAACCTGGAGTTCGGCCATGGCGGTGGGGCATTCGACGAGTTCGGGATCGGGGCCGAGCCGGGCGCTGGTGTACCCGGCGGTGGATTCCGCGCCCTCCTCGAGATCGCGGAAGTCGGCGCCGTCGAGGATGCCCACGGCGAACTGCAGGTTCTGGGCGGTGGTTCGGTAGTTGAGGGTCAGCTTGGCTGACCGGCCACCCCGGATGTTGATGCCCAGCCTGCTCAGTACCACAGGCTGGCCATAGATGCGCTGGTGTGAGTCCTCGGCGATGAACAGGTCGTCGGGACCTTCGGCGACGAGTGCGCGCAGGAGCGACCAGTGCGTGGCGTGCAGATCCTGTGCCTCGTCGACGATCACATGATCGGCGATGTATTCGCCGGATCCGGCCCGCACCCGCAGATCGGCCGCCGCCACCGCCAGGACCTCCGGGAACGACAGTAGTCCCCCGGACCTGCCTGCACGGCGATACTCCTCGAAGACCTGCCACACCGCGGCACGCTGTGGCCGCGTCAAGCGCACCCCACGCCCAGCCCGGGGCACCCGTAGATACTCCTCGCGTGCGGTCACCCGGTGCCCCAGCACGATATTGACGTACTCGGCGGCGAGGAACGACGGATGTCGCAGCCGCGTTTCGAGATCGGCTCCCGCCGCCTGCACGGCCTCGGTCCAGCCGGCGTCGCTGCGGCGGCGCAGATGATGTCGGGTCCAGGCGGTGGGGCCGAACACGGCAGTCAGGCTCGGCTCGAGATCACGACGGCGGCCGATGACCGCCGCGGCCAGCCGGTCCACACCTGCGACGAACACCCCGCGCTCGCCGGGCTTGTCGGCGAGCGTGACAGCGGGATCCAGCGCGCGCAGATCGTCCGCGAGGGTCTTGGCCAGCGTCTTGTTGAAAGTGGTGACGACGATCCGGGCTTCAGGATCGCGACGGGCCAGGAAGCGCGCACGATGAAGGGCGACAACGGTTTTGCCGGTACCTGCCCCACCGGAGAGCCGGAACGCACCCCGGTTCTCTCGCTCGACGAAACGGCGCTGATTGGGGTGCAGGAACGTCCGCCACGCCTTGAAATCCCCCTCCTCGATGACCCGGCGCAGTTCGTCGGTGTCGTCGACCAGGGTGAACTGCATCTTGGTCGCCGGATGAGCCAGGGCCGCCAGGATCTGGTCGTTCTCGTCAAGGGTTGGGTCGACCGGCCGATCGGTGAACCCGAGACTGTCTCGGACATCGTCGATCGAACGGCCCGCCGCCAGTTCGAGAACGGCGTTGTGCTGCCAGGTGACCGGGGAATCCTGGGCCGCCACCTGGATGGCCTCGCGGTCGGGCGCGCCCAGCGCGGCGGCGGCCAGCGTCGCGTCGAGGCCGAGCCGATCGGTGAGCTGGCCGAGGGTATGGCCGGCGCGGGCGAGATAGCCCGCCGGTGCCCGCGCGGCGAGCTCGGTGAGCTTGCCACTGCGATCGGGGACCACCGTCCGCTTGCGCCGGTCGTCGTGACCGTCGAGCGCGCCGACGATGCCCTCGAGAACGCCGTTGACCTGGTTGACCCGCAAGGTGGACTGGGCGGCGAGTTCGGTCGCCTTCTCATTGTGCCAGGTACCCAGATAGATATAGGTGGGATCGCCGAGGCGATCCTCGATCCGGAACATGATCACCCGATGTTCGTCGTCGACCTGCCCCGTCCGGACCCGGGGATCCACCGCGCCGGGCAACGACTCGATTCCCAGCCCTGGCACACTGTCGTCCGAGCCGACCCGTTCGAGGTAGCGGAAGATGCTGTTCTTGACGGCACCGTCCAGCTTCGGCATCGATCTGTTGTTCGTCGCCACCACGACCTGTGCCACTCAAGCTCCCCGTTCGTCTCGCCGTGGAATCGATGATAGTGAGGCGAGCAGCGCGGTTACTGTTCGGGCGGCCGTTGTTCGCAAGCGGTCAGGACGGGGATGTGATCGGTCATGTCGGGTATCGAGCGGTTGTCGCCCGAGCTGATGCCACTGTGGCGAGCGTTGTCTGAGCGGTTCTCGGCGGGTGGGCCGGTGGCCTCGGTGTGGGTGGGGCCGTTGACCGACCGCGAGCGGGAGGCAATGGCCGATCTGTTCGGGTGGGCCAGTTCGCCGCCCGAGCTGTGTGCGGTGAAGGTCGCCGAACTCGACGCGGTACTCACTGCCGTGTCCGGGCGGATGCGCGGGAGGTGGTCGAGCGGCTTGTGTGGCCGGTCGCGAACCGGCGGGCTGAACGGGCCGCACGGGACCGGATCCGGCGGGAGCTGTGGACGTGGCTACACGAGCATCCGGTGGTCCGGGCCCAGCCGGCACTCGGGGCGTGGGCCGATGCGGTGGAACGCGCTGGTCTGGTGAACAAGTCGGTGCCGGCGACCCGGGCACTGCTCGAACAAGCGGTGGCAGTGCTGGCGGTGCTGCCCGCGACCGGACTGCCGCTGCCGGTGCTGGCCGAGCAGACGGTCAACGATACCCACGCGCTCGACGAGGGGACCCGGTTGCGCTCGCTGGTCATGCGGGGTCTCGCCGAGATCTACCAATCTCCGGTGCCCACGGACGCGGGAGCGGCGCGGCGGATGTGGGAGCTGGCTGGAGTAGCCGACGACGAGCTGTCTCCACCGTGCGGGTCGCGGGCCTCGGCGGGGTGCGGGGCGGGACAGGGCTCGGCGATGTGCTGCGGGTGACCGCCGCGGCGGGGGTGGCGGCATCGGTGACCCTGCAGCAACGGCGGTCGATTTCGGTCATGCACGGTGTACCGGAGCGGGTGTTCGTCGTGGAGAACCCGAGCGTGCTCGCGGTAACCGTGCGGAGCTTCGGGTCGGGCTGCCCGGCGATGGTATGCACCGCGGGGTGGCCGAGCAGCGCGGCAGCGCGCATTCTGGAGATGCTGAGCACCGCGGGAGCGTCGTCGTTCTACAACGGGGACTTCGACGGGGAAGGGCTCCGGATCGCCGCGCATATGGTGGCCCGGCTCGCAGGGCGGCCGTGGCGGATGGACAGCTCGGACTACCTGTCGGCGGTGGGACCCGGACCCGCTGTCGGGCGGGTGACCGACGTGCCGTGGGACGGCGAGCTCGCCGGCCATCTCCGCCGGGTCGGGACCACGGTGTCGCAGGAGCGGGTCATCGAGCGGCGATCGCGGACATCGCCCGGTAGATGTCGGTGGGTGGCGCTACCTTCGAGACCACGAACCGAACAGGGAGCAGTGGTGGATCCGATTCGTGTGCCGCCGGAGATGTTCCGATTCACCAGCGGTGAACTATCCGGGCTCTACACCGCGATCCGTCTCGACATCGAATGCCGCGAACGAGAGCGTCACCGCACCTCCCGCACCGGGACTGTGTGCAGCGGTGTCCGCGACAGCTGATGCTCGGGCGGTAGCGAAAGCCGGCGCGCAAGAGGGGAATGCGGCGGCCGGGCAGCATGCTGCGTGTCGGGCCCGGTCATGGGCGTGGAGTCGCGCCGTGACACCTCGTGTCCGGCGGTGGATTTCGTCGATCGGTCAGTGCGAGCGGCGCACGATGCGGCGGGCGAACGCACGCAACCGCGGGCAGATCGACCGCTTCGGCGATGCGGGCGGTGCCGGCGCGGCGGGCGCGGTGTGCGGCGACCACGCCGGGTGTCGGCACTGGTTCGTTCCCCAGCGGCAGGTCGAGACGGATCGGCGCGCGCCCCAAGGTGTTTCGTCCGCCGGGGGTGACCTGCGATGCCAGGTACCGAACCAGCGTCGAACTGGTCAGATGCCGGCCGTGGCGGGCCGTGCACTCGTAGCTGCGCTTCTCCCGGCGCCCCGGTCCGGGGTCCGAGGTCGGAGACCTGAGCCTGGACAGCGACGCCGTCGTCCGGGTCAACACCTACTCCAAAACCCTGGGCCGCGCCACCGACCCCGACCTGGACCTGTCCGCCGTCCAGACCCGCGCCCTGGGCACCGACTTCCCCCTCGGCCGCTACTTCGACCCCGCCGACGCCGTCCACTACACCGACCACCTGCGCCTCGGCTTCAGCAACAACACCGCGGAGAACTTGCGTATCGCCGCCGACAGGCTGGGCCGGGCGCTGACCACCGGCTGGCCTCTGGAGACGCCACCGGTCGTCCCTGAAATCGAACGCTCAGCCGAGTTGTCGCGTGAGATCGCTCAGCAGGTCGTCGATCACGTGTTCCTCCTCGATCTGAGCGTCGCGGGTGCTCATCGCCGATCGCAGGGCCGGGTCCCACGGTGTTTCCCGTGGGGTGCCCCGCAGAGTGGCGAGGGCGCCGTCGGGAACCGCGGCGAGATAGTCGGTGGCGCCGAAACGCCAAGGGCGCCAGGCGTACCGGCGGCGCAGAAAGGTCGCGATGGCGATGCCGGGCCAGTCGAAGTCGCCGTGGTAGACCAGTTCGGCGCCGGTGGCGGCGAGCTGGTCGAGCAACGTGGTGACCGCCGCGCCGGGCTGGCCCTCGGTACAGATCAGCGGCGGGCAGCCGGGACCGAGCCGGTCGGCGGCGGCCGCGACCACACTGGGGTTTTCGCAGAGGTAAACCCGAGGACCGGGAGCGAACACCGGTGGGTCGGTGATCAACTGTCGCAGGGTGAGAACGAGCGGCTGTCCGGTCTCGCGCCAGAGGCCGACCGCTCGCCCGGCCGGTGTGCTCGCTTCGGCGGACAGGCCCAGCGTCAGGACCCGGCTCGACAGTTCGTCGACGACAATTCCCGCACTCGCCCAGACGGTGCGACGATCGGCGGTGTCGGGCAGGTCGCTGAGGGCGGTGAGGGCGGAGACGATCAGGCCGGTGACGGGCTGATCGGAGTCCAGTCGATGGGCGTTGCCCAGAACCCGGGCGGCGAAGACCGGCAGGGCCTCCCGTCCGGTCGGCACGCTGGTCAGCACGGTGTGAGTGTCGGTCAGCAGCTGCCGTGCGATGTCCGGGTCGTTCCCGCTGACCCGGCGCAAGGTGCCTCGGTCGCGCAGCCGCTCCCACCACGCGGCGAGAGCGGGTAGGTCGGCGGCCAATGCCGCACCGGGGGCGCAGGCCAGCGCCCAGCTCTGCTCGGCGGCGGCGGTCGCGGCGGCGCGGGTGGTAATCGGGCCGGTCAGCGCGATGACCGCGCCCGCGAGATCGCCGGTGTGGATTCCGCTGTGGGACAGCACTTTCGCCAGCCCGGCCAGTGGCACCGTCACCGATCCGGCGCCACCGGGTTTGCGGCCGAGCAGTCCGTCGATCGCGGCGCGTTCGGCCGGAGTCGGGTCCGCGATCCGTATCGATCCGGTGAGTGGGCGGTCACTGATCAAGCGCTCGCGCAGTCGGGCCAGCAGCCGGGCGGTGTCGGGGCCGCCGAGGACGCGCCGTAACCGCGCCAGATCGGTGGCCATCAGAACAATCCGCCGGGCTCGGATATCGCCGCGCTCGTGGCCGCTGTCGGCGGCACCGGGTCGACGCGGCGGCGTGTGGTGCCGTCCCATTCCCACTGGGTCACCAGGACCGCGTCGACATCGTCGGTGCGCGCGAGCTGGGCGATGGCCAGGCCCGGCACTTCCGGATAGCAGCCCCATTCGCGTTCGCTGGTCATCACGACGTCCAGGTCGAAGGCGGCCAGCAGGCCGAGATATTTGGCGCGCGCGTTGTCGTCGACTCCGGCGAAGGCCTCGTCGAGCATGACGAGCCGGGGCGCGTGCGGATCGGTGGCCGAGGCGTAGTGCGCCGACGCCGCGGCGAACAACGGGACGCTGGCGGCGAGCACCCGTTCACCTCCGGAGGCCGGGCCGACCGCCGGACGCCACTGCCCGCGCTGCTGCAGTTCGATGACGAAGGTGTTCCAGCGGCGGTAGTCGAAAGCCGTGGTCAGGTGTTCGAGCCAGGTGCCCGCGGTATCGGCGGTGCGCACCCGATCTATCTCACGCTGCAGGAACTCACCGACCGCGGCCCGGTCCTCGGAGTTCCACACATCGGCGCGGCGCCGCAACTGGGCCAGCGCGGGTTTCGCGCCCACGGGGGCGTCGCCGCTGGGCACCCAGCGCAGCCGCAGGCGCATCCCGGTACTGGTCGGCCGGGACTCGAGTTCGTCGTTCATCCGCGCCACCTGGGTCTCGGCGGCCAGGATCAGGTCCTGCAGCGCGGCGGCGACCTCGTCGACCAGATGGTTCTCCAGGATCTCGCGCTCTCGCTCGGTCAGCAGCCGGTCCCGGTCACCGACCTCCCGGTCGAGGGTGGCGGCCAGCTCCGAGACGGTCATCGTGCGGCCCCGGAAGCCGACCTCGGCGACGATGCCGTTGTCGCGGAAGGTGATGGCGGCCGAATTACCCTGTGCCGACAGCAGATCGGCGAGCCGCTTGTGTTCCTCGGTGACGCGGTGCTGGGCGCGGTCCAGGGACTTGTCGTCCTCGGCGACCTCGCTCAGCGCGGTGTCGGCGGCGCGGGCGAAGGCGATCGCGGCCGCGGCCGACCAGGGTTCGCCGGCAGGCAGTCCGATCTCGGGCACGGCGATCGCGAACAATCCGGTCGCGGCGAAGCGCGCCAATTCGGTGACGGCGGTATCGCGAGTGTGCCGTTCCTGGTCGAGCAGTGCCGTGAGTTCGGACAGTTTGCCCTCGGCGACACCGATGGCGCGCAGCGCGGCGCCCAGTTCGGTGGACAGCTGGGTCCGCAGCGACGCGTTGGCGGTCAGGTCGTGGCTGTTGCGGGCCAGGTTTTCGCGCAGTTCCTCCACTTCGGCGCCGACATTGGCATCGAGGGTGCGGAATCGCTCCTCGGCGCGCAGCACCTCGAGCCGGGCTTGCTCTGCGGCCTCCGCACGGTCGACCAGGCGTTCGCGGGCACGGGCGTCGTTCTCGGCGGCGCGGGACTGCCGCAGGTGCGCGTCGCGTGATCGCTGGATCGCCGACCACACGGTGCCCAGCGCGAGGCGGTACTCGGTCAGCGACTCGGTGATGGTGTCGAGAGCCTGGACCATCACCGGCAGCCCGGCGTCGCCCGCGTCCCGATCGAGGTCCGTGAGCGCTCGTTCGGCTGCCGCCTCGGCGGCCGCGAGTTCGGCCGCCGCCTCGGCGTGATCGGCGGTGAGCTGGTGGCCCCGGCGCTCGACCTCGGCGGCGTGGCGGTGCGCCGCCTGGACCGGTTCGTCGGTGGGCAGTCCGGCTGCCTCGGCGCTCAGCAGTGCGGCCCGATCGGCCAGCCGGGCGCGCTGCGCGGTGAGTTCCGTCAGCTGGTCGACGCACTGTTCGAGCTCGGCTTCGAGCACCGCGATCCGTTCCCGGCGGAACCGCTCGCGGGCCGTGGCGCCGATGAACTGCGCGCTCGGCTTGTGCCACGCACCGTCGAGGACACCCAGTCGGAACCGGCCCGACGGGTCGACCCAGGTGTGGTGGCCGCTCGTCGCGCCGAGCCCGATGGCCGACAGGACGGCGGTGACGGTCGCGGCCGAGACCGCCGCGGCCCGCGGGTCGGTGGTGTCGATGTCGGGGCCGGTGATCGAACTCAGGGTGCGGCCGGGCGCGGGCATGTCGCCGGTCACGACGACCTCACCGGTGCCGGTGCGCAGTACTCCGTCCGGGTGCACCCACGCGTCCAGGATTCCCGCGGCCTCGAGCGCTGCCTCCACCCCGGCCCGATCCGGTTCGGCCACTTGGTCGCCGAACGTGATGAGCTGCCACAGCGGCGCGCCGGGGGTCTCGCCGGCGGGAACGGCCCGGGTATATCGGGCGGGCGGGTGTTCGATACCGCCACGGCGCAGCCGGTTCAGTTCGGTCTCGAGGTCACGCCGGGTAGCCGTCACCGCCGTCTCCCGCGCGTCGAGCGCGGCGTCGGCGCGGGCGAATTCCTCGCGGCGCGCGGTGACGAAGGCGAGCGTGGCGGCCGCCACCGGCGACAGCCCGGCCGGGATCAGCGCCCAGTCACCGAGATCATCGAGCAGTGCGGCCTGCTCGGGCAAGGTCAGTTCGCTGGTTCCGCGCAGGTAGTCGGCGGTGGTGGACCCGAAATCGGCTGCCGCCGAGCGGATTCGGCGCTCGGCGTCGACGGCGGCCGTGGCGTGCTCGGCGCGTGCCGTATCGATGCGGTCGAGCCGGGTCCGGCCGCGGCGCACCTCGGCGGTGGCTTCGTCAGCGGCGGTGATCCGAGCACGGACCTGGCGGATGGCGGCAGTGTGCCGGACCACCAGCGCGTCGGTGACCGCGCGCAGGGCGGGCACGGGGTCGGCGCCCGAGGCGGTGGTGCCGGTGGCGATCTGCTCGAGCGGTCCGGCGACCTCGGCGGAGTGGGCGGCGGTGAGTGCGGCCCGGGCCGCCTGATGTGCTGCCTCGGTGCCCGCCGCGGCCAGGGCCTCGGCCGAGTGTTCGACGGCCGCGGCAGCCTCGGCGAGTTCGGCGGCGTCCCGGTCGGCGCTCGCCGTGGCCTCGGCCAGATCCTTGCGGCGGGACCGGTCATCGGCGCGGGCCTGTTCGGCGGCAGCCCTCGACCGCTGGAGTTCGCGCGCCGCCCCGGCGGCGGCACTGTCGTTGAGCGACTGCCGGTGCACGGTCAGCCGCTCGTGCTCGTCCTCGGCGGACTGTTGCTGCGCCCGGAGCCGGGTCTCGGCGTCCGTGGCCACCTCGAACGCGGCCTTGGCCTCGTTCATGTCCCGACCGACCTGTTCGTAGCGGGAGTGGGCCTGCCGCAGCCTGGTGGTCTGCCGTCGCGCGGCCACGCCGGCGTACTCGCGGTACTGGCGCAGGAAGGTGTCGGTACCCGAGAGCGCCGCCTTCATCTCCTGGAGTTCGTCGCGATCCTCCTGCAGACTGCGGAAGGCTTCGGCGACATCGGCGAGGATCGCCTGATCGATCGGCGGCAACGACTCGGTCAGCGCCTGCGAAAGCACCTTCTCGCTCGGCTTCTTCGACAGCTGCGGCTGCCGCAACTGGATCAGCAGATCCACCAGCGCCCCGTAGCGGAGTTCGCCGAGCCCGAACAGGTTCTCGTCGACCGCCCGGCGGTAGGCCAGCGCGGTGTCGTAGCGCTCACCGTTGCCCTGCAGCTGTTCGCCGAGACGGTCGCGGGCGACCGGATAGCCCTGTTCGCCGACCAGCCGCAACTCGGCGCCGACCCGCCCCGAGGACACGAAAAACCAGTGCGAGGCGATCCCGCGGCCGCGCACCGCTTTCAGACCGCAGCCGATCGTCCGGAAATGCGGGGTGCCGTCGGGATCGACCCGGCCGAACTCCAGCCAGGTGTAGCCGATCCGCTCGGTGTGCGGATGCGCACCGCCCAGCAGTAGGTTCCACTCCATGCGTTTGCGTGGGTCGGCGTCGGGCTCCACCCGGTGCGGAGAGAGATCGCCGTCGAGCAGAAACGGCAGCAGCAGGGCGAGAACCTTCGATTTCCCCGCACCGTTGTTGCCGCGTAACAGCAGCCTGCCGTCCCGGAACGGGAACTCCTGCTCGTCGTAGTAGAACATGTCGGCCAGGCCGGCGCGCAGCGGCTTCCACCGGGCCGAGACAGGCTGGGGCAGTGGGCGATACGAGGTCATCGTGGCTTTCCGGTTTCGACGATGATCGGGGCGGCGACCCGGTAGCGGGCGATCGCGGGCAAACCGGCGATCCGGTCGTAGTCGGCCGTGGCGCGAACCAACCGCAGCGCGGTGAGTTTGGCGAGCGCGGTCCGGACCAGCGCGGCGGCCGCGCCCGGATCGGCGGCGGTCGAGCGCCAGATCCGCTGTCGGACGAACTCGGCGGCCTGGCCCTGGATCAATCGTTCGAGGTCGCCGATCGGCACCTCCGATCCGGGCGCCGCCGCCAGGTATTCGGCGACCAGCAGGGTCACGTGTCCGTCGGTGCCGGTTTCGGGCATCCGGACGTCGGTGAGGTCGTCGGCGGGATCGACCATGGCGATGCCCTCGGCGCGGACCTCGGCGGCCAGTCCGGTGAAGTCGGTGATGCGGCGGCAGATCGCGGTGCGCTGACCGGTGAGGTAAGCGGCCTCCTCGGCCGTGAGCCGGTCGTAATACAGGACCGGCTCATCGAGCAGCAAGCGGGTGATCCGGTGCCGGATCGCCCGGGTGCGCAACTCGGCGGTGGCCGCGGGCGGCTCGTGGGTGAGTGCCGCGGCGCGATCGGGGGCACCGAGCAGCGTCGACGGACCGCGCGCGCTGGTCAGCAGTAGCGACATGGTGCGCCTGCGTACGTCGTAGAGCACGTCGCCGACGTTGTCGACGAACGAGTTCTCCTCGCCGACCACGCGCGCCAGGACACCGAGATCCAGCAGCAACCGGGCGACGGCAACCATGTCGGCGCGTTCGTCGCGGCGTTCCATGGTGAAGACCAGCCCGGTGGCTACCAGCGCGGGATCGGTTGCCGCGAGCATCACCTGTTCGGCCAGTCTGCCCAGCGTGATCTGCTGATCACTGCGCTCGAGCACGGCCAGCGCCAGGCAGGTCAGCACATACCGGCGCCGGCTGAACGGGAGCCGTGCCCCGCCGACCTCGACGGCGGGCCACCCCGGATCGGGATCGAGGCCGGACTTGGCCAGCCGCACCGCCTCGGTCGTGGACACCAGCCGCCACCCGGTTTCGGCGTCGAACCATTCCCGCAGGTCCTGTTGATGTTTGGTGACGAGAACGAACAGCTCTCGGCGCGAACCGGAGGCGTTGAGGAGCGGGTATTTCAGCAGGGCACGCGCGGCTTTGCGGCGCTCGGCCGCCCGGCTCGTAGTCAGGGCGTCGTCGAGACTGTTCATCCGGCATCCCCGATCAGGTCGGTGATCTGCAGCAGATGATCCGGCCCGCGGAAGACGCCGACATCGGTGACGATCTCGGCGGTCGTCGCGGTCTCGAGCACCTGCAACCGGATCGAGAGACTGCCGTCGGAGGTGGTGGTCTCGACGACATCGGAACCGGGGCGCCGGGCGGTCAGCGCGTCGCCGAGCAGGTTGAGGAAGAGCCGGAAAGCACCCTCGTCGAGCCGACCGACATCGGAAAGCCGCAACGGCGCGGCGGCTTTCGCCAGCAGGGCGGTGCGGGCCAGCCTGGTCTGCTCGGCCTCCTTGCTCGCCATCTCGGCCAGATACCGCCGTTGCTCGGACCGATCGATCACCTTGTTGGCCCGGCCCCTGCGCTCATAGGAACCGGTCTTGCGCAACCGCGGGCTGATCTCGATCGCCGGCGCCGCCGCCCAGGTGGTCGCGACCGGAACGGCGTCGGCCGCACGCGCGTCCAGTGTGTCGGCGTCCACGGTGAGATGCCGCGAGTGCTGCAGCCCGAACGCGGCCCGCCACAGCGTATGCCGGGCATTGTCGTCCGTGGCCTCCGCGAACCACAGCGCCAGCGTCCGGAAATCCGCGGAGCGGTCGGATCGGCCCGCACGCCGGTCGTTGAACGCGGCCACCACCGTGAGCAGCCGCGGCACAGCCGAACGGGCCTGGTTGCGCAGCATCGTGGCCTGACTGGTGTGACCGGCCCGGGTGACGAACCACGCGTGGAAACCGTCCCAACGTTCACCCCACAGCAGCCGCTGCCGGGCGAACGCGCGCTCGCGGAAGTCCTCGGTGCCGTCGGGTGCGGCGTCGGCGGCTTCGCGTCGGGCCGCGATGTCCAGTAACGCATCGGTGGCCAAGGCGTCGAGTTCGGTGATGAGCGAGGCGACTTCGGCGCCGGTGCCGACCAGATCCTTGATGAACCGCTCCAGGTAGTCGATCAGCCGATCCTTGTAGGCCAGAAAGGCGTCGACATCGCTGTCGTGCGGGTCGAGGACATCCTGCAGCGACCCCATGAAGGCCTGAGCGTTGTCGGCCAGGTCCTGGAAGCGGCCCGCCAGTGCCATCAGCAGCAGATGGGTGCGGGCCTCGTCAGGTTCGGGTTCGGCGGCCAGCACCAGCAGGGCCCGCAGCTGGGTGACGATATCGGTCAGCGCGACCGACTGCAGGGCGCCCCGGCGGCCGAGGGCCGTGTCGTAGGCGGCCAGCGCGGTCTCGGCGGCCTCGCCCTCCCTGGTGAGCTGATACAGGAATCGCGCGCGGCGGAACTCCTCGACCGAGGTCACCCTGGCGGTGTCGGGGTCGGCGCGCAGATTGCCCCACTCACACAGCTGGGTGAGAGCGCTCACCAGCGTCTGCTGATCACAGTCCAGGTCGGCGGCGCGAAGCGCGGGGCGTAGATCGTCCGGACGTAGATGCACGGTGAACCGCCGTTTGGCGGCCGTGAAGGCGGTGAGGACCGCTCGGTACAGCTCGGCATTGGTCGCGCCGAGGTGCGCGAACGGCCGCGGCGCGTCGTCAGCTTGCACAGAAGTCTCCCGGGAAAGGTCGGTCGATTCTATCCGTGGGTGACGACACCATCTCCGCGGGACGACCTGTGCCACGGCGGTTGCCGCGACGACGACCCCGGAGACACGCGCGGGCCGCCTGCTGTCCACACCGCCCGGATCGAGCGGTTCCCGGTCGTGTCGCGGACGGTCGAGCCGGTGATGCGCGCGCGGCCGATCGAATGCCGAACCGGGATTGTTTCCATTACATGCCGGTTCTAGAAATGTTCCGTGGTCGACTGCGGTACCCGTTGCCACAGTTCGCGTCTGCGTCGGAAGATGGCATCACGGACGCAGGAATTGATAGTGAGCGCCGCGGCGGCGTTGTTCACCGAGCGCGGCTGGGGCGGCACCTCCATGCGGGACATCGCCGAGGCCGCCGGATGCTCGGTGGAGATGGTGTACGCCAAGATCGGGAACAAGGCGGCGGTCTTCGGAACAGTGATCGACCAGGTTGTCGTCGGGGATGCGGAACCGGTGAGTCCGGCGCAATGGGACTGGGCGAAAATCGACCAGTCACCAGGAGAATATCTCGCGGACCGAACTGGCGTCCGCGGCGATCGGCCGGCCGTTGACGCACATCGAGGCCGCCGGGATTCAAGGTGTGTTCAGCAACGAGATCTTCCACCTGCTTACACAGCACAGTGGCAGGACACGAGAGCAATACGAGCGGTGGGCGGCCGAGGCTGTCGTGCGGTTGCTCGACCTTCACGAGGAGTAACAGTGTCATGACTACACAGGCCGACACCGGCCGACCCGCAGATACACGAGTGATGGGAATAGTGCACTCGGCGTTGCGGCGGGATCTGTCCCGAGCGCACGAGGTGCTCGAACGGTGGCCGTTTCCGCAGGACGCGCAACGCGTCGCGGTGGCCGGGCACCTGCACTGGATGATGGACTTCCTGCACCACCACCACGAGTCCGAGGACGAGCACCTGTATCCGATGGCGTGTGAGCGCAACGAGAGCGCGCGGCCACTGCTGGACCGGATGGACGCCGACCACCGGACGATCGAACCGGCGATGACGGCGCTCGACCGCGCGGCCACCCACTATCAGCACTCGCCCGAGGCGCGCGAGGAAGTGGTGGCCGCGCTCGACGATCTGAGTGCTGCGCTGCTGCCGCACCTGCAGCGCGAAGAGGAACAGATGATGCCGGTGGTGTCGGAGACGATCACCGAGGCCGAATGGCGGCACTGGGACGACGAGTACAACATCGAGCCGCTCGGCCCGATCGAACTTTCCGATCAGGGGCTGTTCATCCTCGACGGGCTCGAAGGGCAGCGCCGTGACGCGATCACCGAACTCGTGCCGCCGATACCGCGGTGGTTCATCCTGCACGTCATGATGCGGCGGTACCGGCGGCAGGCGTTCCGGCGGTGGCGCAGCGCGGAGTTCTCGCCGCTGAAGACACCGCTGCGGGGTATACAGGAGGCGACCACATCCTCCTCACCGCGGCAGGTGTGGGATGTCCTTACCGACGTGACCAGGGTAGGGGAGTGGAGTCACGAGTGCCGGACCGCGCGCTGGCTCGACGGGGACACGCACGCGGTGCCGGGAGCGCGGTTTCGCGGCACCAGCACATCCGGCTGGAAACGGTGGAGCCGAGACTGCACCTTCACCACGGTCGACGCGAGGCACGAACTCGCCTGGGTAACGCACGGCGGGATCTGGGGCGACGCGACCGAGTGGCGCTACCGGCTGACACCGACGACCGAGGGCACCGTGATCACGCAGGCCTACCAGGTACTGACGATGCCGTGGTGGTTCGACCGGGCGGTGTGGGTGCTGATGCCGGCCCACCATGACCGGCGGCCGGCATTGCGGGGTGATCTGGAGCGACTGGGTCAGGTGGCGGGGGGTTGACGAACGGCTCGGTACTGTGTGGCCGAGGGACTTTCGTCGAACTTGAAGGAGCTCGGTCACCGGTTCCGTGTTTCGGCCCCTGATGGAGTACAAGACCGGGTACGCAACGACAGGCCTGACCGACGGCGGACAGTCTCGCGTCGCGTGACCGCACGCCGGCTCCACGACTGCTGCTACGCGGCGAAAGCCGCATCGACAGCGCGGTGTGACGGTGAAGTGGAGCGGCGGACTGCGGAAGTTTCTGACCGCTACGCTGTAGCGGCGTCGAACTCGATCGAGGGGTTCACGGTGCCGACCGTCGATGTCGAGGACCTGGTAGGGCCGCCGAACCGGAACGGGACTCTGCAGGAAGCGGATCGGGTGATCTACCTGCAGACCGAGATCGACGGTATCCGGGTCGGGAGACCTCCGGCGCCGGGATAAAAGGATCCAACCATCGCCGCCGAAACCATGCTCGCCTCGACGAGCACGCCCGTGTCGAAATGCCGGGAGTGCCCCATCACGAGAACAGTCGAGCTCTTCGACGGTGGTGAACCGGTGAGTTCGATATTGGCATCTACCGTGGACCGACGGGCCTGCGGTTCGGGGGCAGGTCGATCGGTGTCGTGGCCAGTATTGATGAGCGGATGCGGAGCCGACAGCAGTTATCGTGCCCGCCGCAACTTTTTCATTGTCCGCTCAGCGAGCTTGCGGGTGTAGGGGTCCGCGTCGTTCGTGAACGGCTCGATCAGTTCGGCAGTACCGGGTGATTTCAGCTTGCCCAGAGCGTCGATGGCGTAGTTCCGCGTCGCCGCGTCGCCGAGGTATCCCGCAGCCACCGTGGTGGCGAGTGGCTGTGACTTCTGCCTACCGACATATTCCAGGAGTCCGGCCGCGACCTCGTTCGGACGCGGTTGCGCTTCGAACAGTCCGAGGATCAGATCGAAGTCTGCCGGTCCGGCGACGGTGGCGAGCGCGCGGGCCGCGAAGTAGCTCTGGTCCTCAGGCAGGGGAGGGTTTCGCCGAAGCTCGGCGACCAAGATGTCTCTGGCTCTGCTGTTTCCGCGAGCAGAGCGGTCGTTGAGGCTTATGAGCAGGCTGGTGTGCACAGCCCGCTTGTGACTCTCCGGTGAACCCGTGACGCCGCGACCTTCTGCGCCGGGGATTCGTTCGTCGAGGTGCTCCAGCCAGTCCACCACTATCGGAACTGCCGCCGGTAATGGACGCAGTTTGCTCAGCGGGCTGAGCTCATATGTTCGGATGCCCACGGCCGCCAGCTCCTCGACCAGCCGCAGCTCGAACCCTGTCTGCCCGTCGACCAACGACGGTGGCAGGTTCTCGAGCCAATCCGCGCGGTCCGGCATCAGCGGATACGGTCGGTGGACGATAGGAGGATTACCCAGGCTGTCCGGCATTGTCGTCGGGTCGTATCCGGGTGGAGGGGCCGCGGCACTCGGTGGCGGGACCGGGGAGATGTTCTCGGAAGCATGGTGGTCGGCGATGATCCGCATGCCGATATCCATGACCTCTTTGCGGTACCGGTAAATCCGCTCGATATGCTCGTCGAGTTCGCGGCTCCAGCGCCCTCCGTCCTCGGTGAGCTGTGTCCGCCCGGATGCTCGACGAGCGACAGAGGCCAGATCTGCTGCGAGCCGGGTCAGCTCAGCGGCGATAGTGATCAGCTGCTGCGCGGTCCCGACCGGATCGTCCGGCGGGTGGCTTCCGGAGTCGGTGCCTGTCACCTCGGGCGCTCGATCAGGAGCGGGAAACGAGCGGTGAGCGAACGGCGTTCGCGAAGGCGTCGCAGGCGCTCCGGGCCTTGTCGCCGCGCGCGTCGTCGACCCCGGAGTTGACGTCGACGCCGTCGGGGCCGACTACCGCGATCGCCTCCGCGACGTTGGCCGGGGTGAGGCCGCCTGCGAGGTAGACCTCGGTACCGGAGCCACCCAGTCTCTCGACGATCCGTCTGCTGATCGTCCAGTCGTGCACGAGGCCGGTGCCGCCGAGCCGGTCGGCGGTGCGGGTGTCGAGGACGATGGCGTCGGCGGTGTCGGACGCGGCTATCGCGTCATCGATGGCGGACTCGTCCATGACGTGGACCGCGCGCACGACGGCGGGCCGGTGCGCCGAGCCCGCTGTCGCGCGGACTATCTCGGGGAGGACGTCGGGGCCGATCAGACCGTGGACCTGGATTTCGTCGACGCCGAGCCGGTCGGCCAGTCGGACGATCGCGTCGGCTTCTCGGAGGTGGGTGACGAGCACAGTGGCGACGGCGCCGCGGACGCGCTGCGGCGCCGGTCCTTCCTTGTCCGGCACTTCCTCCGTGCTCCGGGCGAGCGTCTTCGTCAGCCGCACGAGCCGCTCGGCCGCTGCCTCCTCGAGTGCGTCCTCGGTGCGGTGGGTCTGCCCGCAGATGAAGCCGACCGCGTCGGCGCCGGCCAGCAGTGCCGTGCGGACGTCCCGCTCGGACCGGAGCCCACAGAACTTGACGCGGACGCGACTGCAGTCGGGAGCGCTCATGGGCACGAGGCTAGTCCTGTGTCGTCGCCGGTGTGCGTCGCAGCGGCCGAGTCACCGTTCTCCGCTGGCCCGGGCCCGGTGGCGGGAATTGCCGCCGGAGCCTACGACATTCGTCGAGGAGACATCGCGGGAGATCGGGGCGGCCGATCTGGGGATTCCCGCGATCGACCTCACCGAGGACTGGGTCCGTAAATACGGGTTGTGACCCCGTGCCTCATTCGAGGCGGCGTTCCTCTTCCTTCTCCAGGCGGTCGCGTTCCTCCTGGCGGCGGCGTTCCTCTTCCTCGATCTTCTGTTCGCGCGTGTTCTTGTCGGACATCGTGCTCCCGTCGTCGTGGCTGATCGAACAACGGGGACCATCGTAGTCCGATCGAGCTGACCTGGGGTTATCCGGCGCGGATGGTGTGGGCGGCGAGGTGGCTCAGGACGGCCTGGTTGGCTTCCCAGCCGTCGGGGAACTTGACGGGGACGCCGAGGTGGACGGGTTCGGCGGAGGGGTGGGCGTCGAGGAGTTCGGGGATGCCCGCGCGGCCGACGACGATGCAGGCGTGGCGGTGCCGGGAGGTGAGGACGCAGAGGCGGCCCGCCTCGAGGTGGAAGGAGCTCGCGTCGCGGCGGCCCGACAGGGGGTGCAGGACGACGGTCAGGTCGTATTCGCGGCCTTGCAGGCGGTTGGCGGTGTCGACGGTGACGGGCTCGGCCAGCGTGCCGCGGAGGGCGAGGCGGATGGCCTCGGCCTGGTCGCGGTGGGCGGTGCCGACGGCGAGGCGGTCGGCGGTGACGGGGTGGGCGCCCTGTTCGGAGGTGGCGGTGGCGCCCCGTTCGAGGACGCGGACGGTGAGGGCGGCGACGGCGGCGACGGCTTCGCGGTCGGTGCGCAGGGTGTTGCGGGAGGGGAGTTCGTAGAAGGCCCAGCCGGAGTCGGCGGCCTCGTCGAGGCAGCGGTCGAGCGGGGTGCGCAGGCCGCGGGTGACGAAGTCGAGGCGGCGGGTGCCGGGGGCGGTGCCCGCGTCGAAGGGGGTGAAGGGGTAGAAGGCGCGGGAGACGACGGGGGCGGCGCTGGCGGGGAGGCGCCAGGAGACGGGGAGGCGGTGGATCGGGATGTGGCGGTCGCGGTTGTTGGCGAGCATGACCGAGACGGCGCTCATGGTGGGGTCCCAGTCCAGGCCCGCCCAGCGGTCGGACTCGACGGTGGCGAAGGGGTCGAGCTGGCCGGGGTCGCCGACGAAGAGGCCGCGGTCGAAGCGGCGGGCGATGCGCAGGAGCATGTCGGAGCGCATCTGGTACGCCTCGTCGACGATGGCGTGTTCCCAGGTGCCCTCGGTGAGGGTGGCCCACTTGGCGGCGGTGCCGATGACGACGGTGCAGTCCTCGAGATCGGCGGCCTTGGACGAGTCGCGGACGGTGGGGAGGTCGATGCGTTCGGCGCGGCGGTAGCCCTGGGCCGAGAGGCGGCCGATGCGCAGCTCGGGCTCGGCGGCGGCGAGGCGGGCGATGAGGTCGTCGACCTGTTCGTTGGTCTGGGCGACGATCATGCGCTGGGTGCCGTCGGCGGCCAGCTGGCGGGCGGCCTTCACGACGAGCGTGGACTTGCCCGCGCCGGGCGGCGAGTCGACGACGATGGCCTTGTGGGTGGGGTCGGCGAGGTCGGTGAGGATGCCCGCGACGGTGGTGTCGGCGGCGTGGGCGGCGGCGGACATGTCAGGGCTCCTCGATGAGTTCCGGCGGGCCGCCGTGGGTCCACGGGGTCTCCTCGGGGGCGGGCAGGGCGGCGGGGCGGAAGTTGCCGTTGGGGCCGAAACGGGCGAGGACGATGCGGTCGCCCTCGCCGTTGACGGTGCCCTCGGCGGGCGTCGTCGTGCTGCGGCCCATGCCGCCGCTCAGCTCCAGGACGAGCACGTCGTCGTCGAGTTCGAGGACGGTGGCCTGCTGGCCCTTGACGGCCGTGTTGTGCAGGACCTCGCCGATCGCGGGGGTGAACGGGTCGGTGGTGGTCACGCGGAGCAGCGGGCGCAGGATGCGTTTTCCCTTGTCGCTCACGGTGGTCCGGGTCGGCTCGGCGTCGATCACCTCGGCCAGGCAGGCGTTGCCCGCGAGGCGGTGTTCGAGCATGCGGTAGGGGTCGTCGTAGGCCATGGCGGCGGTGAGCTTCTCGAGCGCCTGCTCGCGGCTCAGCAGGCGGCGGACGGCGGCGACGGCGGAGTCGCGGCGGGGTTGGGGCGTGCTCTCGGCGAGGGTCTCGGCGTAGAAGGAGAAGGAACGCACGTCCTCGGCCCAGCGGTGCGCGACCGACGCGCCCTCGGGCAGGGCGCGCAGGAGCGCGATGCCGTGCCACATCAGGGCCCAGGTGGGTTCGAGCTGGGTGCGCAGGGCGTGGTCGAGGCGCTGGACGGCGCGGGCGCGGGCCACCTCGTCGGGGGCGGTGTCGTAGGCGGTGATCAGGGGCGCGAGGACGACATTGTCGAAGCCGGGGTCGGTCGCGGGACCCGCGGGCGGGCACAGCGTCGGGTCCTCGGCGCGGGCGGCGGCTTCGGGGCCGGAGAGGCCGTCCGGGGGCGCGATCCAGCCGAGGAGCGCGGCGAGATTCGCGTCCTCCAGGGCGGATTGGCCGGTGGTCCAGTGCGTCGCGAGGTGGGTGGTCAGCGGGGCGAGTGCGGTGGAGCCGGGGTGTTCGGCGCGGTCGCAGAACCAGGTGAGCCAGCGGCCGAGCAACGGGATCGACTCGGCGACGGCGTCCTCGCCCTCGGTGCGGCGGAAACGCAGGGACCGGCCGAGCAGCTTGAGGAAGGTGACCGCGGCCGGGCCGGGCACCCAGATCTGGGGTGCGTCGACGCAGCGGTCGATCGTCTCGTTGGTCTTCTTGTCGATGACGACGGGTTCGGTGTCGTCGGCGAAGCCGATGATGTGCGGGAGCAGGATCGCGGCCAGGTCCTCGGCGAAACGCAGGCGCAGCACGCGGTCGCGGGGCTGGGGGACGAGGAGCAGGCGGGCGTCGTCGGGGGTCGTCCCGGCGAGCAGGGCCAGGGGCGCCGCGGCCTCGCCGGCCAGGCGCAGCGGGATGAGCACCATCGGACGGTCGGCGAGGTGGCAGTGGCGGACCGTCGCCGTGGGCTGGGCGCGGCCGGCGCGGGCGGCCTCGACCTTGGCGAGCGCGGACAGGACACTCATGCGGGGATGCCCTTCCGTGCCCGCGGGACGCGGTCGCCGGCGTTCACGCGATCTCCTGGCGCAGCCGATGCGCGGTGCGCAGCAGTTCGGTGATGTCGGTCTGGTCCTCGGTGGGGGCGAGGACGCCGCGGGCCAGGCCGAGGACGGTGTCCAGGTCGGTGAGGCCGCCGAGTTCGTCGCAGACGCCGCGGCCCAGCGCGTCCACCGATCCGCAGGCGCGCGCCTCGGCGCGGCAGGC
The DNA here is from genome assembly GCF_000308795.1 of Nocardia thailandica NBRC 100428. Classification (GTDB taxonomy): domain Bacteria; phylum Actinomycetota; class Actinomycetes; order Mycobacteriales; family Mycobacteriaceae; genus Nocardia; species Nocardia thailandica. The sequence goes on along the minus strand of NZ_BAGK01000067.1, from coordinate 18,292 downwards.
GAAACCGAGCTCGCAGGCCGAGAGGCACTCCGGGGCGAACCGGGCGGGGATGGCCGAGACGACCTGCTCGAGGTGCGGTCCCGGCTCGAAGGTGGCTCCGGCGGGGACCAGGTCGATGAGGTCGGCGATGGCGGTGAGCCGCGAGAGCTGACGCGAGACGACCGCGATCTGCTTGCGCAGGTCGACCATCGTGGCCACGGGGCGGTTGGTGAAGTCCCGCGTGCACACCAGGATCACGTTGTGGGAGACCAGCTTGTCCGGGTCGGCGCCGATGTCCTCCAGCAGGCGGCGCAGGGCGACCACGTAGACGGCGGACTGGCGCGCCGCGGCGGCCACCTGGGCGGGGTCGGCCTGGCCGTCGACCACGGGGAACGACTTGATCTCCACGACGTGGAACATGCCCTCGATCTGCAGGGCGACGACGTCGGGCTCGAGATAGGCGGTGGCGCCCGCGATGTCGAGCCGCAGCAGGGGATGGTCGAACAGGGTGCCGACACCCGTGTCGAGGGCCTGGGCGAGCAGCTGGCGGGTGCGCTGGTAGCGCACGGCGTTGCCGGTGTTCTCGGCGACCGAATTCAGGTCTTGGTAGGCGACTTCGGGGATCGTCAGGCCGAGCGTCTCGCGCAGCAGGGCGAGGAGTTCGGCGCAGCCGTTGGCCTTCACCACCGACTCGAAGGAGTTGCCGCGGGTGATGGCGAACGAGGACTGGCCGAACTGCGGGGGATGACCGAGCTCGCGGGCGAGGGCGGCCTTGTCGACGGCCGCCGCGTCCAGCAGGGCGCGGCGCGCGCAGCCGGGATTGGCCGTCAGCGCGGCGATGGTGCGGGCGTTGTGGCGCATCGCGGGTGCGGCACCGCGCAATTCGTCCAGCCGGGCCGAGAGTGTGTTCATCCCACCTCCTCTTGTCGTTTGCCGGCCACGGTCAGCCGGACACCGAACAGCTGGGCGGGGTTGTCGAGCTGCTGGGCCGCCCGGTGCGCGGCCCGGTCCCGATGGCGCGCGTCGTCTTCCTTGTGTACCGCGAGTTCCTGCTGCGCGGCGTGTTTCACCGCCCTGGCGTCGATCGTGTCGGGGGTGCCGGTCACGCCGGGGATCGAATTGGCGAGGCGCCAGATGAGGCGGCGGGCCTCGGGGGTCGGCTCCGCCTGGGCGTCGAGGTGCTCGGCGAGGCGGATCGCGGCGCTCAGCAGGTCGACCCGCGGGCTCAGCGGGCCGACCACGCGCCGGTGCAGGGGCCAGGTGCTCAGCGCCATCAGGCCACGCGCGGGGGCGAGCAGGTCGGCGGTCAGGGCCGCGCAGATGTAGTACGGGCGGGCCAGCGGCGCGGCGCGGAAGGAACGTTCCTCGTCGCGGCGCAGGCTGGTCAGCCGGGCGGGCACGATGTCGCCGGAGTAGAAGGCGGCGTGGACCTGCAGGACCAGCTTCGGGGCCGAGGGCGCGCCGAGCAGGGTCAGCGCGCGGTGGACGTGTTCGCGGACCGGGACGCTGGGGGCAGGCGTGCGGGGGGTGGTGGCCTGCCGACGGTCGGCGTCGGGCCTCGTCGGCGGGGCGGCGGGCCGATCGCGGACGGAACGCAGCAGCCGGCGGGAGACGGCCGAATCGCTCTGTGCCGTGGCGGAATCCGGGTCGCCGGGCCGCGGCGGCGACACCGAGGTCGTGGTCTGCCCGGCGGACCGGCCGGGTGGGCCGGAGGGCTCCGGGTTCCAGGCCGCCGCGGCGGGCGCGCCGGTGGCGAGGGCGCGGTCCGGACCGTCGGCCCGGCCCGACGCGGTGGTGGGGTGGTGCGGGCTCGCCGGATCGAGGGACGCCGAGTGGGGTGGGGACGTCGGTAAGCCGGTGTCGGCGGGACGCGCGGGCGGCTGCGGGAGATCGTCGGGAACATCGGCGTCCTCGCCGAGAACGGCCTCGTCCCAGGCGGCTTCGGCGACGCGCAGTTCGCCGCGCAGGCGGCGGGCGGAGACGCGGTCACCCGAGGCGACCGCGCGCCGCACGGCGGTGCGCAGGTCGGTGATGCGGGCTTCCAGCAGCTCCGCGGCGTCGGGCATGGGTGTGAGCGTAGGAGGCACTTCCAGTGTTGTCCAGTATTTTCCAGTGAATCGGGGGCTATCGGTCGAAGGCCGCGCGGAGGTTCGCGTCGACGAGGACGGCGATGCGCAGGCGCCAGTGGTCGAGCGTCGCGTCGTCCGGGACGGGATCGTCGACCAGGACGGTCCAGCGCAGGAACGTGCCGCCGCCCGCGCCCGGATCGATGTCGAAGCGGACGACGGCGTCCGGGCGCGCGGGCCACAGGGAGCTCCAGACGACGAAGTCGACGGCGCCCGCCTCGAGAATCCGGGGCATCCGCTCGTCGGGAAGCAGGTCGAGCCACGGCCGGGCCGGGTCACGGTCGGGCCGGACCAGCGCGTCGAACACGGCGTGCGGCGGCGCGGGGAGACCGCGCCGCCTGCTCCCGATCGGATGCATGCGCGCAGCGTAGTGCTAGCCGAGGCGGCGGATGTCGCCGCGCACACGGTAGAAGCCGCCGCGGGCGGATTCGGTGACCGCGTCGACCACATAGCGGGCGCCCGCCTCGCGGATGTCGCGGGGGAACTGGACATTCCAGCCCGGTCGGTAGCCCGGGGAGACGACGTGCACGCGCAGCGAACCGCCGTGCTCGACGCATTCCACGACGATGCCCGAGCCCGCCTCGGTGGTGACCTCCACGGTGCTCGACGCGGCCACCGCCGAGATCTGCGGTGCCTTCACCGAGACGGTGGAGGGCAGCACGCCCTGATCGGCGTCGCGTATCGCCCGCTCGCTCACGTCGAGGCAGGCCAGGGCGCCGGAAGTGGTGACCAGATACAGCTTCTCGTCGTGGTACTGCATGGAGTAGGCCGAGCCGCAGCCGGTGGCCAGCTTCCACAGGCGGGCGCCGTCGGCGTCGAAGCAGTACACCGAGGAGTGCGAGTCACCCGCGAAGACGTAGCGGCCGTCGGGGGAGGCCGCGCAGGAGAAGACCGCGGCGTCGCACTGGTAGACGCGGGTCGCGGCGCCCTGCTTGGTGATCTCCTCGACCCGGTTGGCCGAGGTGCCCGCGTAGACGTCGGAGGTCTCCTGCCAGCCGAACAGCACCGCGCCGCACGTGGGCGAATGCCACTGGGTGGCACCGGATTCCAGGTGGTACTTGGTGACGCCGGCGCTGTGGCCGTGATAGACGCCGGTGGCGTCGAGGCGCACCATCCAGCCCGAGTTGCCGGTGCTGCGGGCCGACCAGAGCGACTCCTCCTCGTGGTCGATGACGGTCAGGCCGCCCGCGGCGTCGGACGCGGCGAGGATGCCGTCGTGGATGTCGAGCCAGTAGACGTCGTCGGCGGAGACGTCGTACGCGGCGCGCGGCACCTTGCCCGACAGGTCGTACACGCGGCCGTCGTCGCAGCCGGCGTAGATCCAGAAGTCGTCGGCCACCAGGCATTTCACGCCGTCGGGCAGCTGGTAGCGGCTTGTCACCTCGCCGTCCGGGGTCAGCGTGAAGACCTCGCCGTTCTCGTTGCCGACCCAGCAGCGCTGCTCGTCGACGAAGATCCCGAACGCGGCGGCGCCGGAATCGAAGCGCCACAGCACCGGCGCCGACTTGGCGGTCGAGCGCCGGCTGGTGATGACCCGGCGGGTCACCGACCGGCGCTCGCGCGCGCCCATCACCGCCGGGGCGTACCCCTTACGGACCTTCTCGTCGATCTTCTTCCGCGCGGCCGCCTTCGCCTTGTCCTCGGTCGCGAACGAACTCGCCTTCGACTGCCCCTGCTCCCCGATCCGCCCGTAGCGGATGTTCACCTGGGTGCCGGAGACGATCACCTCGTAGAACTTGTGGGAGGAACCGCTGTCGTCGGACAGTTCCAGGTAGGTGGTTTCGGCGGTGGCCATGGATCCTCGCTGCGTTCGTGCGTGTGACGGTTGCGCGAAAAGTAGCAAGGGTGACCGACATCGGGGTGGCCTACGGCGTTCGCCCAGGTCACATGCCCGGGACGTCCAGTAGGGGTGGGGGGTAGACGGAGTGGGGGATGTCTGCTCGCCAGGGGCGGTGGATGGTGGCGCCGTCGAGGTCGGCCAGTTCGGGGAGCCAGGTGCGGACGTAGGTGCCGTCGGGGTCGTAGCGGTCGGCCTGGCGCAGGGGGTTGAGGGTGCGGTTGGGGCGGGTGTCGGTGCCGGTGCCCGCGGCCCACTGCCAGTTGAGCTGGTTGTTGGCGACGTCGGCGTCGACGAGCCAGTGCAGGAAGTGGGCGGCGCCGACGCGCCAGTCCAGGCGCAGGGACTTGGCGAAGAAGGAGGCGGTGATCAGGCGGGCGCGGCCGGGGAGCCAGCCGTCGGTGACCAGCTGGCGCATCGCGGCGTCGACGATCGGGTAGCCGGTGCGGCCCTCCTTCCAGGCGGTGACCGCCTCGGGGTCGTCGCGGACGGCGAAGGGGCCGGTGCGGTAGCTGGTCCAGGCGGTGTCGGGGCGGGCCGCGAGCAGCTGGTGGTGGAAGTCGCGCCAGGCGAGCTGGCGGGCGAAGGCGTGGCCGCCGTCGGTGGACAGATCGGTGCGGTGGACGATCTCGACCGGCGACAGGCAGCCGAAGTGCAGGTAGGGGGACAGGTGGGAGGTGGCGTCGGCGTCGAGGGCGTCGTTGCGCTCGGCGTAGTCGTCGATCGGGCCTGCCAGCCACTTGCTCAGCAGGACGCGGCCGCTGATCTCGCCGCCGCGCGGGCAGTTCGGCGACGCCTCGCCCGCGGCCAGGTCGGCGGCGGCGGGCAGCGCCTCGCCGCGCACGTCGGGGACGGGCAGCGACCGCGGCGAGCCGAGGGGGCGGCGCTGATGGGCGTCGACCCAGCGGCGGAAGTAGGGGGTGAACACCGCGTAGTGGTCGCGGCCGGTGGCCGGGGTGAGGACGGCGGGGTCGGCGGCGGTGACCACCGCGCTGTGGGTGACCACCGCGCAGCCGGTGCCGTCGAGCCGCTCGCGCAGCGCCCGGACGCGGCGGGCGGCGAACGCGCTGACGTCCTCGGCGAGATGCACCGCGCCGGCGCCGGTCTCGTCGGCCAGCCGGGCGACCTGCTCGGCCACGTCGCCGTGACGGACGACGAGGCGGCCGCCGATGCCGCGCAGGCGCTCGTCGAGTTCGGCGAGGGCCGTGGCCAGGAAGGCGGCCCGGTTGGGCGGGCAGCGATCGGGAACGATGCGGTCGTCCACGACGAACAGCGGGATTACCGCGTCGCTCTCGCGGTGCGCGGCGGTGAGGACCGGGTTGTCGGTCAGGCGCAGGTCGCGGGTGAACAGCGCGATCGAGGTGGTCATCGCGCGCAGAGGGGCGTGAGGTCGGCGCGTCCGCCCGCGGTGGGGGTGGTCAGGTACACGCAGGGGTTCTGGCCCGCGGCAACGATCGCGGCGTCGATGTCGTTCCAGGTGCTGTCGTCGACCGCGGGGGTGCGGGACAGCACGAAGCCCGACAGGCGGCTCGGGTCGGTGACGACGGCCCACGAGTAGTCCGGGCCGAGGGCGGTGACGATGTAGTTGGGGTCGCCGGTGCGCTGGTCCTGGCCGGGGACGCCCGGGAAGGAGACGTGCAGCTGGGCGTTGGTGACCGGATCGGTGACGGTGGCGGTGCCGCGGATCTCGTCGGTGCCGCCCGACCAGGTGCGGCAGCGGTTGTACACGCCGACGTCGCCGGACGCGTCGAGGGTGTAGGTCGCGGTGGTGTCACCGGCGCAGGCGAGGCTGAACGGGGCGGGGACCGCCGCCAGCTGGTGCCATACGCCCAGGTACCGGTCGAGTTGCAGCGACGGCACCGGCGCGGGCGGCGCCGCGGCGGCCGTCGCGGGGATCACGGCGGCGGCGGCCACGGCCGCGCACGCGGCGGGCAGCAGGCGGAGAGCAGGGGAGGGACGGGCGACGCGCACGAGAACTCCTCGGATCGGTGATACTGACAGGCTACCAGTGAACGATGCATAATTGATTCACCCGGGAGAGGAGATCCGATGAAGCGTCAGTGGCCGTTCCGACTACTCGGTCTGGCGACCGCCGTCTACGGCGTGAGCGTGGCCGCCCGCCCCGACCTGCTGCTCCGGCCGTGCGGGTTCGACACCGACCGGCCGGGGTCGCGGGCGGTGGCCCGCATGGTCGGGTGCCGGGACGCGATCTCGGGCGCGGCGGTGGCCCTGGCCCCGGACGCGCGCGCCGGGCGCGCCGCCGCGGCGGTCCGGATCGCCGCCGACCTCGCCGACGCGGTGGTGCTCGGCACGACGGTCGAGCCCGGCCGCAAGCCGACCGCGATCGCGGTGCCGCTGGTCTGGGGCCTGCTGGGCGCGGGGACGGCGGCGCTGGCGTGGCCCGCGCGACCCGCCGCCGCGCGGCCGTGATTCGCGGGCGGGGCGGGATCGGTCAGAATGGAACGATGTCCGCCGGTTCCGCCCCTGTCACCGACGCGGCCGGGTACACGGTGCGCGCGGTGGCGGACCGTCTCGGTATCCCCACGGCCACCCTGCGCAGCTGGAACCGCCGCTACGGCATCGGCCCGGCGCAGGACCGGCCCGGCAGGCACCGGCTCTACACCGAGGCCGACATCGCCCTGCTCGAGCGCATGCTCACCCTCATCCGCGACGGCGCGAGCCCGGCCGGTGCGGCCGCCGCCGCGCGCGGGCCCGCGGTGGCGGCGGGCGACCGCGCCGACCTGCTCGACGCCGCCTTCGCCCTCGACTCCTCGGCCGCGGTGGCCCTGATCGAGGCGCACGTGCGCGCCTACGGCGTGGTCCGGACCTGGGACGAGCTGTGCAGGCCCGCCTTCGCCGACATCGTGGCGCGCCAGGGCGTCGGCGAGAACTGCATCGATGTCGAGCACCTGCTGTCGTGGTCCATCGCGGCGGTGATGCAGCGGGTGCGCACCGCCCCCGCCGCAAACGGCCGGACCGTGCTCCTGGCCTGCACCGGCGGGGAGACGCATTCGCTGCCGGTGGAGGTCCTGCGGGCGGCGCTGGCCGAGGACGGCGTCGGCGCGCGCATGCTGGGCGCCGACGTGCCGACGGTCGCGCTGGTCGGCGCGCTGGCCCGGCCGGGCGGGCCGACCTCGCTGCTGCTGTGGTCGCAGCGCGAGTCGACGGCGCTGACCTCGGCCGTGCTGGCCGGGATCGAGGCGGGCGCGCGGGTGTTCGTCGGCGGGCCCGGCTGGGACGCGGCCCTGCTGCCGCCGGAGGCCGCGCGGATCGGCTCGCTGGCCGCCGCGGTGGCGGCGCTGCGCTGACCCGGCTGGCCGCCGATCGCAAAACGATGCATAATTGATTCACTTCGGGTGGATCGTCCATCCGCTGGGCCGGGGACGACCGGAGGAATCGAATGAACGCATCGAACGGGTCCGGGCACCGGCGGGTGGCGGTGATCGGCAGCGGCGTCGCCGGTCTCACCGCGGCGTGGGTGCTGGCACGCTCGGCCGAGGTCACGCTCTACGAAGCGCAGGGCAGGCTCGGCGGGCACGCCGACACCCATCGCGTGGACGCGGGCGACGGCGAAACCCTCGGCGTCGACACGGGATTCATCGTGCACAACGACCGGACCTATCCCACCCTGCAGCGGCTGTTCGGCGAGCTCGGGATCGCCACCGCCGAGACCGACATGAGCATGTCGGTGCGCTGTGACGGGTGCGGGCTCGAATACGCCGGTGCCCGCGGGCTCCCGGGGCTGTTCCCCCGGGCCGGGCACCTCGCGCGGGGTCGCTACCTGCGGCTGCTCGCGGAGGTGCCGCGATTCCACCGCCTGGCCAGGGCCGAACTGGCCGCGGGCACGGACGCCGAACGGACGGTGGCCGACTTCCTCGCCGCCGCCGGGTTCTCCCCGTACTTCCGCACCCACTTCCTGACGCCGCTGATCTCGGCGGTGTGGTCGTGCGATCCGCGCACCGCGCTGCGCTATCCCGCGCGGTACCTGTTCACCTTCCTCGAACACCACGGCATGCTGACGGTCTTCGGCTCGCCCACCTGGCGCACCGTCACCGGGGGCTCGGCCACCTACGTCGCCGCGGTCGCCGAGCGTCTGCACCGGGTGCGCGTCGCCGCGCCGGTCCGGGCCCTGCACCGGCATCCCGACGGCGTGCGCGTGCGCACCGCGGACGACACGGTCGACGACTTCGACGCCGCCGTCGTGGCCACCCACCCGCACGAGGCGCTGGCCCTGCTCGTCGCACCGACCGACGCCGAACGCGCGATCCTCGCCGCCCTGCCCTACACGGTGAATCACACCGTCCTGCATACCGATTCGCGTCTGCTGCCCCGGGCCGCCGGTGCCCGGGCGTCCTGGAACTACCGCCTGCCCGCCTGCGCGGCCGAACCCGACCGCGTGCTGGTCACCTACGACCTCACCCGCCTCCAGCGGCTCGGCGAGCACGGCGGGCGGCGGTTCCTGGTCACCCTGGGCGACGGCGACCGGATCGATCAGCGGACCGTCCTGGACACCATGACCTACGAGCATCCGCTCTACACCCCCGAGTCGGTGGCCGCACGCGATCGCGCGGGCGAACTCGGCTGTGCGCGTACGGCGTTCGCCGGTGCCTATCACGGGTGGGGCTTCCACGAGGACGGCGCGCTGTCCGGGCTGCGAGCCGCCGAACGCCTCGGCGCGCGGTGGGCGGGGCCGGTGCCCGCGCGGGCGGTGGTGTCGTGAACGGCCGTTCGGCCGCCGGCCTCGGCACCCGCGCGGGCGGCGCCCGGCCCGCGCCGCGCGGCGGACGGCACGACGTCGCGTCCGGAGACACCGCCGCCCGGCTGATCCGCACCGACATCCGCCACACCCGGCTGAGCCCCGTCCGCCACGCCTTCCGCTACCGCGGGCACAGCTGGCTGATCGACCTGGACCGGATGCCACGGCTGCCGTGGTGGCTGCGGCCGTTCGCCGGCTTCGACGCAGGCGACCACCTGGGGGAACCCGGCGATGCGCTGCGAACGGCCGTCGACCGGTATCTGGCGGCGCAGGGCATCGACCTGCGGGGCGGCCGGGTGCTCATGCTGGCGGGCGCGCGCTCGCTCGGGTACGTGTTCGATCCGCTGACGCTGTACTGGTGCCGCGACCGCGACGGCGACCCGGTGTGCGTGATCGCCGAGGTGCGCAACACCTACGGCGGCGCGCACCGGTATCTGCTGCGGCCCGGCGCCGACGGCCGCGCCCGCGTCGGCAAGGAGTTCTACGTCTCGCCGTTCAACCCGGTGGCGGGCGAGTACCGGCTGAGCGTGCCGGAACCCGGGGACGCGCTGCGCGTGTCGATCACGCTGGTGACCGACCACCCGATGTTCGTCGCCACCGTCGCGGGCCGCTGCGTGCCCGCCACCACCGGCGCGGTCGTACGCGCCGTGCTCACCGATCCGTTCCCGTCGCTGCTCGTCGCCGCGCGTATCCGGTGGCAGGGCCTGCGGCTCTGGGCCCGGGGACTGCCCGTGGTGCCGCGGGCGGCCGTGCCCGAGGAGACACCGCGATGACCGTCGACCTGCCCGTGAACGCCGCCGCGCCCGTCCGCGATCGGTGGCCCGATCTCGCCGTCCCCCGGGGGACGCGCGCCACCGTCTCGGCCACGGTCGTCGACCTGCTCGTGCGCAGGCTCACCCGGCGGCTGCCGCTGGCCGTGCAGTACCCCGACGGCACGGTGCTCGGCCCGGCGACCGCGCCCCGGCTGATCCTGCACCGCCCGGACGACTTCGCGGCGCGGGTGGGTGTCGCCGGGCTCATCGGCTTCGGCGAGTCCTACATGGCCGGGGACTGGGACGCGTCCGATCTCGTGGGAGTGCTGACCGTGTTCGCCGCCCACGTCGACGAGCTGGTGCCCCGGTCGCTGGCCCGGCTCCGCCGCCTCCACGTCGCCCGACATCCCGCCGCGCACCGCAATTCCAAGGACAACACCCGGGCCAACATCGCCTGGCACTACGACCTGTCCAACGACTTCTTCGGGCTGTTCCTCGACGAGACCCTCACCTATTCGGCCGCCCTGTTCGCCGGCCCGGCCGACGATCTGGCCACCGCGCAGCGCGCCAAGATCGACCGGCTGCTCGACCGCGCGGGCGTCGGCCCGGAGACGCGGCTGCTCGAGATCGGCACCGGCTGGGGCGAACTGGCGCTGCGGGCGGCCGCGCGCGGCGCCACCGTGCACACGGTGACGCTGTCCACCGAGCAGCAGGCCGCCGCGCGGGCCCGCGTCGCGGCGGCGGGGCTGGCCGACCGGGTGCGCGTCGACCTGCTCGACTACCGGCGCGTGCGGGGAACCTACGATGCCGTCGTGTCGGTCGAGATGATCGAGGCGGTCGGTCACGAATACCTCGACACCTATTTCGCCACCATCGACGGGGTGCTCGCGCCGGGCGGGCGCGCCGCGATCCAGGCCATCACCATGCCGCACGAGCGCATGCTCGCCACCCGCGACACCTACACCTGGATCCAGAAGTACATCTTCCCCGGCGGGTTCCTTCCGTCGGTGCGGGCGATCGAGGAGTCGGTGGCCCGGGGAACGGAACTGGTGGTGGCCGAGCAGTTCTCGATGGGGCCGCACTACGCGCGCACGCTGCGCGAGTGGCGCGAGCGGTTCGACGCCGCCGGCGCCGAGGTCGCCGCGCTCGGCTTCGACGAGACCTTCACGCGGATGTGGCGGCTGTATCTGGCCTACTCCGAGGCCGGCTTCCGCGCCGGGTACCTCGATGTCGGGCAGTTCGTCCTCGCGCGGCCGTGAAGGTCGGGTCAGCGGCCGAGCAGGTGACGCAGGGTGGGTTCGAGGCCAGGCGAGCGGAAGGCGTGCCCGGCCCCGGACAGGCGGGCCGGTGACACGCGCTGGCTCGCCTCGGCCAGCTCGCGCGCGCCCTGGCGGCCCAGCAGCAGGGCGGGGCCGAAGGAGGGGACCGGGAGCAGGGCGGGCCGGTGCAGCACCCGGGCCAGCACCTCGGTGTACTCGCGGTTGCGCACCGGTTCGGGGGCGACCGCGTTGACGGCACCGACGAGCGAATCGTCCCAGAGCGCACGGTGATAGATGTCGAGCAGGTCGTCGAGGCCGATCCACGACAGCCACTGCGCGCCGTCGCCGATGCGGCCGCCGAGGCCCGCCGCGAAGAGCGGACGCAGCAGCCGCAACGTGCCGCCCGCCGGGGACTGCACGATGCCGGTGCGGACCCGCACCACCCGCACGCCCGCGGCCGCGGCGGGCGCGCTCGCCGCCTCCCAGGCGGTGACCACCTCGGCCAGGAAGCCGTCGCCGGGATCGGCCGTCTCGGTGAGGATCTCGTCGCCGCGGTCGTAGCCGTAGTAGCCGATCGCGGACGCGGAGACGAAGGTGCCGACACCGGAGCGGGCCGCGAGGTCGGCCAGCGCCCTGGTCGGCCCGACACGGCTGTCGGCGACCGCGCGGCGGTGGTCGGCGGTGAACCGGCCCGCGATCGACGCGCCGGCCAGGTGGACGACCGCGTCGACACCGGTGAGCAGGTCGGGCGCGGGATCGTCGGGGTTCCACCGGCGTTCGCCGGGGCCGCCCGGCGCGTGGCGCACCAGCCGGACGACCTCGTGACCGCCGGTGGACAGGAACGCGCACAGCGCGGTGCCGACCAGGCCGGAGGCGCCGGTGACGGCGATCATGCGCCGGGTGAAGCCCGCCCGGGCCGCCCGGCCGTGCGCGGCCAGGTCGTCGGTGAGCTGGCGGTAGCGGTAGTCGAACATCGGCCGCAGCAGGCGGGCGGGGACGGGGGTGTCCACGTGATCTGCCACGCGGGTGTGTCCGGCGTCGACCGCCTCGAACTCGTGGGTGTGCCGCCACGGCAGCAGGCGCCCGATCGGCGCGGAGGCGAGCCCGTCGACGGCGATCGCGTCAACGAAGCGGTGCGGCGGGTCGTAGGCGGCGGGATCGTGGCGGGCGACCCAGCGCAGCCCGCCCGGCAGGCCGAGAACGGCCGAGCCGCGGGCCAGGTCGTCGGCCTCCCCGAGCAGCCGGACGGGCTGCCAGGGCGGCGCGAGGCGCGTGAACGCGCCGGGCCGGGCGAACCACGCGAAGACCTCGTCGCGGGGTGCGGGGACAAGCTCCGAACAGTCGATGCCCATGGCTCGACTCTAGTCGCCCGCTCGAGCGAAAGTGAACCGTTGGTGCATCGTTTCACGCGGTATTGTGGGGTGATGAGCGGAGACCAGGCGGACAACGATGCAGAGTTCGAGCCTTCGACAGGGGACGCGCTGCTCGACCGCGCCGTCATCCCCGGCTACAGCCGACTCGGCATCGCGATCCGGCGCCGGACCTGGCCGCCCGGCGACCCCGCCGCCGACGCCCTGCGCGGCAGACGCGCCGTGGTCACCGGCGCCAACAGCGGCATCGGCCTCGCCGTCGCCGACGGGCTGGCGAGCCGGGGCGCGGCGGTCGTCCTCGCCGTGCGCGACGCGCGCCGGGGCGCCGCCGCGGCGGCGCGACTGCGGGAGCGGCATCCCGGCGCGGCCGTGTCCGTGGTGATCTGCGATGTGGCCGAACCGGATTCGGTCCGGCGCGCCGCCGCAGAACTCGGCGACGCCCCGATCGATGTCCTCGTGCACAACGCGGGCGTGCTCCCGCCGGAGCGCCGGGAGAACTCGGCCGGGCACGAACTGACCTTCGCCACCCACGTGCTCGGCCCGCTGCTGCTCACCGAACTGGTCCGGCCGCTGCTCGCGGCCGCGCGCGGCGCGCGGGTGGTGCTGATGTCCTCGGGCGGCATGTACGCCCAGCCGCTGGCGACCGACGACCCCGAATACCGCGACGGCGAGTACCGCGGCGCCCGCGCCTACGCCCGCACCAAGCGGATGCAGGTCGCGCTGACGCCGCTGCTGGCCGCGGAACTCGCCGAGGAGCGGGTCGGGGTGCACGCCGTGCACCCCGGCTGGGTCGACACCCCCGGCATCGCCGACGCGCTGCCCCGCTTCCGGCGGATCGCCCGGCCCCTGCTGCGCACCCCGGCCGACGGCGCCGACACGGCCGTCTGGCTCGCCGCCACCGCCCGAAAGGTGCCCAGCGGGCAGTTCTGGCACGACCGCCGGATCCGGCCCCAGCACCTGCGCCCGGGCACCCGCTACACCGACGCCCAGGTCACCGCCCTCTGGCACGTGTGCCGCGCGCTGATCGATGTGCCCGATACACACTGATCTCGCCGGAAACCTCCCGGCGCCCGGCACGGTTTCCTACGGTGAGAGAGCTATTCGCTCGAAAGGAGATCGGAACGTGGGACGGTTGGCAGGCAAGGTCGCGGTGATCAGCGGCGCGGCGCGAGGCATGGGCGCGGCACACGCGCGGCGGTTCGTCGGCGAGGGCGCCTCGGTCGTGCTCGGGGACGTGCTCGACGCCGAGGGCGAGGCCCTCGCCGCCGAACTCGGCGAGGCGGCGGTGTACCAGCACCTCGACGTGCGCGAGCCGGATCAGTGGAAAGCCGTGGTCGAACTCGCCGTCGAGCGCTTCGGCGGCGTGCAGGTGCTGATCAACAACGCGGGAATCGCCAACGGCAACCGCCTCGTCGACTTCGCCCTCGACGAATGGCAGCGCATCATCGACATCAACCTGACCGGCACCTTCCTCGGCATGCAGGCCGTGGTCCCCGCCATGACCGGCGGCGGGTCGATCGTGAACATCTCCTCGGTCGAGGGCATGCGCGGCAGCCCCGGCCTGCACGGCTACACCGCCACCAAGTTCGCGGTCCGCGGCCTCACCAAGTCGGCCGCCCTCGAGCTCGCGCCCCAGGGCATCCGGGTCAACTCGGTACACCCGGGCCTGATCACGACCCCGATGACCGAGAACATCCCCGCGGACTTCCTGCAGATCCCGCTGGGCCGGGCCGCGGACTCCGACGAGGTCTCGGCGTTGGTGGCCTACCTCGCCTCCGACGAGTCGTCCTACTCCACCGGCGCGGAATTCGTCGTCGACGGCGGCCTCACCGCGGGCATCCCGCACAAGAGCTTCTGAGCCCGGACGCGGCGAGGGCGGCGGCCCGGCCGGACCGCCGCCCTCGCCGCGCGGTGCGCTCAGCCGAAATGGCAGACGTAGTGCAGGGTTTCGGTGACCTCGATGTCGAAGGAGCTGTTGCCCGGCACCGAGAACGACTCCCCGCCACGGAACACCTTCGGCTCCGTCTCGCCCGGCAGGGTCACCTTCGCCTCACCCTCGAGCAGCTCCATGATCTCCGGGGCTCCCGTGCCGAAGGTCAGCTTCGACGGCAGGATGACGCCGACCGACTTGGCGGTGCCGTCGGCCAGCTCGATGTTGTGGCTGACGCACTTGCCGTCGAAATAGACATTGGCGGTCTTCGTCACGGAGACGTTCTCGAACTTCGACATGGTTCCTTCCAGCAGGTGAGGGGAACCTCAGTTTAGGTCAGCTGCCGAAGCGGGCGAGGACCGCGCCCGCTTCCTGGGCGGCGGTGCCCTCCTGGGCGAGATGGGCCATGTCGGCGGGGATCTCGCGGCCGTGGTGCGCCATCGCCTGGGCGTAGAGGCGGCCCGCGCGGTAGGAGGAGCGGACCAGCGGGCCCGCCATGACGCCGGCGAAGCCGATCTCCTCGGCGACGCGGGAGTGCTCGACGAACTCCTCCGGCTTGACCCAGCGATCCACCGGGTGGTGGCGGGGGCTCGGGCGCAGGTACTGGGTGATGGTGATGATGTCGCAGCCCGCCTCGTGCAGGTCGCGCAGGGCGGTGGTGACCTCCTCGGGGGTCTCGCCCATGCCGAGGATCAGGTTGGACTTGGTGACCAGGCCCGCCTCGCGCGCGGCGGTGAGGACCGCGAGGGAACGCTCGTAACGGAACGCGGGGCGGATCCGCTTGAAGACGCGGGGGACGGTCTCCAGGTTGTGCGCCAGCACCTCGGGGCAGGAGGAGAAGACCTCGGCCAGCTGGTCGGGGACGGCGTTGAAGTCGGGGATCAGCAGCTCGACGCCCGTCGCGGGGTTGACGCGCTTGATCGCGCGGACGGTCTCGGCGTAGAGCCAGGCGCCGCCGTCGGGCAGGTCGTCGCGGGCGACGCCGGTGATGGTGGAGTAGCGCAGGCCCATCGCCTGCACGCTCTCGGCGACGCGGCGGGGTTCGTCGCGGTCGAGGGCGGCCGGCTTGCCGGTGTCGATCTGGCAGAAGTCGCAGCGCCGGGTGCACTGCTCACCGCCGATGAGGAAGGTGGCCTCGCGGTCCTCCCAGCATTCGAAGATGTTGGGGCAGCCCGCTTCCTCGCACACCGTGTGCAGGCCCTCGCGCTTCACCAGACCCTTGAGCTCGGTGTACTCGGGGCCCATGGTGGCCCGGGTGCGGATCCACTTGGGTTTGCGCTCGATGGGGGTTTCGGCGTTGCGCGCTTCGATACGCAGCAGTTTGCGGCCGGCCGGTGCGGATGCGTCCACTGAGCTCACCGGATCGACTCTACGCCGGTCGCGGCGGCCGGTTCGGCGGCGGTGGTGCGATCTATGTCATGGGTCCGCACCGGGAGGACGCCGTCGAGCGCGGCGATGATGGCCTCGGCCACCAGCGGGGTCATCTCCGCGACGGTGACCTCGCGGGCGAGTTCGCGGCTGAGCGTGGTCACGCCCGCGTCGCGGATGCCGCAGGGGACGATCGAGCCGAACCCGTCCAGGCTGGAGTTGCAGTTCAGCGAGATGCCGTGCAGGGCGACCCCACGCTGCACCCGGACACCGATCGCGGCGACCTTGCGCTCGGGCTGGAAGTCGTTGGCGGGCAGCCACACGCCCGACCGCCCGTCGACCCGGCCGCAGTCGAGGCCGAGCCCGGCGCACACCGAGATGAGGGCTTCCTCGAGGCGGCGCACGTAGTTCACCACGTCGATCGGCTCCGCCAGGCGGACGATCGGGTAGCCGACCAGCTGGCCGGGGCCGTGCCAGGTGATCTTGCCGCCCCGGTCGACCTGCACGACGGGGGTGCCGTCGGCGGGCAGGTCGGTGTCCTCGGTGCGGCGACCCGCGGTGAACACCGGCGGGTGCTCGAGCAGCAGGAGCGTGTCGGACCCGCGGCCCTCGGCGCGGTCGTCCGCGAGGGCCCGCTGGCGGTCCCAGGCGGCGTGGTAATCGATCAGCCCGAGATGCTCGACGACGATCGGGGTGGGATCGAGTCGCGCGGACGCGGTACGTGCGGTGGTCACATCCTCGACGGTACGCCCGGACATGGTGCCTCCTTACTCCTGTCCCATCGGCAGGGTGAGTTGCATGAGAGTCAGGTCCATCCAGCGGCCGAACTTGTGGCCGACCTCGGGCAGCTCGCCGACGGTGACGAAGCCGAACCGTTCGTGCAGGGCGATGGAACCGGTGTTGCCCGACTCGATGGCCGCGACCATCGCGTGCACGCGGTGCGAGGCGCGGGCGCGCGCGATCAGTTCGGTGAGCAGCGCCCTCGCCACCCCGCGGCGCTGGAACCGCTCGTCGACGTAGACCGAGTTCTCCACGGTGAAGCGGTAGCCGGACTTGGGCCGCCATTGCCCGTAGGAGGCGTACCCGGCGACCTCCCCGCCGATCTCGGCGACCAGGATCGGCATGTGCGCGGCGGCGCGCTGGTCGAACCAGGCGCGGCGCTCGGCGAGCTCGACCTGCTCGGTGTCCCAGATCGCGGTCGAGGCGGCGATGTTGGCGTTGTGGATGACCAGGATCGCGGGCAGGTCGCCGGCGACGGCCTCGCGGATCACGGTGGTCGCGACGGTCATCGGCTCACTCCTGTCCGACGGCGGCGGCGAGGGCGGCGCCGATGGTGGGGTGCTGGAACCGGTATCCGGCCTCCTCCAGCGCCCGGGGGATGGCCCGCGGGCCGCGCAGCACCGTCTCGTCGGCGAACTCGCCGACGACCGCGCGCAGCGCGAACCCCGGGACGATCAGGGTGGCGGGCCGGTGCAGCGCGCGACCGAGGGCCCGGGAGAACTCGCCGTTGGTGACCGGCGCCGGGCCCGCGGCGTTGATCGGCCCGCTGATCTCGGGGTGGGTCAGGGCGAACTGGATCGCGCCGACCTCGTCCTCCAGGGACACCCACGGTGTGTACTGGCGGCCGCTGCCCAGCCGCCCGCCCAGCCCCAGCCAGTACAGCGGCTGCAGGGTGGACAGGATGCCGCCGTGCCGGGCCAGGACCACGGCGCTGCGCACGAGCACCACCCGCGCACCCGCCTCGGCGGCGGGGGCGGTCGCGGCCTCCCAGTCCGCGCACAACCGCGCAAGGAAACCCGTACCCACCGGGGACGATTCGTCGACGACCCGGTCACCGTTGCCGCTGCCGTAGTAGTGCACGCCGCTGGCGTTGACCAGCGTCGGCACGCCCGCGGCCGCGACCGCGGCGGCCAGGACGTCGGTGGGGGTGATCCGGCTGTCGCGCAGCTCCTGCTTGTAGCTGCCGTTCCACCGGCGCGCGCCGATGCTCGCGCCGCACAGGTTCACCACGGCGTCGGCCCCGCGCAACGCCCGCTCGTCGAGCTGGGCGCGCGCGGGGTGCCACGCGAATTCGTCCGGCGCCTGCGGGGCGCGCCGCACCAGGCGGGCGACCTCGTGCCCGTCCCGGCGCAGCGCCGTGACCAGCGCACGCCCGATCAACCCGGACGAGCCGGCGATCACCACCTTCATGGGTACCGCTTACAGACCCAGATCGGCCTCGAACGCCGCCTCTTCCAGCCGATGCCGGATGGTGGTGAGGAAACGGCCCGCGTCGGCGCCGTCGATGAGGCGGTGGTCGTAGGTCAGCGGCAGGTACACCATCGACCGGACACCGATGGACTCGCCACCGGTCTCGTCGGTCACCACGACCGGGCGCTTGACGATCGCGCCGGTGCCGAGCATGGCCGCCTGCGGCGGAACCAGGATCGGGGTGTCGAACAGCGCGCCCTGGCTGCCGATGTTGGTGATGGTGAAGGTGCCGCCGGACAGCTCGTCCGGCTTCAGGCCGCCGTTGCGCGCGCGGTCGGCGATGTCGGCGATCGCGCGGGCCAGGCCGGCCAGCGACAGGTCGCTGGCGTTGTGGATGACCGGGGACAGCAGGCCCTGGTCGGTGTCGACGGCGATGCCGAGGTGCACCGAGGAGTGGTAGGTGATCTCCTTGGTGTCCTCGTTGTAGGACGCGTTCACGTTCGGGTGCACGCCGAGGGCCTCGACCACGGCCTTGGCGAAGAACGGCAGGTAGGTCAGGTTGACGCCCTCGCGCTCGGCGAAGGACCGCTTGGCCAGCTGACGCAGGTGCGCGATCTTGGTGACGTCGGCCTCGTGGACCTGCGTGAGCTGCGCGGTGGTCTGCAGCGATTCGCGGGTCTTGGTCGCCGTGATCTGCCGGATCCGGCTGGCCTTCTGCGTGGTGC
>NZ_BAGK01000068.1 GCF_000308795.1 Nocardia thailandica NBRC 100428 | reverse complement strand
GTGCGCGGCCCGGCGCGCGCGGCCGCGCCCGCCGAACCGGTGACCCGGTACCGGCTCGGGCACCGGGTGATCGAGCGCGCCATCGACACCGAGGCCATCTTCCTGCGCCGCTACGCCGGATCGGCCACCGCGTTCTGGCTCGACAGCGAGCACGTCGAGCCGGGCCTCGACCGCTTCTCCTTCCTCGGCGACGCGAGCGGCCCGTGCGCGGAGGTCGTGCGCTACCGGGTCGGTACGGGCGTCGTCGAGGTCCGCGACGCCGCGGGCACCCGGACCGAGCCCGGCGGCATCCTCGACTACCTGGATCGCGCGCTGCGCGCCCGGCACTGCGAGACCCCCTACCTGCCCTTCGATTTCGCGGGCGGCTACGTCGGCTACCTGGGCTACGAAGTCAAGGCCGACTGCGGGGCGCCCGCGCCGCACCGCGCCGAGACGCCGGACGCGCAGTGGATCTTCGCCGACCGGCTCGTCGTCGTCGACCACGAGGCGGGCCGCACCTACCTGCTGACGCTGACGACCGGCGCCGCCCCGGACGACGCCGCCGCGTGGCTCGACGAGACCGAGGCCGCGCTGGCCGACCTGCCCACCTGGGCCAACCCGCCGGACCTGCACGTGGCCGTCGACCCCGCCGAGGTCGAGGCGCACCTGTCGCGGGGACGCGCCCGCTACCTGGCCGACATCGCCGAGTGCCAGGAACGCCTGCGCGCCGGGGAGTCCTACGAGATCTGCCTGACCGACGCGGTCTCCGTGGCCGCCACACCCGGCGACGGCCTGGACTTCTATCGCAGGCTGCGCCGCTGCAACCCCGCCCCCTACGCGGCCTACCTGCGCTTCGACGATCTCGACGTGGCCTGCTCCTCCCCCGAACGCTTCCTCAAGATCGACCGCGACCGCGTGGTGGAGAGCAAGCCGATCAAGGGCACCGCACCGCGCGGGGCCTCCCCCGCCGAGGACGACGCCATCCGGCGCGCCCTGGCCGGCGACCCCAAGACCCGCGCCGAGAACCTGATGATCGTGGACCTGCTGCGCAACGACCTCGGCCGGGTGTGCGAGGTGGGCTCGGTGCACGTGCCCGAGCTCATGGCGACCGAGACCTACACGACGCTGCACCAGCTGGTCTCGACCGTGCGCGGCACCCTGCGCCCGGACGCGGGCGTGGTCGACTGCCTCCGCGCCTGCTTCCCCGGCGGCTCGATGACCGGCGCACCGAAACTGCGGACCATGGCCATCCTGGACGAGCTGGAGACCGCCGCGCGCGGGATCTACTCCGGCACCATCGGTTTCCTCGGGCTCGGCGGCACCGCCGACCTCAACATCGTCATCCGCACCGCCGTGCGCCACCGCGACCGCTGGCACATCGGCGCGGGCGGGGCGGTCGTGCTCGACTCCGTCGCCGGCGACGAGTACGACGAGATGGTGCTCAAGGCCGCGGCGACCTTCCGCGCGCTATTTCCGGCCGCGTGAGCGCGGCGGGGGTTCCGGCTCGGGTTCCTCCCCGCCACGGCCGGTGAGCCGGCCGAGCAGGCCGACGCCGGGCAGTTTGGCCAGGGCGCCGAACAGGTCCTCGCCGAGGGAGATCATCGCCTCGAGCCGGGGCAGCAGGCGGTCGTAGGCGGCGAAGGCGGGGTCGGCCAGGGCCAGGGTCCGGTCGAGCCGGTCGATGGTGCTGTTGAGCCGGTCGATGGCCACCGACAGGTTCTCCACGAGATCGGGCAGCTGGGCGGCGAGCTGCGCCGAGGCCGGTGGCAGCCGGACCGCCGCGTCGAAGGCGTAGCCCGCGGTCTGCTGGGCGGCGTCGACGGCCTGTCCCGCGGCGGACTGGGCGGCGACCACCGCGGCCTGGGCGGCCGAGAGCAGGTCGGCGGGACCGGGCACCCGCCTGCCCGCCTGCTCCGGCGGCGGTTCCGGCGCGCGCCCCCGCTTCTTCGGGTTGGTCATGCCTCCACTGTGCCGCACCGCGCGCCCGCGTGCGCGCAGGCGCGGGCGCGTGACCACGGCGTGTCCGCACCTGTCGGAGGGACATGTCATAGTGCGAGCACCATGAAACTCACCAAGGGGGCGCACGCGCCGGTTCCGACATCGCTTCTCGCCGTGGTCGTTTCATGGCGGTCCGCGCATGCCCTCGACGCCCACGCCCTGCTGCTGGACGGCTCGGGCCGGGTCCGCGGCGACGGTGACTTCGTCTTCTTCAACGCCCCGCGCCACATCTCCCAGTCGGTCACCCTCGACCAGGAGCCCGCGCCGGGCACCGCGCGGCTGAGCGTCTCGCTGCCGCGCACCGAGTCCGAAATCGACCGCATCGTGGTCGGCGCCTCCCTGGACGAGGGCGCCTTCGACGAGGTCACCGACCTGACCGTGACGGTGTTCGCCGCCGACGGGCCGCTGGCGTGGTTCCCCCTCGACGACGTCGAATCCGTGCGGGCCCTCATGTTCGGCGAGTTCTACCGCCGCGACGGGCAGTGGCGGTTCCGCGCGGTCGGCCAGGGCTGGGCGGGCGGGCTCGCCGGGCTGGCCCGCGAGTTCGGCGTGCAGGTGGACGACGACGGCTCCGGGCCCGAGCCGGGCCAGCCGCGCCGGGAGCCGTTCGGGGCGGCCCGGTATCCGCGGCACGGCGCGCGCCCCGCCGCGGCCGAGGAGCCCCCGGC
>NZ_BAGK01000069.1 GCF_000308795.1 Nocardia thailandica NBRC 100428 | reverse complement strand
GGCCGAATTCGACTGTCGCACTGGTTCTCCTGGGAGGTCGACGGGGAGGTCACCCGGTGTATCGCCGCGGCCGCCGACTTTGTGAACATCGAAGTTCACAACGTGAAGACCTCCCCGCGCACCGGGATCCGCAGCTGCTCGGCACGCCCGGCGTAGGCGAACACCCGCTCGAGATAGTCCAGGGATTCGCTGAAGTGACCCCAGCCCTCGGCGTGCACGGCCACGACGAGCGCGTCGCCGAGGATCGCGGCGGCCTCGACGGCGGTGCGCGCGTTGAGGGTGACGTCGCTGTCGCCGAACCGGCCCACGTTGGCGGCGCCGATGTTGAGCACCGCGACATCGATGCGCCCGACCCGTTCGGCGATCTCGCGCACGAGGTCCACCGAGGCGTTGTCCCCGGACACGTACACCGTCGGCTCCCCCGGCGCCCGCAGCACGAACCCGGTGACCACGCCGCTGAGCGGCTCGCATCCCTCGGGCCCGTGCAACGCGGGCACCGCGGTGACCTCCACCGCGCCCACGGTCACGCGCTCCCACGGCACCAGCCCGCGCACGCCGTCGATCCGGGCGGCGGCGTCGGGGGTGGAGAGCACGGTGTCCACCCGGCCGAGCAGCGCGCGCCCCGCGGTGTCGAGGTTGTCGGCGTGCTGGTCGTGCGAGAGCAGCACGACGTCGATCGCGCCGATCCGCTCCAGCGGCACGGCGGGGCCGCTGAGCTTGTGCAGGGTGATGGGGCCGGGGTAGTCGCCGGGCTCGTCGAAGGTGGGGTCGGTGAGCCAGGTCAGGCCGCCGTAGCGGAAACGCAGGGTCGGCCCGCCGACGTGCAACGCGTCGAGAAGGGCGGGCCGGGTGATGGTCTCGGTCATGCCGATCACTCTGCTCGGCTCCGGGCGGGGCAAACAGTGGCCCCCAGGCCATGCATCGCTAAGATCGGGCCATGCGTTCGGTCGCGGTCATCGCCTTCGACGGGATCAGCCCGTTCCACCTCTCGGTGCCCACCCTGGTCCTCGGCCGCTCCGGCACCGGCGCGCACGGCACCGGCGCGCCCTACGACGTCGCGGTGTGCGCGGAGACCACCGGCACCCTGGCCACCGCGGCCGGTTTCGACATCACCGTGCGCCACGGTCTCGACGCGATCGCCGCGGCGGACCTGGTCGTCTTCCCCGGCTGGGAGCGCGGGCGCGGCGTCTCGCCCGCGCTGCGCGAGGCGGTGCGCGCCGCGCACGCCCGCGGCGCGCAGCTGACCGGCCTGTGCCTCGGCGCCTGGGCCATCGCCGACACCGGACTGGCCGACGGCCGCGTGGTGACGACCCACTGGGCCGCCGCCGAGGACCTGGCCCGCGCCTATCCGCGGGTGCGGGTCCGCGCCGACACCCTGTGGACGGACCTGGGCGATCTGCTCACCTCGGCGGGCGTGGCCGCGGCGCTGGACTGCTGCCTGCACATCGTCCGCAAGGACCACGGCGCCCGGGTGGCCACCGAGCTGGCCCGCGACCTGGTCACCGCCCCGCACCGCAGCGGGTCACAGGCCCAGTTCATTCCCGTCGCGGTCCCGAACGGCGATCCCGACGGCGACGACCTCGAGCACGCCATGGTCTGGGCGCGCACCCACCTCGACGCCACCTTCGACCTGGACGCCTGGGCGCGCACCGCGCACATGTCCCGGCGCACCTTCACCCGCCGCTTCCGCGCCCGGACCGGCACCAGCCCGCAGCAGTGGCTGTTGCAGCAGCGCACCGACCGGGCCCGGCTGCTGCTGGAGACGACCGACGACACCGTCGACCGGATCGCGGGCGAGACCGGTTTCGGCAGCGCGGTGTCCCTGCGGCACCACTTCCACCGGGCCCTCGGGGTGGCGCCCGCCGTGCACCGGGCCCAGTTCCGCGGCACCGTGGCGGGAACCGGTACCGCCGGTCCCGGGCGGTGAGTATGTTGACGACCATGATCATCAAGGTGACCGGGTTCGCCCCGGAGATCGACGAGGCCGCCTGGATCGCGCCGAACGCGACCGTCATCGGGCGGGTGCGCCTGGGCGCCGAGGTCGGCATCTGGTACTCGGCCGTGCTGCGCGGCGACCTCGAGCAGATCACGGTCGGCGCCCGCACCAACATCCAGGACGGGTGCGTCCTGCACGCCGATCCCGGCTTCCCGCTGACCGTCGGCAGCGGGGTCTCGGTGGGCCACAACGCGATCCTGCACGGCTGCACCGTCGGCGACGACGTGCTCGTCGGCATGGGCGCCACCGTGCTCAACGGCGCGGTCATCGGCGAGGGCAGCCTGATCGCCGCCAACGCCCTCATCCCGGAGGGCGCGGTGATCCCGCCGAACTCCCTGGTCGCGGGCGTGCCCGGCAAGGTGCGCCGCGAGCTGACCCCGGAGCAGCGCAAGGGCATCGAGCTCAATGCCGCGGTGTACGTGCACAACCTGGCCAATCACCGGGGCGCCGAGGTGCTGTGAGAGCAGCCACACCGGACAAATGACCAGTAGGCACCGCTGATAGCATTTTTTCCGTGTACCGCGTCCGGCCATGAGCTCCACGGCCGCCAACGGGTACGCGGCAGGAGGTATCACGGTGGCATACGCGCAGACCGGTGTGCACCGATCGGGGGGCCGCATGAGCGTGGCCGACATCGCGTCCGAACCCGGTGGTCTCGAGGCACTCCAGCGTCGGGTCCACGAGTTACGTTCGCGCGGGGTCCATTTCGCCGCCAACGCCATCGAACAGGAAATGGCGGCGCTGGACCTGCCGAATCGGTGAGGACACGTCGCGGCGGCCGCGGGCTGGGATACTGACACTCGCCGACCCCGACCGCCGCGATCGTGAAGACCGGAGACCCGATGCCCACCGTCTCGTCCATCCTGGCGCGAATCCTGGACACCCCGCTGCCCGACGGGGAGAAGCTCCTCGACAGCGCCCGGTCGGCGTTCCTGGATTTCGGCATCCGGCGCACCAGCATGGGCGAGATCGCCCGCAGGGCCGGGATCAGCCCGGCGACCCTCTACCGGCGATTCGAATCCAAGAACGACCTGGTCGAGGCGGTCGGCGTGCGCGAGGCGCAGCACTACATCGCCGCGATCGAGGAGCGGGTGCGCGCGGTCACCGATCCCGAGGACCAGCTGGTGGAGATCTTCGCGACCTTCGTGGCCACCATCGCGGGCAGCGAGCTGCTGCGCCGCCTGCTCGGCACCGAACCCGAGACGATCCTGCCCCGGCTGACCACCGGCGCGGGCCCGGTGCTCGCGGTCGGCCGCGAATACCTCGCCGACAAGCTGCGCGAGCTGCGCGCCCACGTCGACGTCCCCGACTTCGATCCCGACCTCGTCGCCGAGGTCATGGCCCGCCTCGCGCTGTCGCTGGCGCTGACCCCCGACGGCCTCATACCGGTGCACGACCCGGAGGAGGGCCGCCGCTTCGCCCGGCGCACCCTGCTGCCGATGGTCGGCATCCACCCCGCTCAGTGAACCCCGAACGCCGCCGCCACCGCCTCGTCCACGCCCGCCGCGGCGGGATCGGCGCCGTCCTCCACCACCGCGCGCACGCGCTCGACGATCGCGGCCGCGCCCGCCCCCGCCGGGTCGGGCAGGGGTAGGCGCGCGACGTACTGGGTGATCCAGCGCCGCCTGCCCGAGTACAGCCGGTTTCCGCACACCGCGTCGTAGAACCGCACGCCCAGCGCCGAATTCGCCACGCCCATCAGCAGATACGCGGCGTCGTCGGCGTCGCCCGGCAGGCGAAGGCCGGGCAGCGAGATCCAGTAGCAGTCCCCGTTGACCACCGCGCCGGACCGGTCGAGGGCGAAGCGCGGCAGCGGACTGATGTCGGGGAAGACGACTTTGGGCTCCCGCCACAGATGCGGCCGCTGCGGCACCCAGATCTCGAACCACTGCCTGCCCCCGTCGAGCACGTAGTGCCGGGACTCGAGCACCTCCCGGTGGGACTCCAGATAGGCGGCGGCGGTGGGGAACTCGGCCAGGTCGACGGTGACGCGCCGCTCCGCGGTCGTGTCGTAGGGGTAGAGCACCCGCAGGGACTCGTCCGGGGTGATCCGCCACGGTTGCAGGTGATCGTGGGTCAGCAGGGGACGCAGGAGTTCGGGTTCCGGCGCCGGGGCGCGCCGGTCCCAGTCGTCGCCGATGAAGACCGCGTCTGCGGTGGTCTTGATCCCGACCCGGATGCGGGCGACGTCGCCGAACGTACGCCAGGTGTGCGCGGCGACGCGGTCCAGCCAGCGCTCGGTGGCGGGGTGGGCCAGGCGCCAGGGGTCGCCACCGGGGCGGGTCGCCGGGTCCACGGAACGCGCCGTGCCGTCCGCGCGGGCCGGGATCGCGGACCGCGCGCCGAGCACGGCCGTCGGTGGATGCGCAGGCGCCTGGCGCGCGAGCGTCCCGACCCGGACGGCGTAGGTGTGCCCGTTGTGGGCGGCGAGGCCGTCGGCGGCGCCGAGCAGCGCCTCGAACAGGGTCCTGTCGTCGCCGGCGGCGCCCGCCGTCTCGTAGGCGGCGACGAAGCGGCAGTCCGGCGTCCCGGACCGGGTCGCGATGGTGATCGCGGGCAGGACCGCGGCGCTGAACAGCTTCGTGTCGCCGAGGTCGTAGAGCTCCACCGGCGACAGCTCCCCCGAGAGCAGGGCGCGCACATTGGCCCCGGCGCGCGTGGTGAGGAACCGGTTGGCGCACAGCAGCCCGAGCACCCCGTGGCCGGACAGCAGCTCCGGCGCGGCCGCCACGAAGGGATGGGTCAGATCGATGCGCCCGCGCAGGCCGAAGCGCCGGCTGAGCAGGCGCGCCGTCGCCGCGCCCAGCTGCTGGGTGCGCACGTACGGCGGATTGGTGATGATCGCGTCGAACGAGCCGGGGGCCAGCGAGCGGGCGCCGGCGAGGAAGTCGCCGCGCCGCCAGCGGGCCTCGATTCCCTCGGCCTCCGCGCGGCGGGCCGCCGCGGCCACGGCGGCGCCGTCGAGGTCGAATCCGGTCAGCTCCACGGTCGTTCCGCGCGCGAGCAGCTGCCGGGCCAGCTGCAGCAGCAATTCGCCGTCGCCGCAGGCGGGATCGAGCACCCGCACGCGCCCGCCCGGCGGCAGGTGGGCCGCGGTCCGGGCCGCGAGGAACTCCGCCAGCGCGGGCGGCGTGTAGTGCCTGCCGTGGCGCTTGCGGTCTCGCACCTGCCGGGTGGGTGCAGCCATACCTGGGCATTCTGCACGCGCGCCGTGGATTTTCGGTGTGGCGTTCCCCTGCGCGTCGCGGAATGCTAATTTGGTCTCAAAATGAGACCGCCCAGGCGGCCTAGCGAAGGAGCCGGCGTTGACCGCTTTCCAGACCCTGCGCACCCTGCTCGACGAGCGCTGGACCTGCCGCCAGTTCCGCCCCGACGAGGTCCCCCGCGAGACCGTCGACGAACTGCTCGCCCTCGCCCAGCGCACCCCGTCCTGGTGCAACACCCAGCCGTGGCAGGTGGTGGTGACCTCCGGCGCGGCCACCGACCGCTTCCGCACGGAACTGCTCGCCCACGCCGAGAAGTCCGGGCTCGTCACCGATTTCGAGTTCCCGGCCCAGTACACCGGCGTCTACAAGGACCGGCGGCGCGAGTGCGGGTTGCAGCTCTACCGGAGCGTCGGCATCGAACGGGGTGAGCACGAGAAGACGCTGCGCCAGATGCTGCGCAACTTCGAGCTCTTCGACGCCCCGCACGTCGCGATCGTCACGAGCGAGGCCGACCTCGGCGTGTACGGCGCCGTCGACTGCGGGCTGTGGCTGGAGAGTTTCCTCCTCGGCGCCCAGGCCCTCGGGCTCGGCGCCGCCCCGCAGGCCGCGCTGGCCTCCTACTCCGGCTTCGTGCGCGAGTTCTTCGGCCTGCCCGATCACCGCAAGGTGGTCTTCGGCGTCTCCTTCGGGTACCCCGACCTCGAGCATCCGGTCAACGGCTTCCGCACCCACCGCGCCGATCCCGCCGACGCCGTCACCTGGGTGACCGACTGAGCGGCCTCACCCCGCCGCGGGCGGGTCGAGCACCATGCCCGGCCCGGCCTCCGGCGTGATGTCGCGCGCGGTCAGTTCCTGCCCGCACCCGTCGCATACCAGGTGCGCGTGGCCCTCCCCGCCGCATCCGGTGTGCGTGTAGCGCACCGGCGGCCCGTCCGGCGCCATGTAGGCGTCACCCCAGTC
The DNA here is from genome assembly GCF_000308795.1 of Nocardia thailandica NBRC 100428. Taxonomy (GTDB): domain Bacteria; phylum Actinomycetota; class Actinomycetes; order Mycobacteriales; family Mycobacteriaceae; genus Nocardia; species Nocardia thailandica. Next base: position 29,630 of record NZ_BAGK01000069.1, on the reverse strand, counting down.
CCGGATCGCCATGAGGATCGGATAGATGTCGTGCCCCTTGGCCGTGAGCCGATACTCCTCGTGCGCCCCGCCCTCGGCCCGGCGCTTCACCAGGATCCCGTGCTCGATCAGCCGGTCCAGCCGATCCTGCAACCGGCTCCGCGAGATCCCCAGCGCCGCCTGGAACGCGTTGAACCGCCGCACCCCGCTGAAGCAGTACTTCAGGATCAGCAGCGTCCACCGGTCCCCGAAGATCACCAGCGGCCGCGTGATCGAACACGGGACGTCGGCGAGTTCCTCATAGCGCACGCAGCCATTATGCGCCTTCCGCCGCGGTCGCTGCGGCCCTCGCGGCCGGGGCGCCGTTCATTGCCGCGCGGTGTCCATCCGCAGGAACTCCGAGATCCGCAGCAGCCGGGGCGGCCTCGCGACGCTCGGCGGGAGGAGCCGCCGCGCCTCGTCCGCGCCGAGGACGCGCGGCGCGGTGAGGTCGAGTTCGCGGCCGTCCACCCGCAGCCGGGCGCCGCCCGCCGCCAGGACGTTGCGGACCCAGTCCGCACGAGACCCGTAGACCAGGACGAACAGATAACCGCCGTCGACGGGGTGGGCGTCGAGCGGCGTGTGGAACGCGCGGCCGGAGGATCGGCCCACGTGGGTGAGCACCGGCCAGGTACCGCTCGCGACGGCCCGTGGGTTGAAGACGCGCTTGTTGACATGCCCCCACCACAGCGGCATCGGCATGGGGGTCTCCTTTCGTCGAACCGGGTCGCCTTACGCCTGTAAGGCGAACTTACACTTGTAAGGTTGGCTTACGCTCGTAAGGCTGTCAATGCCCGAGGAGTCCGCCGTGCCACCACGTCCACTCAGCCGCGACCGCATCGTCGCCGCGGCCGTCCGGGTCGCCGACCGGGGCGGCGCCGACGCCATCACCATGCGGCGCGTCGCCCAGGAACTCGGGGTCGAGGCGATGTCGCTCTACCACCACGTCCCGAACAAGGACGCGCTGCTCGACGGCGTGGTGGACGCGGTCTTCGACGCGATCGACCTCCCGCCCGCCGACGCCCCCGACTGGCGTACCGCCCTGCGCGCCCGCGCGGCCTCCGCCCGTACCGTCCTGTCCCGCCACCGCTGGGCCCTCGGCCTGCTGGACTCCCGCCGCCACCCCGGCCCCGCCACCCTCCGCCACCACGACGCCGTCCTCGGCGTCCTGCGCGCCGCGGGGTTCTCCCTCCCCGCCGCCGCCCACGCCATCTCCCTGCTCGACAGCTACCTCGCCGGCTACGTCCTCCAGGAGACGAGCCTGCCCTTCGACACCCCCGCCGACGTCCACGACGTCGCCGACACCCTCCTCGCCACCCTGCCCCCCGACCGATTCCCCCACCTGCGCGAAATGATCACCGACCACGCCCTCCGCCCCGGCTACGACCACACGACCGAATTCGACTACGGCCTCGACCTGATCCTGGACGCCCTGGAAGCCCGTCGCACGACGGAGTGACGCCGGTGCTCACGCGTCCCGAAACCCGCTGGCCGCCCGGACCGCCGGACCCTACGATCCCGATATGACGCATCACCGGCGGCTCCGTGCCTCTCCCGACCACGGCGCGGGCGGGTTCCGGTGGTGGCGCACCGCCGGATCGGAGCACGCGGTCGAGGCGACCGTCGCCGACCGGAACCGCGGCATCGCGGCCCGGGGTCTCGCCGAGGTCGACGCGACCCCGGCCGCCGTCCCCGGTTCGGTGCCCGCGTGACCGACGTACCCCTCTGGGCCGCGCCCGGCACCCTGGCCGGACTGATCCAGCGTGGTCACGGGGCGGGCAGGTCCGCTGCGCGGTCCGATCCCGCGTGGGCGGGCGCGCTGGTCCTCGCCTGCCTCACCGACGATCCCCGGTGGGACCAGCAGATCGAGGAACGCGGCTGGTACTACGCCACGCTGGCAATGGACTGCGGGGTCCCCGCCGAGCGGATCGGCGCGAGCCTGCGCGGTCTGCCGCGGCCCCCGGCCGGGTACGCCGACCACGGCGGCGCCCTCGTCGTCGACGTTCTGCAACACCTCGCCGCGCGCGGCGTCCCCGGCGCGATACCGAGCCTCCTGGATTATCTGCGGTCGGGTCGCCGGCTCGATCTCGCCCTCGACGCGCTGCTGCCCTTCGCCGCGCACCCGGAGGCGTCCGGCCTGCTGGACGACCTCCTCGCCGTCGCCGACGACGAGACCCTGCGCGACGCCCTCGCCTTCCGCCGCGACCTCGCCCGGGCACCGTGGTCCGACTGGCGCGACGCGTCCCCGCGGATCGACCGCGCGATCGCCGCGACCGCACGACCCCGAGCGGAGACGACGACCTCCGCGGACCGCGGAGCCTTCCAGGCGGCGGCCCGCGCAGCGGTCCTGCGGGCGATGCGCGCCGCGAAACTGCCACGCCTGCCGGACGTTCCGGCCGGTGCGTGCTGGGAGGCGGCGTTGCTGGCGCACGGCGCGGAATTGCTGCAGGACGACGATCTCGCGCCCGCGGTACGCCGGACCGTCCGGAATTCGCTGCGCGCCCTCCGCTCGCCGGATGCCCTGCGCTGGGCCCGGTCCCACGCGTTCTCCCGCGGCCCGGTGTCGGCGACTGCGCGATCGATGCTGATCACCCTGGCGGAGCCGGCGGACGGACCGGCCCTGGCCGCCCGGCTCGCCACGGCGCTGGCCGACGACGACATCTACACCCAGTGCGATCTGGTGCCTGCCCTGGGCCGGATCCGCTATCAGCCCTCGGTCACCACCGTGTCGGCGCTGTTCGACACCACGGGCTACTCCTATCTCCGTGCCCGAGCGGCGGTCGCGCTCAGCCGGATGTCGCCGGCGTTCGGGCCGACGCGGGCGATCGAGTGCCTCGACGACAGCGACTCCGGGACGAGGGAACTCGGCGCGAGGTTCGCGGGACGCGAGGCGCGGGAGCGGCTGTACGAGGCCGCGCACGACCCCGCCGAGGCCGATACCGTCCGGCGCGCGGCGGCGGCACGGCTCGCGGGGTGGGATCAGGACCGCACGTCACCGCCGGACGAAGGCGGACCTTCCGGAGCCTCGATCGACCTCCGCTGACCGCGTTCCTGCCGCTCAGCCCGCCGGCTCCGCTTCCACTCCACGTAGTCCCCCAGCGGCAGATCCGGCCACTTACGCCAGCTCAGGCGGCGTCGGGCCGTCGCGTAGACCCTCAGTTCGCCGCGTTCTGCCATGTCCAGGGACAGGACACCGGTGGCGAGGGTGAGCGCGGTGCGATCGCTGCGGCGGTCGGCGCGGTGCAGGCGGCTGCGGGTCAGTGGGATGCCCTTGCGGGAGCCTTTGTCGTTCTCGCCGTAGGCGTTGCGGCGGTCCTTGACGTAGCTCAGTGCCTTCTTCTCCTGCGGAGTCCGTCTGCGAACCATCTTCTCCCCTGTCGAGTTCCGAGAGGACGGTACGGAATTTCGGCCGCCGCGGCATCCGAATATCGCGGTGCCCACAGCAGAAGGCCGCCGTGCCCCTATACGGGGAGCCACGGCGGCCGCGTACTGCGCCGGTCAGGTGATCACAGCGGGATATTCTTGTGGTGACTCGCGCGGGCCGGGGCCGCGGCCAGGGCGGCGGCGAGGATGCTGCGGGTCTTGGCGGGGTCGATGACCTCGTCGACGACGCCGATGGCGACGGCCCGGTCGACGCCGCCCGCGATCTTCTCGTGCTCGAGGGTGAGGCGCTCGTGCAGGGCCTCGCGCTCCTCCTCGGGCGCGGCGGCAAGCGCCTTCTTGTGCAGGATGCCGACGGCGGCCTTGGCGCCCATGACGGCGACCTCGGAGCCGGGCCACGCGTAGACGGCGGTGGCGCCGAGGGCGCGGGCGTTCATGGCGATGTAGGCGCCGCCGTAGATCTTGCGGGTCACCAGGGTGACGCGCGGGACGCGGGCCTCGGCGAAGGCGTGCAGGAGCTTGGCGCCGCGGCGGACCACGCCCTCGTACTCCTGGCCGACGCCGGGCAGGTAGCCGGGGACATCGGTGACCACGATCAGCGGGATGCCGAACGCGTCGCACAGGCGCACGAAACGCGAGGCCTTCTCGGCGCTCTCGGAGTTGAGGCAACCGCCCAGCCGCAGCGGGTTGTTGGCCAGCACGCCGACGGTGCGGCCACCGAGGCGGCCGAGGCCGACGACCATCGAGCGGGCGTAGCCGCCCTGCAGCTCCTCGAAGGAGGATTCGCCGTCGACGTTGTCGAGCAGCTCGTGGATGATCGGCTTCACGTCGTAGGCGCGCTTGGGCGACTCGGGCAGCATCGCCTTGAGGTCGATGTCGCCGTGCGCGGCGGCGGCCAGGTCGAATTCGCCCTGTTCGGCGAACATCGAGACCAGGCGGCGGGCGCGGTGCAGGGCGTCGGCCTCGTCGTCGGCGGCGATGTGGCAGACGCCGGACTTCTTGAAGTGGGTGGTCGGCCCGCCCAGAGTCGCCATGTCGACGTTCTCGCCGGTCACCGAACGCACGACGTCCGGACCGGTGACGAAGACACGGCCCTCGGGGGCCATGATGACGATGTCGGTCAGCGCGGGGCCGTAGGCGGCGCCACCGGCGGCGAAACCGAGCACGACGGAGATCTGGGGAACCAGGCCGGACGCGCGGACCATGGCCTCGAAGACCAGGCCGACCGCGTGCAGGGCCTCGACGCCCTCGGCCAGGCGAGCGCCACCGGAGTGCCACAGGCCGACGACCGGGATGCCGGAATCGATGGCGGTGTCGATCGCGTCGACGATGTGCTTGCAGCCCTCCACGCCCATCGCGCCGCCCATGACGGTGGCGTCGGAGCAGTAGGCGACGGTGCGGACGCCGTCGACCTCGCCGATCGCGGCCAGCACGCCGGACTTGTCCCTGGGGTGCAGCGGGAGGATGGTGCCGGGGTCGAAGAAGCGCTGGAGCCGGCCGAGCGGATCACGGGGATCGGTGGTGGTGTCTGCAAACGCGGGAGCAATGATCGTCATCGCGTTCTCTCCTACCTGGTTGTCGAGATGTACAACGCCGCTGCCGAACGCCGGTGGGAACCGACCGATTCAGTTGGATCCCACCGGCGTTCGCGAGCAGTCGTTCGTCCGGGTCAGGCCCGGCCGAAGGCGAGCGCGACGTTGTGCCCACCGAAACCGAAGGAATTGTTGATCGCGTACTCGATCTCCTGGCGGCGGGCTTCGCCCTTCACCACGTCGAGGTCGATCTCGGGGTCCTGGTTGTCCAGGTTCAGCGTCGGCGGGACGATGCCGTCCCGGATGCTGAGGACGGTCAGCACCGACTCGAGCGCGCCGACGGCGCCGATCGAGTGGCCCAGCGCCGACTTGGGCGCGTAGACCGACGGGTGGTTGCCGACCGCCTTGTTGATGGCGTTCGCCTCCGCGGTGTCACCGATGGGGGTGGCGGTGGCGTGCGCGTTGACGTGGGTGATGTCCTGCTTGGACAGACCGGCGGTCTGCATCGCGCGGGTCATCGCCCGGGCCGCGCCGGTGCCCTCCGGGTCCGGGGCGACCAGGTGGAAGCCGTCGGAGGTGATACCCGCGCCCAGCAGACGGGCGTGGATGGTGGCACCGCGAGCCTTCGCGTGCTCCTCGGTCTCGATCGTCATGAGCGCGCCCGCCTCGCCGAAGACGAAGCCGTCACGATCCTTGTCGAACGGACGCGAAGCACCCTTGGGGTCGTCGTTGCGGGTCGACATGGCCCGCATCATGGAGAAGGCCGCGATCGGCACGGAGTCGATGAAACCCTCGACGCCGCCCGTGACGACCATGTCGGCGTCACCCATCACGATCATCCGCCACGCGTTGGCGATGGCTTCCGAACCCGACGAGCACGCCGAGACCGGAGTGACCACTCCCGCCCGGGCCTTCAGCTCGAGACCGACAACGGCCGACGGACCGTTCGGCATGACCATCTGAACAGCCAGCGGGGAGATCTTGCGATAACCGCCGTTCTTCAGCTTGTCGACCGAATCGATGAGCGCGTCGCCGCCGCCGAGGCCGGTACCGATCGCCACGCCCAGTCGGTCGGGATCGACCTCCGGGCTGCCGGCGTTCTTCCAGACCTCACGACCGAGTACGGTCGCCAGCCGTTCGACATACGCCATCCGGCGGATCTCGACCCGGCTCAGCAGGGTGTCGGGGTTGACCTTGAGATGACCGCCGATACGGACGGGCAGGTCGTATTCCTCGATGAAGGAATCCTCGAGAACGTCGATACCGCTCTCGCCGTTGAGGAGTCCCTTCCACGTCGCATCGACGTCACCCGCGATCGACGTCGTCGCAGCCATGCTCGTGACGACGACGTTCGGGAAGTTCCCGTTCTTGGTGGAAGGAGTGGTCACTGTTTCGGCCTCTACTCGGCGTCGAACTTGGCCTTGAGCTCCGCGGCGGCGTCGGAGTTCTCCGCCTCGAGCTTCTGGATGTAGGCGACCGCGTCGCCCACGGTCTTCAGGCTGGCCAGATCCTCGTCGGGGATCTTGACGCCGTACTTGTCCTCGGTCTGCACAGCGATCTCGACCATGGACAGCGAGTCGATGTCCAGGTCATCGACGAAGGACTTCTCGATGGTCACCTCGGAGGGTTCGATACCCGTAACCTCTTCGATGATCTTGCCGAGCTCCTCGACGATCTGTTCCTGGGTCAGAGCGGCCACTTCGTGGCTCCCTTCTTGTTCCTTGGGGGGTGGGGCTTCTTCTGGTTTGTCGTTCCGGGGCGGCCGATAGTTATCGTCGCTCCGGTCACGGTCACACACTTCGTCGTGTGGGACCGCCGGGGGAAAGCTAGCCGGAGACGGTCAGCTCGCCCAACGCGGGGAGGTCTTCGGGGGTCTTCAGGGCCAGATTGGGCACGCCCTTCAGCTCCCGCTTGGCGATACCGACGAGGGTGCCCGCCGGGGGCAGCTCGGCCACGGCCGAGACGCCCGCGGCGCGCACGGTCTCGGTGCACAGGTCCCAGCGCACCGGACGGGTGACCTGCGCGGCGAGCTTGTCGATCGCGTCCTTGCCGGAGGTGACCGGCTCGCCGTCGGAGTTCGACAGCAGGACGCGCGTCGGCTCGCCGGGCGAGATCTGCGCGATGGCCTCGGCGACAGCATCCTGGGCCGGGGCCATGAAGGCGGTGTGGAACGCACCGGCGACGGGCAGAGCGCGGACCCGTGCCTTCTCCGGCGGGTTCGCGGCGAGCTCCGCCAGAGCGTCCAGGCGACCCGCGGCCACGATCTGGCCGACCGCGTTGCGGTTGGCCGGGACGAGATCGAGCTCCGCGAGCCGTGCGAGCACGGCGGCTTCGTCGCCACCGAGCACTGCGGACATTCCGGTCGGCTCCAGCGCGCACGCCTTGGCCATCTCCCGGCCGCGGATGGCGGCCAGGGTCACGGCCTCGTCGGCGGAGATGACTCCGGCGACGGCGGCGGCGGCGAATTCACCGACCGAGTGCCCGGCGACGATGGTATCGGCCGGAAGCGTTTCCGGGGCGATTTCGGCGAACGCCAGCAGCGCGGCCGCGACGACCAGCGGCTGGGTGACGGCCGTGTCGACGATCTCCTCCGCGGTGGCGGTGGTGCCGAGACGGACGAGGTCGAGGCCGGCGGCCTTGGACCACAGCTCGAGACGATCGGCCGCGCCGGGGAGGGCGAGCCAGGGCGCGAGCATGCCCGGTGTCTGGGACCCCTGTCCTGGGGTGAACAACGCGATCACTCCAATAGACAACACTGTGAGGCAGGTCTCCGGAGATGTCGGCGCGAATGAAGCTTCCGATCGGCTTTTGTAGGTGTTCCACAAAATCCGAGGTGGGCTGTCCCGATCGACCGATTCGGTTTAACCGTTACAGGGAATCTTGTCCCACTGTGGTGGGTGGGGCCTCTGCGGCGGAGGGAGACGATTCGTTATGCGTTCGTGTCAATCGACCCACTGTGGCTGCGATTCGGAGCACATACGCGTCCCGCGGGTTCATCGGATCACGTCCGGTAATCTCCCCGATCCGTTTGAGACGGTACCGAACGGTATTTGGATGGACGTACAGCTGACGGGCGCACGTTTCTACTGCTCCACCACAATCCAGATAGGCGTCCAATGTGTCGGACAACGAAGATCCGGCAGTCGCCAACGGGAGCACAACATACTCGTTCAGCGCCTCCACCGCAGCTCTGTCGCCCAGCAGGGCGCGTTCGGGCAGCAGTTCGGCCGCGTGGACCGGCCGCGGCGCCCCGCGCCAGCCCACCACGGCCTCCATGCCGGCCAGCGCCTCGTTCGCGCTCGCGTGCGCGGCGCCCAGGGTGCGCATGGTGGGACCGATCACCACCGGGCCCTCCGAGAAGACGTCGTCGAGCAGATCCTGCAGGAACGCCGAGACCGGGCCCGCCTCCCCCAGGTGCCCGCTGACCACCATCACCAGCCGCGAGCCCTGCACCACCGCCAGGGCCGCGCGCCCGTGCCGGGAGGCGATGGTGTGCACGGCCCCGACGGTCGACACGCCCTGATCGGCGGGCGGGGTGCCGACCAGCACGGTCGCGGGCGCCGTGGCGTCCCAGTTGAGCGTGGCGGCCCGCGAGAGCATGTCCGGGCCGGTGTCCCCGCGGACCACCGCGTCGACCACCAGCGCCTCGAGGCGGGTGTCCCACGCGCCGCGCGACTCCGCCGCGCTGGCGTAGACCGAGGCGGCCGCGAAACCGAGCTCGCGCCCGTACCGCAGCACCGCCTCGGTCAGGGCGACCAGCTGCCGGTCGTTGCGCGCCAGCGCCGGCAGCCACTGCTCGAAGAAGTCCATGGCGACCCGGACCATGTCCACGGTCTGGCGCAGCGTCAGCCGCCGCGCCAGATCCTGCGGGATGACCTGGAACGCGTCCAGGCTGAAGCGGATGTCGGACTCCGGGTCCTGGAGCCACTCCAGGAAGTTCACCACCGCGGTCTGCACCAGCATCTGCACGCCCGCCCGCTGGGCCGCGTCCAGATCGGCGAAGAACGGCAACCGGTCCTGCATCGCACCGACCGCCTCCGTCGAGAGGCGTCCCGAGAACTGCTTCACCCGTTTGAGCAGGGTGTCGGGCAGCGGATCACGGGTCTGCCGATTCGGGGACAGCGCCCCGGTCGGTAGGTAGACCTCGTGTTCGCTGGTTGCTTCGGTGATCCGGCGGGGCCGCGGCGGTTTACGCTCCACAGTCCAATAGTCCGCTACGCCAGTTCTTCGGGTGCGTCCGCGGCCGGTTTCGGCGCGGCGGCCACGTCGTCGATCCGGTACTTCGCCGCGGCCTCGAGCAGCTTCGCCCGGTCGAACGTGCCCTCCTTGACCAGCCCGGAGATCACCGCGACGACGATGGACTCGGCGTCCACGTTGAACACCCGGCGCGCGGCCGGGCGGGTGTCGGAGAAGCCGAAGCCGTCCGTGCCGAGGGTGACGTAGTCGCCCGGCACCCACTGCCGGATCTGGTCGGAGACGGCCCGCAGCCAGTCCGAGGCGGCCACGATCGGGCCCTGGGTGGGCGCCAGCGCCTCGGTGACGTACGGCGTCTCGGCCTCCCGGTCGGGGTGCCGCAGCGCCGCGATCTCCTTCTCCACCGCGTCGCGGCGCAGCTCGCCGAACGAGGTCACCGACCACACGTCGGCCGAGACGCCCCAGTCCCGCGCCAGGATCTCCTGGGCGCGCAGGCCGTCGGGCACGGTCACGCCGGAGACCAGGATCTGCGCCCGGACGCCGGTGTCGCCGCCGCGCCGGTACAGGTACAGGCCCTTGAGCAGGCCCGCCACGTCCAGGTTCTCCGGCTCGGCCGGCTGCTGGTAGGGCTGGTTGTACAGGGTGATGTAGTAGAAGACGTTCTCCCCGCCGAAGGTGCCGACCTCCTGCGGATGGGTGCCCGGCTGCTCGGTCGGGGCCGGGGTGCCGCCGCCGTACATCCGCCGCAGGCCGTCGCGCACGATGTGGGCGATCTCGAACGAGAAGGCCGGATCGTAGGTCACCGCCGCGGGGTTGGTGGAGGCCAGCAGCAGCGAGTGGCCGTCGTTGTGCTGCAGGCCCTCGCCGGTCAGCGTGGTGCGCCCGGCCGTCGCGCCGAGGACGAAACCGCGGGCCAGCTGGTCGGCCGCGGCCCACAGGCCGTCGCCGGTGCGCTGGAAACCGAACATCGAGTAGAAGATGTAGAGCGGGATCATCGGCTCGCCGTGCGTGGCGTAGGAGGTGCCGACGGCGGTGAACGACGCGGTCGAGCCCGCCTCGTTGATGCCCTCGTGCAGGATCTGCCCGACCGCGGACTCCTTGTAGGCCAGCATCAGTTCGGCGTCGACCGAGGTGTAGAGCTGACCGTTGCGGTTGTAGATCTTCAGCGACGGGAACCACGAGTCCATGCCGAAGGTGCGCGCCTCGTCCGGGATGATCGGCACGATGCGCTTGCCGATCTCCTTGTCGCGCAGCAGCTCCTTCATCAGCCGGACCAGCGCCATCGTGGTCGCCACGTTCTGCTTGCCCGACCCCTTGCGCACCGAGCGGTACGCCTCGTCGCCCGGCAGCTGCAACGGCTTCGCCGCGCTGCGCCGTTCGGGCAGGAACCCGCCCAGGTTCTTGCGCCGGTCCAGCATGTACTGGATCTCGGGGGCCTCCATACCGGGGTGGTAGTAGGGCGGCAGGTACGGGTCCCTCTCCAGCTCCGCGTCGGTGATCGGGATGCGCTGCAGGTCGCGGAAGTCCTTGAGGTCCTGCAGGGCCAGCTTCTTCATCTGGTGGGTGGCGTTGCGGCCCTCGAAGTGCTTGCCCAGGGTGTAGCCCTTGATGGTCTTGGCCAGGATGACCGTCGGCTGGCCCTTGTGCGCCATCGCCGCCGCGTAGGCCGCGTAGACCTTGCGGTAGTCGTGACCGCCGCGCTTGAGGTTCCAGATCTCGCTGTCGGACATGTTCGCCACCAGCGCCTTGGTGCGCGGGTCGCGGCCGAAGAAGTGGTCGCGCACGTAGGCGCCGTCGTTGGCCTTGTAGGTCTGGTAGTCGCCGTCGGGGGTGGTGTTCATCAGGTTGACCAGCGCGCCGTCGCGGTCGGCGCCGAGCAGCGCGTCCCACTCCCGGCCCCAGACCACCTTGATGACGTTCCAGCCCGCGCCGCGGAAGAACGACTCCAGCTCCTGGATGATCTTGCCGTTGCCGCGCACCGGGCCGTCCAGGCGCTGCAGGTTGCAGTTGATGACGAAGGTCAGGTTGTCCAGCGCCTCGTTCGCCGCGACCTGGATCAGGCCGCGCGACTCCGGCTCGTCCATCTCGCCGTCACCGAGGAAGGCCCACACGTGCTGGTCGGAGGTGTCCTTGATCCCCCGGTCGTGCAGGTAGTGGTTGAAGCGCGCCTGGTAGATGGCGTTCATCGGGCCGAGGCCCATCGAGACCGTCGGGAACTCCCAGAAGTCGGTCATCAGGCGCGGGTGCGGGTAGGACGGCAGGCCGTGGCCGGGGCCGCCGTGGCTGTATTCCTGGCGGAAGCCGTCGAGCCGGTCGGCGCCGAGGCGGCCCTCGAGGAAGGCGCGGGCGTAGATGCCGGGCGAGGCGTGGCCCTGGATGAAGATCTGGTCGCCGCCGCCGGGATGGTCCTTGCCGCGGAAGAAGTGGTTGAAGCCGACCTCGTAGAGGGCCGCCGACGAGGCGTAGGTGGAGATGTGACCACCGACACCGATGCCGGGCCGCTGCGCGCGGTGCACCATGATCGCGGCGTTCCACCGGATCCAGGCGCGGAAGCGGCGCTCGACCTCCTCGTCGCCGGGGAACCAGGGCTCGTTCTCGGTCGGGATGGTGTTGACGTAGTCCGTCGAGGTCAGCGCGGGAATCGAGACGCGGCGCTCACCGGCGCGCTCGAGCAGGCGCAACATCAGGTAGCGCGCGCGGCCCGGACCCTCCCGGTCCAGCATCGTGTCGAACGATTCGAGCCATTCGCTCGTCTCGTCGGGGTCGATGTCGGGAAGGTAGGACGCCACTCCCTCGCGGATGACCCGCACGCGCTCGCCCGCCGGTTTGCCGGTGCCCCCCGACCCGTTGGTGGAGGCGGCTTTCCCGTCGTCGGCGGAAGGCGCGGAAGCTGCAGAGTGGATGAGGTCGGTCAAGATCTGCTCCTCGGAAACTGGGGCTGTACAGCTGGTGGCGTCGTAATCCCCGGGCGGTTCACAAGGGTCGGTGAATCGCCCGTTACGCAAGGTGGGCGCGTACCCCCATCCTTGCCGATGTGGGCCGCCCAGGCCATCATGGCAGCCGGATATCCAGTAGGTTCGGTGCAAAACGAGGTACCCCGCGGTAACTCGGCAGACCGCGCGGTACGAGGGAGATTCACGAACAGATGACGCTGCAGACACATCGCCTCGGCCTGCTGTGCGCGGGTGTGGCGGTGACCGTTGGCGCGGTCCTGGCCGGCTGCGGGCAGCAGGTGCCCGGCGCCGCCACCGCCGACGCCGCCGAGGTGGCCGCCTACAAGACCTCCGCGGCGGCCTCCTCCTCGGCCGCCGCCGCGTCGAAGGCCGCGGCCGCGCAGTCCAAGGCGATCAGCGACAACTGCACCGCGTTCCCGGTGACCACCGGCGTCGGCGTCACCAAGTACAACGAGTTCATCAGCGCCCACGACACCAACGCCCCCGACTACACCGCCAAGCGCGACGCCGCCGCGACCACCCTCGACGACGCCGCGAGCAAGGTGGAGGCGGGCGTGCGCGAGGCGGGCGCGAACCTGCCGCCGGACCTGGCCGCGAAGTTCACCGCCTACGCGACCGCGGCGCGGGAACTGGCGGCCGAGACCCGCAAGATGACCTACAACTCCCAGGTGGCCCGACTCAACGCCGCCAGCGTCAAGATCAACGACGCCCGCACGGCCGTGCACGACGCCTGCCCCAAGCGCTGAGCGGGGTCCGACACGCGACATACGCCCCCAATTCGTCCGATCAGCTTGCGCTGCGGCCGATAACCATGTTCGCTAGGGCCTATCTACCTACTGTCGGGACTCGAGGAGGACACCACCGTGGTCGCCGCGGCGGACGCGCAGAACTACGCTCAGAAGCTTGGCATCACGCACGGCCTCGTGGTCCAGGAGCTCGGCTGGGACGAAGACACCGATGACGAACTCCGTGCCGCGGTCGAGGAAACCAGCGGCGGCGAGATGGTCGACGAGGACTCCGACGAGGTCGTCGACGCCGTCCTGCTCTGGTGGCGGGAGGGTGACGGCGATCTGGCCGACGAGCTGATGGAGGTCATCAGCCCGCTCGCCGACGACGGTTTCATCTGGGTCCTCACCCCCAAGACCGGTCATCCCGGCCACGTCGATCCGGCCGAGATCGCCGAAGCCGCCCCCACCGCAGGCCTGACCCAGACCTCGACGATCAGTCTCGGAGCCTGGACCGGCAGCCGCCTCGTCCAGCCGAAGGCACCGTCCAAACAGCGCTGAGCCGAATCCGTTCGCTAAGGTCTCAGCCGGACGAGCACGCTCGGCTGAGGCCTACAGACGGAGGATTTCCACCCATGCCCCTAGAGGTTGGCACTCTCGCGCCGGACTTCACCCTCAAGGATCAGAACAACCAGCCGGTCACGCTCTCGGACTACCGGGGCGACAAGAACGTCCTGCTCGTGTTCTACCCGCTCGCCTTCACCGGCATCTGCCAGGGCGAGCTGTGCAAGGTGCGCGACGAACTGCCCAAGTTCCAGAACGACGACGCCGAGATCCTCGCGATCTCCGTCGGCCCGCCGCCCACCCACAAGATCTGGGCGGCCGAACAGGGTTACACCTTCCCCCTGCTGTCGGACTTCTGGCCGCACGGCGAGGTCGCCCAGGCCTATGGCGTCTTCAACGACAAGTCCGGCTTCCCCAACCGCGGCACCTTCGTCATCGACAAGACCGGCCACATCACGTTCGCGGAGATGAACGGCCCCGGCGAAGCCCGTGACCAGGCACTTTGGGAGAAGGCGCTGTCCGCGCTAGATTCATAGACCGACCCCGCCGGTCCCGACCGGCGGGCCGAGGGCGTATAGCTCAGCGGTAGAGCACTGGTTTTACACACCAGCGGTCGGGGGTTCGAACCCCTCTGCGCCCACCTCGAATATGCAGGTCTGCTCCGTATCACCGGCGTGGCGGCGCGGACCCGGGCAGCAAGACAGTCGACCTCACCGCCAAGACGACCTGCTGCCTCACAGGGCCTCGGGCTCGACATGGATCGGCAGAGCACCCGTCCGCCACACGATCCGCAGTCGCAACTCCGACAACCGCCACCCGGCGTCGGTTCGAACCGCGGTTCCGTCGAAGACTCCTCCCGCCAGGAAATGGGATTCGAGCGCGGCCGGATCGGTGGTACCCGCACCCCAGAGGTGCATCGCGGTGAGATTCGCCCGCAGCCGCGCCGTGTCACCTTCGACGTCGACCAGGTAGTCCGAGGTGACATGGTGGGTTGCACGGAACATGCTCACCGCTTCGGCCTGCTGCTCGGCTATCAGGTCGCGACCGACCCGGGCTGTGCCTGTCGGACCGACCCACCGCCCTTCCTCGGTGAATGTCGTATCGATGAGCGCGCGGTCAACGCGCTTCTCGTCGACAGCGCTGTAGTAACGGATGACCAAGCCGCTGATCTGGGCACGATCGTCGGTCTCATACCTGGAAGAAGAAGTCACTCCGGCACTTTCACCGCCCCGCCTTGCACAGGGCTTGCACCGAGCATGCACCCTCTCGCAAGCAGACAGAAGCTCGATCTGTTCACACGAGCGGTAGCGGCTCCGGGCGGCGGGTCAGCGGTTGTCGGTGCTCGGCTCGTGACCCCCGCACCACCGCTCGGCGGGGACCGAGGCCCGCACGGCGTCGACGTGCTCGCCGCAGCCGTCCCAGGTGGTCTTTCCGCAGGTCGGGCAGGGAACGGGGTAGCACATCGGCGGGATCTCCTTCGGGGACGGTGGGCAGGGTCGCCGGTTTCCAGGATACCGGCCGGGGTATGCTCGGTCGCGTAGATACCCCCGGGGGTATATTCGCGACGCACGAGAGGAACGTCATGGAGCTGGGACTGTCCACCACCCTGCGCGCCGACTTCGACGAGGCCGTGGCCCGCACCCGCGAGGCGCTCGGCGCGCAGGGGTTCGGGGTGCTCACCGAGATCGACATGCGCGCCACCCTGCGGGCCAAGCTCGGCGCCGAGCTCGAGGACTACGTCATCCTGGGCGCCTGCAACCCGCCGCTGGCCCACCGCGCCGTCACCACGGACCGCCGGATCGGCCTGCTGCTGCCGTGCAATGTCGTCGTCCGCCGCGACCCCGGCGATCCCGGCACGGTGATCGTCGAGGCGATCGACCCCGAGCTGATGGTGCGGGTCACCGGGGAGCCCGCGCTGGAACCCGTCGCCGCCGAGGCGACGAGCCGCCTGCGCGCCGCCCTCGACGCCCTCGGCTGACCGGAGCGCCGCGGGCCCGGTGCGCCGCGCGCGGAATCCACGGCACCGCACCCGGGGTTGTCTCCGGTGACCGAACGGGACGGGAGTGGACGGATGCGGATCGGGGAACTGGCCGAGCGCGCGGAGACGACGACGCGGGCGCTGCGGTACTACGAGTCGCGCGGGTTGCTGCGCGCGGAGCGGGACGGCAACGGCTATCGCGTCTACGGCGAGGAGGATCTGGTCGTCTTGCGCCAGATCCGGACCCTGCGGGGCTGCGGGTTCGAGCTGGAGGAGATCCGGCCGTTCGTGGAATGCCTGCGGGCCGGCTACGCCTCGGGGGACGAGTGCCCGGCCTCGGCGGAGGTGTACCGGCGCAAGGCGGCCGAGCTCGGGGAGCTGATCGCGAAACTCGACGGGGTGCGGAGCTGGATCCTCGACCGCCTCGACGGCGCGCCCCCCGCGCCACGCTGCGAGTTCGAGCCGGGGACGGGCGGGGTGGGGGGATGAGCTTGCCTTGACGTCGGCGTCAATCCCTAGCGTCGGACGGGTCCGTCACGACCGACCTCCGGGAGGCCTCCGATGTCCACTCTGCCCGCCGTCACCGATCAGACCTTCGCCGACGCGGTGCTCGGCAGCGACCGGCCCGTGCTGGTCGAGTTCACCGCCGACTGGTGCCCGCCGTGCAAGATGATCGCACCGATGCTCGCCGAGCTGGCCGACGAGGTGGCCGGCCAGCTCACGGTCGTGCAGCTCGACGTCGACGCCAACCCGCGGACCACCGCCGACTACGCGGTGCTGTCCATGCCGACGCTCATGGTGTTCCACCGCGGCGAGCCCGTGCGGACCGTGGTCGGCGCCCGGTCCAAGCGCCGCCTGCTCGACGACCTGGCGGGCACCTACTGAGCCGGGATCCGGCGCGTGCGGCCGCCGGGCACCCCCGGCGGCCGCCGTCACCGGCTACGGCGTCGAATACCCGATGAGCGCGCCGATCCCGGCCCCGATCGGGACGGTGACCAGCGCGCCGACGCCGCCGAGGAAGAACCCGAGCACCGCGCCGATGCCCGCGCCGATCAGGGCGCCGATGCCCGCGTTGTACTGCTTGCGGGCCTGGGTGTCGGCGGCCTCGTCGACGAAGCCCGCGAGGTGGTTCTGCACCACCGCGGGCGCGCCGACGGGACGCAGGGTGACCGACCGGCCGTCGGCGGCGACACCGGCGTCCAGGTCGAAGGTGCCCGCGCCGGTGACGATCCGGGTCGGGACCGAGGCCACGATCCGGCCCTCGGGGTCCGCCAGCAGGACGGCCCCGCCCGCGAGGGTGAAGGTGCCCGCCTCGGTGCGGGCGGTGAGCCCGGACCCGTCGGTCAGCGGGCTCGCGACGAATTCCACTCCCCCTTCGGCGCCGTGCACCACGGGCACGGCGGGTGCCGCGTGCGCGGTGCCGGATGCGATGCCGAGCGCGCCCGCGGCGAGGACGGCGATCGAGCCGAATCGCACTGCGCGGGAACTCGTTCGAGACGAAAAAGTCATCGTGCCCCTCCAGTCTGCCCGCCGGGACCGGCGGAACATACTCTGCCGGACCGGATCTCGGTCCCGTTGCACATTCTCGTGCAGGTCGCGGCAGCGGGGAACCCACCTGCGGTGATACCGGAAAAACATCGATGCGCAACACGCGGGGCCCGGCGCGCGGCACGGGACGGTGAGCTACCCCGACGCCGCGCCGATCACCCCGCCCGCGATCGGGCGAACGATCCTGCGCCCGTGGCGAGTCACCGGAAAACCTCCACGGAACCGACCGGTTCGTCGGCCGAAAACCCGGGCGCGGACGCTCAGCCGACGTCGCGGCGCAGCCAGTGCACCTCCGCGCCGCTGTTGTCGACACCGTGCCGGTAGGACTCGAGGTCCTCGTCCCAGGGCGTGCCGAGGGCGCGGTCGATCTCGGCGGACAGATCGTAGGCGCCGTGCGCGCCGAGTTCGCCCGCGGCCTGCAGCAGGGCGCGTAATCGCATCTCCCCCAGCACGACATCGCCGTTGGCGCCGGTGGAACCGTGCCAGAGACCGAGCCCGGGGACGAAGCTGTAGCGCTCGCCGTCCACGCCGTCGGAGGGGTCCTCGGTGACCTCGAAGCGCAGAACCGGCCAGGTGCGCAACGATTGGGCTATCCGGGACGCGGTGCCCACCGGGCCGATCCAGTCGGAGGAGGCGCGCAGGTGGCCGTCGGCGGGCTGGACGGTCCAGCGCAGGCGCGCGGGGGCCGACAGCGCCGCGGTCAGTGCCCATTCGACGTGCGGGCACAACGCGGCGGGCGAGGAGTGGATGTAGACCACACCCGCCGTCGCGTCAGCGAACTGAGTCGATGCGCGCACCACCAACACCTCCAGCCTCGACAAGGAGCGTCTTCCCCAACGCCCTGCCGGACCGGCGTGGCCCGAGTCTACTGAAGCGGACTGGAGTTACCGGTGTTACGTCCCAGCGTGTTGCAGGTCCGCAATCACCGTGTCACTGAACGGCGGCCACACGTCGCGGGCCCAGTCGCCGAAGTCGCGGTCGCTCAGGGCCACGCACGCGGCCCCCAGCGCGGGATCGACCCACAGGAAGGTCCCGGACTGCCCGAAGTGCCCGTAGGTGCGGGCCGAATTGCCCGCGCCGGTCCAGTGCGGGGTCTTGCCGTCGCGGATCTCGAAGCCGAGCCCCCAGTCGTTGGGGCGCTGGGTGCCGAACCCGGGCAGGACGCCGTCGAGGCCGGGGAACTGGACGGTGGTCGCCTCGTCGAGGGTGGCCCGGGAGACGAGGCGCGGCGACAGCAATTCGGTGGCGAACGCGACGAGGTCGGCGAGGGAGGCCGAGGCGGCGTGCCCGGCGGAGCCGTCGAGCACGGCGGTCCGCATGCCGAGGGGCGCGAAGACCGCCTCGTGCAGGTAGCGGGGGAAGTCGATCTCGGTCTGCGTGGCGAGGAAGTCGGCGAGCAGTTCGAAGCCCGCGCTCGAGTAGATGCGGCGGGTGCCGGGCGCCGCGATGACCTCGGGCGTGGCGAAGGCGACGCCGGAGGTGTGGGCGAGCAGGTGGCGGACGGTGGCCCCGGGTGGGCCAGCGGGCTGGTCGAGTTCGACCGCGCCCTCCTCGACCGCGACCAGGGTGGCGTAGGCGACGAGCGGTTTGGTGACCGAGGCGAGCCGGAACACCCGGCCCGCGTCGCCGGCCAGCTCGGCACGGCCCCGGGTGATCACCGCCGCCGCGGCATGTTCCACCGGCCAGGACTCGATCTGGGTCAGCGCTCGCATGCCGGTCAGCCTACGAGAGGGCGGCCGCGCGCGGGTGGGCGATACCATCGGTACCACCATGAGCGCTGCACCCTCCATCCACGGTGACGTGGCGGCCGGTTTCGGCCCCGTCGCCGATGCCTTCCGCCGCAACTTCACCGACCATGCCGAGATCGGCGCCGCCGTCGCCGTCTACGACGGGGACACCCCCGTCGTCGATCTGTGGGCAGGGCATCGGGACCGCGCGCGGGTGCAGCCCTGGGAGCGCGACACCATCGTGCCGGTGTTCTCCTCGTCGAAGGGAATGTCGGCGTTCACGATCGCGGCCGCGGTGTCGCGGGGACTGCTGGACTACGAGGACCCGGTGGCGAAGCACTGGCCCGAGTTCGCGGCCAACGGCAAGCAGGACGTCACCGTGCGCCAGCTGATCGATCACCAGGCCGGCCTCTCGCAGCTCGACCGCATCGTGAAGCTGGGCGAGCTGGCCGACCAGGACGCGCTCGCGGTGATCCTGGCCGAGCAGAAGCCGGCCTGGACGCCGGGCACCCGCCACGGCTACCACGCGCTGACCTACGGCCTGTACCAGAACGAGCTGCTGCGGCGGGTGGATCCGGCCGGCCGCGGGGTCGGCCGGTTCTTCGCCGAGGAGATCGCGGGCCCGCTCGGCGCCGACCTGTTCATCGGCTACCCGGACAACGAGCCGATGGAGCGGGTGGCCGTGCTCTCGGCGACCAAGGGCCTCGACATCCTGCGCTACGAACGCGATCTGCCGCTGCGGATCGGCCTCGAGGTCTACGCCAAGCGCGGGCTGTCCTACGGCGCGCTGACCAACCCGCGGCCCGGCGCCCCCGCCCGCGCCGCGCGCCGGGAGTTCCTGCGGGTGGAGTGGCCGGGCATGAACGGCGTCGGCAACGCCCGCGCCCTGGCCCGGGTGTACGGCGCGGCCGCCGGACGGACCGGGGTGCTGCCGCTGTCGGAGCCCGTGCTCGACCGGCTCGCGCTCGCCGAGACCGCCGACGACGTCCCCGCGCAGGACCTGGTGCTGCACACCAGGAGCCGCTATCACCTCGGCTTCCGCAAGTCGCGCGGGTCGTTCCGGTTCGGTTCGGACAAGCGCGCCTACGGCACCACCGGCCTCGGCGGCTCGTTCGGCTTCGCCGACCCGGCCACCGGCCTCGGCTTCGGTTACACCATGAACCGGCTCGGGATGGCCATCCTCGACGACGTGCGCAGCCGCAAACTCCGGGACGCGGTGGTGCGCTGCGCGGGCTGACCGGGTCGCCGGCGGCCTCCGCGGGCGCGGACGCCGCCGGACGTGCCCGGGTCAGTGGGCCGAGACGCCGCTGATCTCGTTGGGCGCCTGGTCCAGGGTGGCCGTGGCGACGACCTTGCCCTCGGCGAGGTCGATCCGGTGCACCTGTGCGGCCGCCGGGTCGGTGACGTAGGCGTCGCCGCCGCGCGCGAACAGCGCGGGTCGGGCGGCCTGCCACTTCAGCGGCTCCTGCCAGGCGCCGAGCACCGGGATGGTGCGGGTCACCGCGCCGGTGCCCGGGTCGATGACGCGCAGGCCGCCGTCGGTGCCGAGGACCAGCCCCTCGCCCCGGGGGCCGCGGCCGAGCGAGCGGAAGGAGTAGCTGGTGCCGAGGTCGACCAGCCGCAGGGTGCCGGTGACCGTGTCGACCAGCGAGACCCGCTGGGGCCGCTCGAGTTCGGCGTCCCGGTCCTGCTTGTAGTCGCCGAGGACGACCGGGGACGCGTCGCTGCCCGCCATGTTGCCGATGCGGCCGTAGGGGGTGGGGCTGGTGACCTTGGTGATGACGCCGTCGCGATAGACCAGCGCGCCGGTCTGGCAGCCGATCACGACGGTCTCGTTCGCGGCGGTGGCCTCGCCGTGCACGCCGGGGCAGTCCTCGTTGCGGGTGCGTTCGTGACGGTCGGCGTCCAGGACGGCGATGCCGGTCCGCTTCTCCTCGGTGCCGAGGGTGACCACGAGTTCCCGGTTGGCGAGTTCGACGGCGACGCCGTGGTGCGGGGCGGCGGCCCGGTAGGTGGTGCGCCGCGGGGACTCGTCGCCGAGCGTGGCGGTGTCGAGAAGGGTGACCTCGCCCGAGCCGTCGGCGAACAGGACCGTCCGGCCCGCGTGCCGCACGACGTGGCCGGGCTTGCTCGCCGCGATGTCGACGCCGGTGAATTCCGCGTCGGCGGCGTCGAACACGCGGAAGCGGTCGGCGGTGGAGACGATGAGGTGGTGGTCGTCGCCCGCCGGGTTGAGGCGGTTGAAGCCGTCGATGCTCACCTGGCCGACGGGGGCCAGGGTGTCGCCCGTCAGGACGTAGATGCCGCCGTCGTAGGTGAGCGCGATGGGCTCGGCGCCCGGCGCGTGCGGGTGGTCGTGGGCGCCGGAGTCGCCGCCGCAGGCGGACAGGGTCAGGACCGAGACGATCGTCAGCGCGGCCGCGACCGAGGCCCGGGATCGGATGTGCATGGACTGCTCTCTCTTTCGATGGCGGTGGATCACGGCCCCGCCAGTCCGTCGGTGATCGCGTCGGTGTTGGCGCGCATCATCCGCAGGTAGGTGGGCGCGGCGCCGCCGGTACCGGTCAGCGACTCGGTGTGCAGGGCGACGACGCGGACGCGCAGCCCCGCGTGTTCGGCCAGGACCCGCGCGAGCCGGTCCGGCTGGGAGGAGTCGGCGAAGATCGCGCGCACGCCCGCGGCCCGCACGGCGCCGGCGAGCGCGTCGAGGTCGGAGGGGCCGGGCGAGGCCAGGGTGGTGCCGCTCGGGATGACCGCGCCGACGACGCGGAACCCGAAGCGCTGGGCCAGGTATCCGAACACGTGATGGTTGGTGACCAGCTGCCGGTGCTCGGCGGGGATGGTCGCGAACCGTTCGGTCATCCACCCGTCGAGCGCGTCGAGCTCGGCGCCGTAGCGTTCGGCGCCCGCGCGCACCGCCGCCGTGTCGACGTCGCGGA
This sequence comes from Nocardia thailandica NBRC 100428, assembly GCF_000308795.1. Lineage (GTDB taxonomy): Bacteria > Actinomycetota > Actinomycetes > Mycobacteriales > Mycobacteriaceae > Nocardia > Nocardia thailandica. The sequence goes on along the minus strand of NZ_BAGK01000069.1, from coordinate 8,070 downwards.
CGTGGGTGAGCACGCTGTCGGTGATCACCGCGACCGCGCGGCGGACCCGCCGCGGGTCGGTCCAGAAGTGCGGGTCCGGCCGCCCTGCGTCCTCGTCGCCGGCGTAGGCGAGGGGGTCGAGCAGCTCCGCGACGCCCGTGACCGGGACTCCCGCGGCGCGGGCCGCCTCGACGTGCCGCGCGATCCCCTCCTCGAGCCCGAGCCCGTTGTGCAGCACCAGCCCCGCGTGTTCGAGGTCGGCGGCCTGCCGGGCCGAGATCGCGAAGGAGTGCGGGTCGGCCTCCGGCGGCATGAGCACGGTCACCGGCACCGCGTCGCCGACGATCGCGCGGGTGATGTCGCCGAGGATGTTGGTGGTCACCACGATGCCGCGCCCGTCGCGGTCGCCGCCCGCGCAGGCGGTCAGCAGGGTCGCCAGCAGGGCGACGACGCAGGCCGCGACCGGTCCGCGCCGGGTGCGGCGCGTGCCGTGGGTGCGGTGGGTGCCCTGGCCGCCGGGCACGGGTCCGTCGGTGTTCACAGTCCGGTCTCCGTCAGGTGGGCGGGGGCGATGTCGAGGTCGAAGACGCGGGCGACGCGCAGGTTGTCGTTGTAGGCGATCTCGTGGACGCGCCGCCCCCGGAAGTCGTTGACGTAGGCGCGATTCGGGTCGACCACGAGCGCCGGCGCCGGGTCGCCCGGGGCGGGCGGCGCGAGCAGGGGCACCTGGGCGCCCGGCGCTCCGGTGCGGGGGTCGAAGGCGCGCAGCACGCCGTCGCGGGTCAGCACCAGCAGCGGCGCACCCTCCCCCGCGGTGCTCACCGCCACCGCGTCGGGCACCGGGACCCGGGTCCACGTCTTCGCGCGGATGTCCAGGGACCACACCGCGTCCCGGCCGGCGAGCGCCGTCAGCACCGTGCTGCCCGGGCGATGGGTGAACGCGGTGACCCGCTCGTCGTCCGGCACCGCAGGTGGATAGGCGATCTTCTCCGCGACCAGCGCGCCGTCCCGCCGCGCGACCACCACCGCACCGTCGGCGCAGCCGAACACGGCGCCGCGCCGGGTCACCGCCTGCCCGCGCGGTCGCGGGCACGCGATGTCGACCCGCTCCCCCGCGCCGCCGTCGCGTCCCCGCACCTCGACCACGCCGGCCTGCGAAACGGTCACCAGGCGTTCGTCGTACGGCACGGCGAGCGCCCCGAGTTCCGTCGCGCGCGGGAGCTGTCCCCCGTCGAGGGCCGCCCGGTCGAGCACCGAGGCGGAGGGAGCCGTGCCCCGGGTCGCCGTGTCGGCGGCCCTCGGTGAGGCCGGCGAGGTCGGTGAGGGCGCCGTGGATGCGGGCGACGGCGTCTGGCCGCCGGGCGGGGCCTCCCCGGTGCCCGGCGGTGCCTGCGCGGTGCCCGGCGGCTCCTGCGCAGTGCCCGGCGGCTCCTGCGCAGCACCCGGCGGCTCCTGCGCAGCACCCGGCGGCTCCTGCGCAGCACCCGGCGGCTCCTGCGCAGTACCCGGCGGCTCCTGCGCGGTGCCCGGTGTCGTCGTCGCCGGCGTCCCCGGCGCATCGGCGGCCCTCGGCGCCTGCGGGTCGGGGGTTTCGGCCGTCCCGGTCGCCTGCGGGCCGGACGAGCCGAGAACGGTGACCGCGGGATCGCCGTGTGCGAAGGTGATCTCGCGCCCGCGCCCGGCGAGCGTGCCGATCTCCCGCACGGGCGCGCGGTAGTAGTGACTGTGGTCGCCGTGGTCGACGGTCCATCCCCCGCTGTCGACGACCCGTACGCCCGCGGCGGTGCTCAGATACGCGAAGCGGCCGTCGTCCGCGATGGTGGTCACCGCCGCACCGGAGCCGAGCGCGGTCACCTCCTCGGTGAGCAGGTCGAGTACCCGCACGGCGCCGTCGGTTCCGGCCAGCACCAGCCGCAGCTGTTCGTCGGCGGTCTCCTCCGCGCCCTCGACGTAGCCGTGCGGCGCTTCGGCGACCGGCCCGGATTCCGTGGCCGCGCAGCCGATGACGGGCAGCAGGGCGGCCAACGCCAGCCCCGCCACCGGTCGCCGCCGGCGCGACCACCACCGCGCCCGCGACGGACCGCCGACGGATCCGGCGGTCCGCCCCGCCTCAGCCGCAGCCGCCGAGCGGATTTGTGCGGACTCGCCGAGGGACCCGACAGGCCGACCTACCGGAGTGAACGGAGTCCGGACGAACTCCCCAGCGGACAGAGCTCCCCGGCCCGACGAGGGGGGAGCCGAGCGGACAGACCCCGCGGAATCCCCACACCGTGCGATCGCGGCAGACGCGGAACCCTCGCCCTCGGCACCGGTGGAGCCCGACCCACGCGAACCGGCGGACTCCGTGCACTCCACGCCCACCGAAGGCGAGACGCACACACCCGTGGTCGCCGCGCCCGGCGGATCGGTGGGCTTCTCCCCCGGCGAGCCCGCCGTCTCCGTGACATCCATCCCGGCCGAACCCGCCGTGCCCGAACCCGCCGTGCCCGAACCCGCCGAGGACGGTTCGCCCTCATCCACAGCTCCCGCGCGCGACCGCCCCGGGAGTCCCGCGCTCGTCTCGTCCGGCGTGTCCCCTCCGCTGTCGGGGTGCCCGCGGTGTCCGGTGATCCGGTCGCGCACGGCCGCCGCGATGGCGGAGAGGAAGAACAGGCCGACCGCGGTGGCGGCGATGCAGGCGCCGGCCGCGACCTGCGCGTGCCAGGAGATCAGCAGGCCCGCGGCGGTGGCGACGCCGCCGAGGGCGGCCGCGAGCAGCATGACGACCGGGATGCGGTCGGTCCAGGAGACGGCGGCGGCGGGCGGGGCGATGAGCAGCCCGAAGACCAGCAGGGTTCCGACGATGTGGAAGGAGGCGACGATGGCCAGCGTGAGCAGCCCGACCAGCGCGGCCTGGGCGAGACGCGGCCGCAGGCCGAGGGTTTCGGCCTTGCGGGGGTCGAAGGCCAGGGCCACGAAGGCGCGGTGGCCGAGGGCCGCGACCGCCACGGCGACCGCGAGCGCGGCGGCCAGGAACCACAGGTCGCGGGCGCGGACCGCCAGGACGTCGCCGAAGAGGAACCCGGTCAGGTCGACGGCGAACGATTGCGACCGCGACACGAGGATCACCCCGAGGGCGAGCATGCCCGCGAAGAGCAGCCCGATGGCGGTGTCGGGCGCGAAGCGCCGGTTCCGGCCGAGCAGCGAGACCCCGGCGGCCATCGCGGCGCAGCTGATCGCGGCGCCGAGCAGCGGACTACCGCCGAGCAGCGCGGCGACCGCGACCCCGGGCAGCATCCCGTGGGCCATCGCGTCGCCGAGAAAGGCCATGCCGCGCACCACGACCCACGTCCCGGCGACGGCGCACACGCACGACACCAGGAGGCCGGCCCACAGCGCCCGCTGCACGAAGGCCACCTCGAAAGGGACGAACAGGATCTCCATAGCGCCGCACGCTATAGTGAAAACGATTGTCATTTCAAACGAGGTGAGATGGAACACACCGACGACGCCGCGATCCGGATCGAGAATCTGTCCGCCGGCTATCCCGGCCGCCCCGTCCTGCACGGGGTGAGCGCCACCATCCCGCGCGGGACGGCCACCGCGATCACGGGGCCGAACGGCTCGGGGAAGTCCACCCTGCTGCACGTGCTGGCCGGGACCCTGACCCCGAGGGCGGGCCGCGTGCACAGCACCGTCCCGGGCCGGCCCGCACTCGTGTTGCAGCACACCGAGATTCCGGCGACCCTGCCGCTGACGGTCGGCGAGACGGTCGCCATGGGCCGGTGGGCGCACCGCGGCGCGTGGAAACGGCTGACCCGCGCCGACCGGGCCGTCGTCGACGACTGCCTGGACCGGCTACGCCTGGGCGACCTGCGCACACGGCGGCTGGACACGCTCTCCGGCGGCCAGCGCCAGCGCACACTGCTGGCCCAGGCGCTGGCCCAGCGCGCGGAGCTGGTGCTGCTCGACGAGCCGGCGGCGGGGCTGGACACCGCCGCCCAGGACGACATCGCGGCCGTGGTCGCGGAACTGACCGGCGGCGGGGTGACCGTCGTCCAGGTCACCCACGACCGCGCGCAGGCGCGGCGCGCGGGGCACTGCCTGGTGTTGCGCGGGGGCAGGCTGATCGCCCAGGGCCGCCCGGAGTGGGTGGGCGAGGACTAGAATCGGCGGCGTTCGCTCCCCCGGTCGACGCGTAGGAGGAACCATGCCCGACAAGCCGGCCTCGGTCGAGGACTACCTGGCCGCGTTCCCCGACCCGGAGCGGGCGATCCTGCAGCGGATCCGCGACACGGTGCACGAGGCGCTGCCGGGAGCGGGCGAGACGATCTCCTACGACATGCCCGCGATCACCCTCGGCGACCGCCCGGTGCTGTCCTTCGCCGGCTGGAAACAGCACGTGAGCATCTATCCCATCCCCGAGGGGGACGAGGCGTTCGAGGCGGACATCGCCCCGTACAAGGCGGGGCGCGGCACGCTGAAATTCCCGCTCGGCCAGCCGATTCCCTACGATCTCATCGCGCGGATCGCGGTGCGGCTGGCCGAGCGGAAACGCTGAGTCCTACCAGTCGTTCTCGGTGTAGCGGATGATGCCGCGGATGTTCTTGCCGTCGAGCATGTCCTGGTAGCCCTGGTTGATCTCCTCGAGGGAGTAGCTCCGGGTCACCATGTCGTCGAGGTTGAGCTGGCCGGACTTGTAGAGCTGCAGCAGGCGCGGGGCGTCCTGGCGGGCGTTGCCGCCGCCGAAGATGCAGCCCTTGACCGTCTTCTGCAGCATCGAGAGCAGGAAGCTGTTCATCTTCACGTCGCCAGCGTCCATGCGGCCCATCGAGGTGACGACCAGGGTGCCCGCCTTGGCGGTGAGGATCAGGCCCTCCTCGACGTAGTCGCCGTGCATCTCGCCCATGGTCAGGATGACCTTCTCGGCCATGCGACCCTCGGTGGCCTCCATGAGCGGCATGATGGCGGCCGCCATCGATTCGTAGGTGTGGGTGGCGCCGAACTTCTGCGCCTGCTCCCGCTTCCACGGGTTCGGGTCGATGGCGACGACCTTGGAGGCGCCGGAGAGCACCGCGCCCTGCAGCGCGCTCATGCCGACGCCGCCGATGCCCGCGATGACCACGGTCTCGCCCGGGGACACCTGCGCGACGTGGGTGGAGGAGCCGAAGCCGGTCGGCACGCCGCAGCCGACGAGGCAGGCCACCTCGAAGGGGATGGTCGGGTCGATCTTGACGACCGAGGTGTGGTGCACGGTCATGTAGGGGGAGAACGTGCCGAGCAGGCACATGGGGATGACGTTCTCGCCGCGCGCCTGGATGCGGTAGGTGCCGTCGGAGATCGCCTGGCCCATCAGCAGACCCGCGCCCAGGTCGCACAGCGCCATGTGCCCGGCCACGCACGCCGGGCAGCGGCCGCAGGCGGGGATGAACGAGAGGATGACGTGGTCGCCCACGGCGAGGTCGGCCGGACAGTTCGGTCCGAGCTTGGTGATCACGCCCGCGCCCTCGTGGCCACCCATGACCGGGAACGCCGGCATCGGGGTGGCGCCGGTGACGATGTGGTGGTCGGAGTGGCACATGCCCGCGGTCTCGAGGCGGATCTGCACCTCACCGGCGACGGGGTCACCGATCTCGATCTCCTCGACCGACCACGGCTGATCGGTGCCCCACAGGATCGCGCCCTTCGTCTTCATCTCCGCCTCGACCTCTCGCCTTGCAGTGGTGCCTTCTTGTGACTGCACTCACCCTACGGAAAATCCGGCGATTCTGAAACACGTTCTAGAAACGTTGCCGAAAATTTCCTATCCGCGCACGTCGTGGACGTGATGGACGAGGTCGTGGAGGAAGTAGCGGGCGAGGGAATCGACCGTGAAGAGCGCGCCGTCGCTGCGCGCGCCCCGCAGCGCGCGCCGGTCGGGGGCGACCGCGGCGAAGGCGGCGCAGACCGCCGCGGCGGCCGCATCGAGCTCGGCGGCGACCCGGGCCGGGTCCTGCTCGCCGTAGCGTTCGGCGACGGCCGTCGCGTCCTGGTCCCAGTTCGCGAAGCGGGGCACCGCGACGCCGTCACCGGCCAGGACCAGCGCCAGCCTGGTGTCGAAGATCCGGCACACGTCGCGGACGTGCGCCCCGTATTCGAGGACCGACCAGGTCGACTCGTCCGGGCGCACGCGGGCGTCCGCGCGGGCGAGCGCGGCCCCGATCCGCGCGGCCGCGGCCGCAGCGAGGTCGGGGACGGCGGCGTAGTCGGTGGACGGGGCGTCGAATCCACAGGCGGGGCAGGTCTGTTCGAGGACCCAGGTCCAGTCCTTGGTGTCGGGCACGATCGGCATGACCCCCACCGTAGAGTGTCCGAAACTCATCGGCCAGCAAATTACTGCCAACCTGCGCCGAGATCCGGGCAGTCACTCCGCCAGGCGCCGCGCCTGGTCGAAGAGCTCGAGGGTGACCGCGTGCAGGAAGTCACCGATCTGCTTGGGCGCCTTCCCGGCGAAGGCCCGGGCGTGGGTGCCCTCGAGCACGATGCCGAGCTTGAAGCAGGCCAGCACGGTGTACCAGGTGACCGCGCTCAGGTCGCGGTCGGAGAAGCGCCCGTAGTGCTCGATCATCTCGGCCTGTGTCGGCAGGCCGCCGACCTGGCCGAGGGTGCCCATGAGCCCGGCGCCCGCGGTGCCCGGTTCCGGGCGGGTGGCCAGTTGCCAGCCGAGGTCGAGCAGCGGGTCGCCGATGGTCGACATCTCCCAGTCCACCATCGCCGCCACCCGCGGGCTGTCGTACTCGAACATCATGTTGGCCAGGTGACAGTCGCCGTGCAGGATGCCCGGCGTCCACTCCGCCGGGCGGTGCCGCTCGAGCCAGTCCGCGATCCGCGCCACGCCGGGGATCTCCGGGCCGGGGTAGCCCTCGTTGGCGCCGTAGGACTCGAGCTCGCCGAGCCACCGCGGCACCTGGCGTTCGAGGAAGCCGTCGGGGCGCCCGTAGTCCGCGAGGCCGAGCGCGGCGTAGTCGACCCCGCCGAGGCGGGCGATGGCCTCGACCGCCGACAGGCCCATCTGCCTGCGGACCTCGGCGTCGCCGGCGTGCAGGGCGGGCAGCTCGGTCTGCGGATTGAACCCGTCGATCGGGTCCATCAGGTAGAAGACCGCGCCGATGACGCCGTCGTCGGGACAGGCGGCGATGACGTGCGGCGCGCGGACCCCGGCGCCGTCGAGGGCGCCGAGCAGCCGGAACTCGCGGGCGATGACCTCGTTGCTCTTGGGGCGCAGGTGTTTCGGGCCGCGCCGCAGCACGTACTCGCGGTCGCCGCGGGTGAACCGCAGCATGATGTTCTGGGTGCCGCCGCCGATCGCGGCGACGGCGCCGACCGGGCCGCCGGGCAGGCCCTCGGCATCCATCCAGGCGGTGATCGCCGCGAAGTCCGCGATCGTCGGGTCGATGTCGACCGGCTGCGAAACAGACATGGCCCACATTGTGCCCGGACACGTCGCGCCGAGGTGCGGATTCGCCCGGCGTAGGGTTCTGAGCACCATGCGCACGTTGCTGATCGACAATTACGACTCGTTCACCTACAACCTCTATCAGCTCATGAGCGAGGTCGGGACCGAGACGGTGGTCGTGCGCAACGACGAGGTGGACACCGTGGCCGCGCTCGAGCTGGCGCGCTTCGACAACGTCGTCGTCTCCCCCGGACCCGGGCGGCCCGACCGGCCCGGCGACATGGGGATCTCCACGGCGGTGATCGCCGAGTGCCCGCTGCCGCTGCTCGGCGTGTGCCTGGGCCACCAGGGCATCGTGGTCGGCGCGGGCGGGGTGGTCGGGCGCGCGCCGCGTCCCCGTCACGGCTACCTGGACCGGATCCACCACGACGAGCGGGACCTGTTCGCGGGACTGCCGCAGGACTTCACCGTCGTCCGCTACCACTCGCTGGCCGCCGAAGGGCCGCTGCCGCCCGAGCTGGAGGTCACCGCGACCTCGGCCGACGGGGTGATCATGGGCGTCCGGCACCGCGCGCGCCCGCAGTGGGGCGTGCAGTTCCATCCGGAGTCGGTGTCGAGCGAGTTCGGGGCGGCGCTGTTCCGCAACTTCGCCGGCCTGACCAAGGCACACGGAGGGA
>NZ_BAGK01000070.1 GCF_000308795.1 Nocardia thailandica NBRC 100428 | reverse complement strand
CGATGGATTCCAGCGCGGCCCTGGCCAGCCCGTCGGCGTCGAGGACCGACGGGTCGCGGCCGCACAGCGACGGCAGCAGCTCGCGCGCGCCCTCGAGGTCGCCGTCCTCCAGGCGGTCGGCCATGCGGTGCCCGACCCGGGCCAGGCTGCGTCCGCCGAGCACGGTCCAGGTCGCCAGCGCCGTGACCGCCACGCCC
>NZ_BAGK01000071.1 GCF_000308795.1 Nocardia thailandica NBRC 100428 | reverse complement strand
ACCGCGGGTGCCGCGTTGGTGTCGGTGCGCAACCGGCGGATGACCTGCCTGGCCCGCGCACCGCATTCGGTACAGCGGCTCATGATCCGCCGCGCCGCTGGATGCTCCCGGACCCGCAGGAGCGGGCCACCCGGGCAGCTCAGCGCACAGGTGCCTGCGCCTGCGTCGAGCCGGCCGCACCCCGCACAGAGTGTCCGCAGACCGGTTCCCCGGTCGGAGCCGACCTCCTCATCGAGGGTGGCATCGTCCTCGTCGATGACGTCGGCGGCCACATTGTCGGTCAACACCAGCCATTTGACCTTTGCCTCACCCTTGGCGGGCCGGAAGAACTCCCGCGCGCCGTCGGGTTCGCGCTGCCCTGCGAGATGTACCGCGCCGCAGCGGTGGCAGGTGCCGAACTCGAAGACCGCGCGCCCACTGTCCGGATCGATCTCGTGTCGTCCGAGCAGCACCCGCGGCCCGGTGTCACCGAAGCTGACGAAGGCGCCCTCGGTGGCACGGACAAACAGGTGGTAGCGGGCCGACAGTACCGGATTACCGTCCGCCTCGGTCACTCTGGATCCGAGCGTGACCAAGGCTTCGAGCTTGGCCGCGGCGTTCCCGTCGCCGGGCCAGAGGTTCTCGGCCAGCTCGGCGGCGCTGCGCGGCCGGTTTCCGGCGAACCGGATCAGGTCTGCGGTGCGCTTCTCCGCGTGCAGCGCGTCGGCGATGTCACCGGAGGGGACATTGGCCGCCATCCACGTCAGGTCCGCGTCGGGTTCGGCCATCAGCAGCAGTTTGTCATCGTCGAGCTGCCAGGTAGGCGCCGGACGACTCGGTTTGCGCGTCGCGGTCACCAGGTCCTGGCGATCCGGCTCTCCGGCGACGAATTCGAACTTCGCGTCGAAGAGCTTGCGCGCGAACGCGGTCGCTTCGATGCCCTGCTTGTCCTCGGTGCTGCCCGACAGCGACGCCGAGGTCGCGATGCATTGCAGGTTGCGGTCACCGCCCACGCGATCACGCAGCCTGCGCAACAGCAGTCCGACTTCACTGCCCTGGGCGCCGTCGTAGACGTGTGCCTCGTCGAGCGCGACGAACTTCCAGTGCCCTGCGTGCTGCCCGTCGAACAGCTCCATGTCCCGCGGCCGCAGCAGCAGGTATTCGAGCATGGCGTAGTTGGTGAGCAGAATATTCGGCGGCGACTGCCACATCTCCTCGCGGCTGAGCAGCTCGTTGGGCAACCGTTCGACGCCGGGGAACATGGACCGGTAGACCGCCTCGGCATCGGCCGTCCGCCTTTTGGTCTCCCCGGTGTAGCGGCCGAAGGTGAGGTCCGGGGTCGCCGCCAGCAAGGTGCGCAACCGCTTGAGCTGGTCGTTGGCGAGGGCATTCATCGGATACAGCAACAGCGCGCGCACGCCTGGGCCGAGCGTACCGGCGGCCTTCTGGGTGACCAGCTCGTTGAAGATCGGTAGCAGGAAACTCTCGGTCTTACCCGAGCCGGTGCCGGTACTGACCACGAGATTGCGGCCCGCTACCGCCTTGCGGACCGCGGTCTCCTGATGCCGGTACAGCGGCCGGTCCAGCTCGAGCGCGGTCAGCTCGTCCAGGCCCGGGTGCAGGACACCTTCGGTGATCAGCTCTCGCAGCGACGCGCCTGCCGCGTACGGCGGGGTGAGTTCGAGCAGCGGCCCCTTGGTGAGCAGCGACGTTTCGTCGACAGCGCGGTCGAATGCGGCGGCAAGCGCCGGATCACGCGGTGCCAGCATGGTTTTCAGATACCGCTTGTAGCCTTCTTCGATATCCGCGCCTGCCAGAAGCGGATCGAGCCGCTCGGTCACTGTTCTCCTCCGATCGTGTCGATGACGTCCTGATGCAGCGCGTAGGACGCGAGCGCATCGGCAATGAGGATGTCGGTCCGTACCAGGGCGGGACACAATTCGGCCAGCCGCCGCCAGGAATCTCGCATCGGCGCGGGCATCGACCAATCCCGGATCTGGGACCTGGCCCTCAGCCGGGCGACCGCGGCGAACAGCAGCGATTGCAGGGATAACAACAACCACGGAAAGCGAGCTGTGTCGGCACCGTCCAATGCCTCATTGCGCAGACCGACCACCTCGTAGACGGGGCGCGCGGCCCGCCGGAGTAGCGGCATCAGTTCGGCCGAATGCCGGATCATCTCTTCCCGCGCCGGATCGTTCTGCCAGTCCAGCCGATGCTCGAACGCCTCGAAGATCGCACCGCGCCGGGTGTCCGGATCGAGCAGGGCGGCGGGGATGATGCCGCAGGCAGCCTTCATCTCGGCGAATTGCTCGGCGGGGAAGTAGTGCAGGGCGACACTTCCCGCATCGAAGATATCGGCGTGACTCGGAGCAGGGTCCCCGGCCAGCAGGTCGAGCAGCGGCCCACCGCCGTAGTTCGCCAATCCGGACCGCAGCCGTTCTGCGGCAACCGAATCCGGCTGCCGGAGTGCGAAGAACGGCAGATCGGCGATGCCGACCAGGCACCGGAGCCAGGGGTCGGTGGGCGGTGCCGACTGGATGGGCGAGGAGAAGTCCCGTTCGACGAGCCCGCTGGCGATGAGCAGCGGGACGGCGTCGGCCCGCGCGAGGGTACTGCGATCCAGCGCCTCGATCGAGGAGCGAGGGTCCGCGTGCAGTACCTCCCGCAATGCCGTACGCACCGCGGAACTGCGCGCCGAGGCAAAAACCGTCCATGCCTCGGGCACTGCCGAACTAGTGCTGGGCAGTTCCCCCGCACCGGCGAGGAACCTGGACAGATCGGCGCGTCCGGGATCGGAATCGGTCATCCAGCCGGGCTGGGAGACAGTCAACGCCGTATCGTCGGGTTCGTCCGGTGCGGTGATCACTGTCCACGGATCGTCGACGAACACCTGGACGGTCAGCGACCCCGCACCGATGAATTCCGGCGGCAGCGGCGCCCGGCCCTCGGCAAGTCGGACCTGGATCGGAGCGCGCCACGGCGCTGTGCGCGGCCAGACGTACGCCGCCAGGTCGGGATCAGCAGCACCGGAGAAGACCAGCTGATCGCCGTCGAGTACTACCCCGGCGATCAGGCGGCGAGGCTGGATCCGGGCGAGGACGACCGACGTGGTCTCGTCGTCCTCGGTGTCGATCCGCACCATCAGGCGGGAGCGCCGCAGCGCCCGCGCCGTATCGGCGAATTCACGGGTCGGCGCATGGAAGACGTTGTCGCGCCCGACTTCCGGGCGGGCAAACTGATGTATCTCGCCGGCTTCGTCGGTCAGAACGATGTCGACCTCGACCGATCCCGGTACCCGTGCGGCCGCGATCCGGTGCTCGGCGAGATCATCGACGGTCAGCATCGGTGCCACAGTGCGCCAGCGAGCCGCCGTTCCGACCGGATCGACGCGCAGTTCCACTGCGGGTGGCCGCACCACGAGCCGTTCGGTCCGTGCCGGACCGTGCACGGCCAGCTGCGTTTCCCGGTCGGTGACTCCGAACTCGAGGGATGCCTGGTCCACGCGCAACGGGGGCGGCACCGTGACAGTCGCGACGGTCGCCGCCAGCCCGTTCGGGACCGGCACGCGGAATTCGGCGGCGTGCTCGACCTCGAGCCCTTCTGCCAGGAATAGGGTGTGCCGGATGTCCTGGCCGAGCGGTCCGCTGATGACCACGTCGAAGAATCCGAACAGACCAGGTGCGAGTCCCTCGAACGGGTCCAGCGACACCTCTTCAGTGGCGGATACCCAGACATCGTCGGCCAGCCAGTCGACAGTGGCGTGGTGGCGCACCCGGATCCGCCACTCCACCGGTTCGACCACATGAGGGGGCAGGTCGACGCCGGGACGTTCGGCGTATACCGGCATCCCCGATCGCGTGAACGTGCCCTCGACAGGTTCCGGAAGTTCCAGGCGCGCGGAGCCGGTCCGCCGGACTCGGCGTGGTGTGCCGAGCCGGTTGTCGTCGCGCAGTACCACCGCGTCGGTCTCGGACAGGTCGTAGACCCGGGCCACCCAGTCCTGCCAGCCCACCGGTATGGCCCCCACGATCCAGACAGCCGGCGCGCCGGTGTGCAGATCGCACAGTTCGGCCCGCGCCGGATGCACGGCGATGACCTCACCACGGGGCAGCGCGACGTGCCGCGACAGATGCCTGCCCTGCTCGTCGAACACCAGTAACGGATCCGCTCTGTCCACGAGTGGAATCCGGTGGTCCAACCCGGCTGCCTCGTGTCGCAGCACCACCTCACGCACCCGGCGCGGTACCGGCACCGCGGTGGTCGGCTGCGCCTCGCCCGCGGCGATCCCCCAGCCGCGCCGGGCATGGACAGTTGTGGTCTCGCCGTCGAACGACACCAGCCACGGACTCTCGGTGCCGGTCGGGGGGACGGGCACCTCGACGACGATCTGATCATCGGTGCGGGAGTAGGCGAGCACCGGCCTGGGCGACCGGGTTGCCCGCTCGGCTGCCTGCCCGGCGGCGACACCGAACGGCTTCTCCTTCCACCGGTCGATGAGCGCGTCGAGCAGCAGGCTCGGGATGCCGGTGGTCGACGTGTCGAGATCCAGGTCGTTCGCGTAGTCGGGATGTTCCCGCGCATAGTCGGCGAACTCGATGATCCGGTCGACGATGTCGACGGCGACCTCCCCACCGTGCTGCAGGAAGTTGCGCACCGGCATATCGAGCCTGTTCAGTCGATATTCCATACCCGGCTGAGTGAGCCAGTCGAAGACAGCCGCTCCGCTCGGATCGCGCCCGTGGGCGATGTGTTCCTCGATGATGTCGACCAGATCGCCGAGGCAGTACACCGGGACACCGGCGTGCACGGCCAACATCTGCACATATTGCGACCTGAGCTCCGGGAATTCACGCATTCTGAACCTCTGCAACAGCGCGGGCACCCGCCCACGCAACAGGTTCTCGAACTCCTGCTCGCGCGCCAGCCCGAGTTCGTCCCAGAACGACTCCCAGTATCTGCCCTGCTCGTACTCGAGACCGGCGTGGCCCACCAGCGTGGTCAAGGTGAGCGCGGGGAACCGGGCGATCAGCCGCGCCGCCCCGAGCTGCCGCCGATGGTCACGGATGACCTGACCGAGCAGGTCGCGAGTACGGGCGATCTCGTCGTAGTCGAGGTTGAGCTCGGCGAACAGTGATACCTGCTCGAGCCGCCGGGCCTGCCGGAACTCCTCGTCTTCGGCTTCCCGCCAGACCAGCGTATCCGGCACGAACCCTCCCCTTCACCCAGCCGCTACCCAACTCCACCCGCGGCAAACCTCTGACCTACCCGTCCATCATCGCACCACCGGTGCGCCTGTGTGGTCCACTCGGCAACCCACGGTTTGCCCTACCGCGGGTGCGCCGCCGAACGACCGCCGTAGCCGCTACCCTCGACCGAGGCCGTGGCGGCCGAAGCGGAAGGCGGTGTGCGGTGAGCGATGAGTTGGTGGAGCAGATCGCCGCCCTCCTGCTAACGCTCCCAGACCAGAGCGCACCACAGATCGCGGCCGCTCTGAACGATCCCGCGATCGACCGGACCGTGGTGAACCGCGTGCTCTACACCGAGCGAGCCCGGTTCGTGGTTGACGCCTCGGGCAACCCGCCCCGCTGGTCACTGCGGGAGCGCAAATCCGCGGTCACCGCGAAGGTCAGATCGGCAGCGGCTCGTCCTGTCGACCGGCTGGAGCCCGCCTCATGGCCGCCGCTGCGCAGCTGGCAGCAGCGCGCATTGGCCGCCTGGACCGACAACGGACGCAAAGGCATCATCGAAGCTGTCGGTGGCACCGGGAAGTCCGCGCTCGGCATGCGCGTCGTTGTCGAGGCGATGACGGCGGGCACTCCCGCCGTGGTGATCGTCGCAGACGACGCGGCCCGCGCGATCTGGCTCTCCCGGCTCGCCGAGATGGCCCCCGGCCACCGTGTCGTGGGTCCGGGTGGTGAGGCGCGGCCGAACACCGAAAGAACGTGGCAGGTCGCGATCTTGACTCCGGCGACCGCCAACCGGCTCCGCCAGATTGCGCCGCCCACGCAGTGTTCTGACGCGCTGCTGGTCGTGGATGATCTCGATCGGCACAGTGCGGGCGTGTTCGCCCATGCCCTCACCGATCAGTTCACGGCCCGGCTGGGCTTGAGCAGGGCGGTCGATCGCGGCAACCAGACCGTGCGCACCCAGCTCGTCCCGTATTTCGGTCCGTTGTTCGTCGCGGGATGCGACTACGCGACCGCACGTGCCGAGAGACTGCTGGACCCGGTCACGCTCGTCCAGGTCGGGGTCCAACTCGACGCCAAGGAACGTGCCAGTCTCGACCGGGCGAACGCCTTGGTCGAACGCCAGTACGACACTCTTACCGGAAGCTACGGTGCCCCCGAATCCGCCGCGGAGTTCCGGGCTTTCGTCGACGCTCTCGCCGCAGGCCGCGGCTCCGGCGCCCACCACGCGAATCGCTATCTGACCGCGGTATCCGACCGCGCGACGATCCTGGCCGAGTGCCGGGCCAAGGCCGAGGTGCTGGAGCTTCTTCCCACAGATGTCCTGGCCGGCACCCAGACGATAGTCTTCGCCGACCGACCCGTCGCCGCGGGCCGCGTCCATCAGCTGCTCGCCGACCGTGGCATTCCCGTTGCTACGACCAGCGCCGCACTCACCCCGGCCCAGCGGTCGGCCATCGCCGACCGGCTTGCCGACAGATCGCTGAAGGTGCTCGTCGAGCAGCGGATCTTGGAGCCCGCGCTGGCGGTCCCCGACGCGGGCATCGCACTCGTTCTTGCCCGCAGCCGCGACTCCACCCAGCTGATCCACCGACTCGGCCGTGTCGTCCGGTCGTCCGCACCACGCCGGCCCAGGCTGGTCATCGTCCTGTTCGTCATCGGTTCCCCGGAGGACCCGGCCCACGATGCCGATGCGACAGCGGCCATCCGCCCCCTCGCCGCCGAGACGGTCCGGACCGATCCTGCAGGTTTGATCACGCTGCTGGAGCAGTGGCATCGCACGGCACCCCGCGACAACAGCGCGGTAACCGAAGCACTTGTCCCCGAGCCGGCCACCGCCGATCCAGTTCCGGCCGACGCGGACGACGCAGCCGCCGCTGCGGCGCCTGCCCCGGAATCGGCTGTCGCCGATGTGGATGTCGCTGAACCCGCCGCCGATGTGGCGGGCGCCGATGAGCTTGCCGCTGCGGTGCTCAGGTCCGGAACCGTCGAGACTCCGGAGGTCTACCCCGCCTCAGCGGACGAGGGCGGCTACGACGATCACACCGAACCCGGTATCTACACCGACTTCCTGGCCGAGCTCATGAAACTCGGCGGAATCGGGACCGCCGAGGAGATCGGCGATGTAGTCGGGTGCTGCGATCCGGCAGAACTGCGCGAGCTCGCCGAAACTGCCGCCTGCGCAGGCGATCTCGTCTTTCACGACATCGGCGGTGACAGCGAGGATCTCCTCTTGCTGTCGACCGCACCACACACCGACCACGCAGACCTGGTGCGGTATTCCGGCAACATCGCCGCCTGGGCCGTCTCGTCCGAGGACCCGATCGGTGGCATGTACCAGCTCATGGCCGACCTCGCCGGCCTGCCGATACCGTCATACCGCCTCATTCAGCTGGCGGCCTTCCTTCGGGGCACCACCCCGCACGGGCTGCTCTGATCAGCGATACCCCGCCCGCCGCTCGGCAATCGGCAGGACGATGGCCAGCGCCGCGATCGCCCGGTCGGTCAGCTGCCCCTGTCCCAAGGTGGCGACGGCTCGCGTCATGAGGGCCACCCGATCGTTCCAGCCGGTGGATTCGGCGGTTCGGAAGAGTACCTCGGCCAGCTCCCGCACCGGCACCTGGTCTATCGCGCGCACGCCGAGCAGGCGCGGCAGATAGGCGGGCTGTTCGGGGGTCCGGTAGCTGAACCATCGCGACTGCCCGAGTTCGAGAAAGTCATCGGCGACGAGGAAACCTTGCCGCACAGCGATTTCCAGCGCACGATCCACCAGCACCGGAGCCCGATCCGCGACCTCGTCGTCAGCGCTGCGCACCCTGGCGACGACGGCATGCAACCGGGCGGCTGTCACCGGCCCCTCGACCGCGACGATGCGTAGCACATCTTCCTTTGCGGACGCGATGTTGTAGCCGGCCTGCGACACCGCGAGCAGGTCCGAGAACGACCGGTACTCCGCCGGCTCGCCGGTGCATGTACTGGCGAGCCGTTCGCGTACACCGCCCCGGAGCCGCGAAGCTTCCGGAGTCGTGTCGCCGACCGGAAGCACGGGTACCGTATCCACCTCACATCGAGACGGTTCCGGGATAACCCGCTCCCTGTCCACGTCCGGCGTGTCCGGCTCGGATGCATCCGGGCGGGTGTCGAGAACCGATGTGTCGCCGGAGGCTTCATCGACCCAAGGCTTGTCCCACCGGAACCCGGCGAGCACCTCCGCCTCGGGGATCACCGCGAAGACGGCCTCGCGCAGGAGAACCGGTGGCTCTGGTGGGATCGGCTCCGGTGCCACGTCCGGTTCCGGCAACTCGCTCACCGGGGTGAGCCCTACCGAGCCGAGCAGCTCCCACAGCGGCGCCAGCGCGTCGTCGGGGTCGAACACGAACTGTGACCGGCGGATTCGGAAGAACGGCCACCCGCACCGCTGGAGATCTCGCTGCCAGCCCAGCTCTTGCTGGTACGCGGCGGGTCCGGTCCAGTCATCGCTCTCGCAGAGGACCGCTACCCGGATGTGCCCGCCGATCACCACCATATCCAGAAGGTGCGCGCCGACCTCGTATCCGGCGACCACCTGGTAGTTGCGGGCCAGGATCCGGTTGAACACCTGCTGCGCGAACACCGTGGTGAACGGGACGACCCTGCGGTCCTCCCGCACCGGCGCGGGCAGCAGCCGCTGTGCGTACGCGGGTTCGGTGTCGTGGGACAGGCAGTAGTCGAGCAGCTGGTAGCGCATGTCGTCGGGATTTAGGAGTTCGTCGAGCCGCAGCGAATGGAACAGCCACAGCTGATCGGCGGCGCGGGAGACGGCAACGTTGTAGCGCTGGATGGCGGCTTCGCCGGTCTGCGGCATCAGCCGCGTGCCGGGTTCGGCGGATTTCACCATCGACAGGAACATGACATCGCGTTCGGCGCCCTGGAAGTCCGCCGCGTCACCGCAGCGCAGCCGCCGGCGATCGATCTCCTCGGGTGGGATCACCGCCAGCAGCTTGTTCCAGATAAGCTCGGCCTGCGCCGTGCCGAGCAGTGACACCACCCCGAAAGTCTTGGACGCGTACCGCGGATCGCTCAGACACGCGCGCACTCGGGCCACGATCCGATCCGCTTCGGCCTCGTTGAGATTGCTCTTGGTGCTCACCCCGCCGACCACGTACTCGGTGCGAATGGGCGGAAGCCGGTCACTGCCGTAGACCCGGACGGGAATCAGCGGTTTGGCGTCCTTGGCGTAGGCGATCTTGTTGGAGAACCCGATGATTTCCGGCACACAGCGCCGGTGCTCGATCAAGGTCAGGCGCGAGGCGAACCGCATACTCGCGTCGTCGAACAGACTGCGTTTGGTATCGATCCAGCTGGCCTTGCGCGGATCACCGGCCAGGTACTGTTCGGCCAGCCCACGCACGGTATCGATCTTCACGCCGACCCCCGACGGCGACACCTGCCGCTCGTCCCCGATCACCACGATGCGTGGCGCCAGGTATTGCAGGAATACTGCTTCGGCCCCGGCCTGGGAAGCCTCGTCGACCACGACGACGTCGAACATGTCGGGTTCGATGTCGAGCTGTTCGACCACCCGGTAGATCGGCATGATCCATACCGGCACGGCCGATCGGCAGCGGCCCATGGTCTCGCGGATCTCTCGCCGCCTGCGATCGGCGTGCATACCAGTGCCCTTGCCGAGGCGCCGGACCAGTTGTGCGTACTGCCGCAGGTCCGTTCGGGTTCCGGGCCCCAGCCGTTCCGGTGCGACGGCGCGGTCCCAGGCCTTGACGACCGCCAGCCGCGTGGCCTCGGCCCGCAGTCCGGTTTCGATGTCGTCGAGCTGGTCGAACAGCTCATTGACCGGTTCGTGGCCGAGGCCGGCCAGCCATGCGCCCAGAGCGGCCCAATCCCAGGCCTGTTCGAGTTCGGTCAGCCGGGTGTCCCAGACCGGCGATCCCGCCGTAGCGGCCACGGCGGCGCGCAGGCGCGGCCACTGCGCCAGCCGAATCTCGAGGTCGGTGCGGCGAGCGAACCGGACCCGCAGCTCGGCCAGCTCGGTCAGCCGGACGTGCGCCCGCTGGTATCCCTCGACATCACGCTGCTCCAGCGCGCGATGCAGTGCGTGCAGTTCGATGGTCGCGCCCGGCTGATACCGCAGGCCCGCCACCCGGGCGGCGACGTGGTCGAACAGGTCGGCGACCGAGTCCTCTTCGTCGATCGCGGCCGCGGCGTCGAAGGAGGCGAGGAGGGTTCGCCGGGCGGCCGAGTCCGACCAGTCCGGTTCCACGATCCCGTAGCCGCGCAGAAGCTGCCCCGCCGCGACGAGTTCGGCGCCGATACCGAGCACCGACCGCAGCTGTTCGGCGTCGGCCCGGTGCTGCGCCAGACGCACCGCGAGACTGCCCGGCAGCGCGTCACCGGTTCCCGACCACACCTCGTCGAGCTGTTCGACGAGGCGGTCGAGTTCGCACTGCCGGAGGAATGCCCGCAAGTGCGCCGCCTCGACCGGGATCCGTCCGTCGACCCGAACGCGCTCGAACAGCGGCGCGGCTTCCTTGAGCGCCTTGTTCGCGGTGATACCGACGCGCGGCGCACCATCCGCGCGAACCCGCAGCGGCCCGGAGCTGTCGATGAGCCGCAGTACCGCCTCCGCCAGCGCGACGAGTGCGCCGCGATCTCCGCCGGAGACCCGCACCTGCGCGATACCCAGCTCGTCGAGCAGACCCGCCGTCGGGGCGAGCAGTTCGAGCGATCGCCGGTGCCGCCCGAACCACACCCCACCGCGGCCCCGCGCAACATCGGAGACCGCTGCACGGACCCATTCGTCCTGGTTTCCGGAAAGCTCGGTGAGCACGTTGTCCACCCGCCGCACCGTCGCCGAGATCTCGCCGCGGGTGGCAGGCGGCAGTCGGCGGATCGCCTCGATCCACGGCCGGCTGGCGTGTGCGGCGACGGCACCGGCCCGTTCCGACGCCGCCGACAGCCGTCGCTGCCAATGCGCGACCTGTGCCACCGTGGGCAGATCGGCCACCGTGAGCAGTTGCGCGCCGGCCACGTCCGGGTCCGACAGTGCCTCGTCGAGCAGCAGCGTCCGCCATTCGCGCACGTCACCCGGGCTGACGGGCAGTCGGGTTCCCGGCGCAGGATCCAACTCGGCGATCCAGGAGAAACGGTCGGCGTCAGCTCGGTGCGCCAGCACCAGTTCGGCGGCTGTGCCGCGATAAGAACCGATTTCGTGAACGAGGACCTCGTGTTCCCGCTCGTGCAGGAGCCGCTTCATCAGCCCCGCCCTGGCCGACCGCAGTTCGGCGATCCTCGCGTTCACCTCGGCGATCCTGCGCCGGGCGGCACCCCCGTCGTGAGCGTCGGCGGCGGCCGCGATCCGCTCCATGGACAGTTTCAGGTCGTCGAAATTGTCACGGGTGGCCCCGGCCACCGAGACACAGAGGTCACGGATCTCACCGGGGAGCTTGCCCCGGACTTCGGCCAGCGCGCGATCGGTGTGCGCGGTGACGAGTACCCGCTTGCCCTGTGCCAGCAGATGCGTGATAAGCGCAGCCGCGGTGTGCGTCTTGCCGGTTCCGGGTGGCCCCTGCACGATCGTGTGCGTATGGCAGTCGACATGGCGCAGGATCGAGAGCTGAACGGCGTTGAGCGGCAGGGGAAGAAAGCTGTCCGGACCGTCTTGGACGATCGCGCCGCTGTCGGTGGGCGGCTCCGGCTCCGCGGCGTAGGACGCGTCGACCAGTGTGCGCAGGCCGACCGGAACCGACCCGCGATCGGCGATCCGGTCGGCAATGGTGTCGAGGACCCGGGCGAGGCCCCTGGTTCCGCGCGATCGTACGATCAATGCGGGTGCGTAATAGCCGACCGGGTCGGCCGTCGCCACCGCGGGCATCATCTCGTCGAACACTCCGGTGTCGGGTCCGAGGCTGTGCAGCAGCCGCCGCATGAGCACCGCGACCGCGTCCCGGTCGAAAGGATCTGTTCCACGCAGGAATTCCTTCTCGGCCGCACGCAGCAGAGCCGGGTCGAGGATCAGCTCGGGGTCGAGGAAATCCAGCAGTTCCACCGCAGGACGACCGGTGTCGAGATCGAGACGCACGGTGAGAGTGCCCGAGTCGGTGTCGAAGTCGAACTTCACCGGCAGCGTGAGTGCGTGCCTGCGAACGACTCCGACCCCGGGCCGCCGCCATACCACGCACCCCAGCGCCAACACCGCCTCCCGACTCTCTGCCGAGGCATGGACATCGGAATACATCCGGTACACCGCTCGATAGCACCGGTGCGCGGGTTCGTCGACCCGGGCCTGCTCGGCCCACATCCGCCACCGCCGCAACCACGCGCCGAACCGCTCCGCCACTTCGGGGTGGTCCGCCAGCCGTTCGGTCCGTGCACTCCCGTCGACCCGATGCGACCGTAGCGCGGGCTCCACCGTGTAGTCGTCGAGCCGACCCGGCACCAGCCAGGCCCGCACCTCGGCATCCGGTGCTGCGACCGGCGGCGGGACCACCAGCTTGTCGAGCCGCAGGAACGGCTTGTCCTCCGACCCCGGCGTGAACCGCACAGCCGCGCTCTCGGGCAACTCGCCGAGCCACTGCATCGCACCCAGATCGTCGGCATCCAGCACAGGCTGCCCACCGACACCCTGCACCCGCGCCAGAAACCGGAACAACCGCGAAGCCCGATCCGCCAGCTCCGCGCCCGCTCCGGTCCCCGCGTCGACCATCCGATCTCTCCTCACACAACAGACCAACCGTATGACGGTATCCCCCGGTCAGCGACGTGCGCTACCCATAGCTGAGCCCTTTCGACGCTTCGCGGACAATGCCCGCGCGGATCAGGTCGTCGAGGTCACCCTCGAGCGCCACCCGGATTTCGGTGCCGACCCGGTTCCAGCCGAACAAGCGGGCGACTTCCTTGACCAGTTCAGCGCGTTGCGCTCCGACGGTGTCCCGCACCATCGAGGTGATCGCCAGCTTCCGTTCAGGCGCGGGCACCTGCCCGACGAGGCGCGCGCATATGGCGGTCGGCGTGCGCACCGTCTCCACCGCGATTCCGGGGATGGTATAGGTGGTGCCCTCGCAGTGCAGTGTGCCCTGAGCAGCCGAGCGGGCCAGCACCGTCTCGACCTGGTTGCGCACCACCCCGCCGGCCCGGCCGAGCGCCCACGCGTCCCGGATCCGGGCGACCAGCATGTCCAGCTCGATCGGTCCTTCCCGCCGGACGATCGCCAGGCAGATCTCCGCGATGAGCGGTTGCGCCTCCCGGTCCTGCACGGCCACCCATGGTTGTCCTGTGCGGTCGGCGAGGTCGGTTCGCATCCGGTGCAGTTCGCTCACCGAGTAGCCGTCGTACTCGGTCGCCCAGGACGGCGTGGCCGCCGACGCGGCCCTCGTGTTCTCCGCCGGTGGCACCGTGCCGGTACCTGATGCCTGTGTCGGCTTCTCGATGTTTACCGGGGCGGCAGGGGGCCGCGCCGGGCGCGGATCACCGGTCACGGCGGCTTCGACGGCCGATCGGAGCCGCGCCAGCTCACCCGGCCGGTCCCGGTGCCACGCGGTTCCCCAGATGCGGTGCATCGTCCAACCGAGGTTGACCAGGACATCTTCCCGCAGCCGGTCCCGATCGCGGGCGACCCGGGTCGAGTCGTACATCGGCCCGTCGCATTCGATGCCGAGGGCGAACACTCCCGGATGTTGCGGGTGCCGTACGGCCAGGTCGATCCGGTACCCCGCCACGCCGATCCGGGGAACCACGTCGTATCCCCATTCCGTCAGCAGGGAGGCCACGTCTTCCAGGAATGGGTTCTCGATGTGCGGCCGCTCGTCGGGCGCGACCGCCGCGGCCAGCATTCCGGAGCCGGATTCGGCGTACTGCAGATACCGCTTGAGGTGGTGCACACCGTCGTTGGGCGGCGTTCCGAGCTCGGCGCCGGAGAAGGAGGCGACCAGCTCGACGCGCTGCCGCGCCCGAGTCACCGCGACATTCAGGCGCCGCCAGCCACCACTGCGGTTGATCGGCCCGAATTCGGAGCGCAGCTTGCCGTCCTTGTCGGGGCCGTATCCGACCGACAGGATGATGACATCGCGTTCGTCACCCTGGACCGATTCGAGGTTCTTCACGAAGAAGCCGTCGAGCCGGTCGTCGCTGAAATGCTTTTCGAGTTCGGGGTGCCGGGCGCGCGCGTCGGCGACCGCCGCCTCGATGGCCTCGGCCTGCGATTTGGAGAGTGCGACGACCCCCAGGGTGAGCTCGGACCGGGTCCGAAAATGGTGGATGACCCGCTGTGCGACGAGTGCGGCTTCCCGGGGGTTGTCGCGGCGACCGCCACGGTCGTAGACCCCGTCGGCTTTGAAGAACTCGACGCCGATATCGGGCCCGGTCTCGTAGACACCCGGAAAGGTGATCATCTTGTTGTCGTAGAAGTCGTTGTTGCTGAACGCGATCAGGTCTTCGTGCCTGCTGCGGTAGTGCCAGCGCAGCGGTAGTCCACGCAGCACGCCGCTGCCTTTGCAGAGTCCGAGCACCGATTCGAACTGGTCGACCCCGTCCTCGGTGTACTCGGCCTCGCCCGCGTCGCCGGTGACACTGAAGAAGGAGGTAGGTGGGAGCTGGTTCTGGTCACCGGCGACGATCAGTGCCCGGGCCCGGTACAGAGAATTCACCGCGTCCTCGGGCAGGACCTGCGAGGCCTCATCGAAGATGACGACATCGAAGCGGAAGTCCGGCGGCAGGAACTGGCTCACGGTCAGCGGGCTCATCATGAAGCACGGCTTGATCCGGCGGACGATCTCGCCGCAGTCACCGAGCAGCTTGCGCACCGGCATGTGCCGTGTCTTCTTCTCGGCCTCCCGCAGAATCGTCGCCCCGCTACCGATGGTGATGTTCTGTGGGCGCTGGCGGTTGACTTTGTCGATCACCTTGGCCGGTGCGTTGCGGATCAGCGACAGGTCGCCTTCGCGGAACCGGACCACTTCCCGTTCGCGTTCGTCGGCCCGTAGCGGAGACAGTCGCTGGTCACGTTCCAGCTGCTGATCGACCCAGGCGGTGAGCACGGACTTCTCGAGGATCCACTCCAGATCGGCGATCTCGAAGCCCTCCCTGGCCGCGTTCTCGGGCAGTCCTCGCAGGCCGTGCGTAGTCAGACCGGCGACGGCCGAGGCGTACCGATACCAGGCGTCGGGTCCGTTCGGGTCGCCGCCCAGCTGCCCCAGCCACTCCGCCGCGCCGGACAGCGAGCCGGTGAGCCGCTGTCGGGCGGCGTCGCGATGGGGTACGCCGAAGCAGTCGCCGAATTCCGCTCGCCGCTGGTTCCACTGTTCGCGGTCGTGAGCGAACGTGGTCTCCGGCGCGGCGTCGAGCATGACCCGTGCGGCCGTCTCCGAAAGGGGCGGTAGCCCGTGACCGCTGCGGACGGCGCCACCACTGCCGTGGTAGTTGCGGGGGTTCGCGGCTCGCCGGACGCCGCGCGCCCAATCCAGCGCGGCCCCGATCTGGTCGGCGTCGGTGCCGGCACCGGCATAGAGCTGCCCGAACAGCGCCGACCACTGCTGTTCGCCCGCTCTCAGCGACTCCTCCGCCAGCCGCGCCTTCCGGATCATGTCGACCGTCCGGCGAGCCTGCGACAGCGTGAGTTCGCTGTTCCCGACGACCCGGGACACGGTGCCGGTGAAGTCGACGGCGCGACGGAACGGTTCGAGGTGCGCCCGCATCCATTCGATCGATGTGGCCAGCGGCAGCTTCTGCAGCAGTGCGGTCGCGTGGTGCTCCGCAGTGCGATCGATCCAAATATCCAGGGCGACAGCCACTTTCTCACCCTTGCGCGCCAGGTCCGGCCGCGGCGGGCCGTCGTCGGCGAGAACACCGCACAAGCGCCGGCGCCGGACGGGATCCAGCACCGCCGCACCGGCATCACGCACGATCACCGTCGCGGCCTGCAGGGCGTCCGCCAGTGCGCGCGTACCGTATTCCTCGATCGCGGCGTACCGCCCGAGAAGCCGCATGGCCTCCGGTGGCACCGATGCAGTCGCCGAGGCCGCCTGGGCGCGCTCGAGCAATCGCCACATCGGCTCACACCCGGCCGGGATCTCGGTCTGATCAGCCGAGAGACGCCCACAGTCGGTGTCGAGTCCGCGGTACCAGGGACCGAGCACCCGCCGATCGACTTCCTGGCGGTTGTCGAAGTCGGCCGTTGCCACCTGTGCGACCTGCGCCAGGTGTACCATTTCGCGCGCGTCTGCCAGGGTCAGATTCGCCACTGCACCGTCGCCCGGAGCGGGCAGCGCGCTGGTCGATTCGATCAGCGTTTCGGCACGCTTCAGTGGGTCCAGGTGTGCCCGTAGCCACCTGGCGACCGCGGCGGGCGTCTGTCCGGCCAGCTCGCCGACGACAGCGGCCAGTGGCGCCCGCGTGCATTCTTCGTCCCAGGACTGGATGGCGGCGGAGAGATCGGCGCGGCGGCAGGCCAGGACCGGATCGTCGGCGACACCGTCGGCGAAGATGCCGGCGAGCAGGCCGCGGGCCCGGTGGTCAGCGGGGCCGCAACCGGCGAGTCGGACCACCCGGCGCGACTGCTCGGTCGCGGCCACGACGGCGGGCACGTCCGGTTCCCCGTCGACGAGATAGCGCCCCAGGAGCCCGGCGTATTCGCCGGTGATCGCGGTGAACTGCTCCTGTGCCCGGTACCAACGCAGCGCGTCTGCGAGGTGGGAGTGCAGGTCCTTACGCCAGGAACCGGTGACAGTGAGTCTCCCGATCAGCTTGCGATCGTCTCGCACCTGTTTGACCAGGCCCCTGCCGAACCCCGGCCCGCGTTCCTGCAACCGCGCGATCGCTTCCGGAACATCGGGGTTGCGAACGAGTTCGGGCTCGAAGATCGTGGTCGCGACTTCTCGGGCCGCCGCGAGTTCGGCATGCGCGGCGGTGAGAGCGGCGACCATCTGCTCGACCAGGACTTCACCGTCGGGTGTGAACCATTGCGGCAGCGCTCGATTCGGCATCCTGGCGAGGTCGGCGAGCTCGACCAGCCTGCCCAGATCGGCCACCGGGATCTCCGGGTCGATCCCGATCTGCAGGGCGATCGCCTCGGCCTGGCGCGCGGCGGTCTCGAACCGCTGAACCAGTAGCTCGAATCGGCTGTAGTTCTCGGCCGCTCGTGGTCCGGTGAATGCCGACAAGTCGATCCCGGCCGGTGTCAGTCGCGCCAGCTCCACCTCACTGATGGGCGGGGTCGCCGACCAGTCCCGCGGAACCCGCAGCCAGTTGGCACCCAGGCCGACGGCGGCCCGCTGCTGGGCTGACAGCACGGCGCCGCGCCGTACCGCGAAGCGCCGCAACGCCTGGGCGACGACAACGACTGCCGCGCCGTCGGCCCGTTCCGGGCCACCGGGTTCCAGTACTTCCGCGGGTGGCAGGTTCTCGGCGGCGGCCAGCCTGCTCAGCTGACAGAGGCCGCGCACTTCCTCCGGAGTGCCCGGCGCGAGCAGACCAAAGGATTCAGCCAGTCCGGTGACGGTATCGATCAGCGATTCCAGATCGTCGATCCATTCGACGAACTTCGTCCACGCTTCTTTCAGATACGGGATGGCGAGGTCGGCGGGTTCGATGCCTGCCGGGGTGAGGGCGGGCAGCGCCTGTTCCTCGGCGGGCGGATCCGGATCGAGCGACTCGGGCACCTCGTCCCACCGGTCACCACCGAGCTGTTCGGCCCTGGTCCGCGCCTGCTGCACGTCGTACAGTTGCGCCAGGAAGTCACGTACCGGAGTCTCGACGACAGAATCGAAACCCCCAGCCGACAACCAGGATTCGGGTACCGGATGCCGCATCGCGAGCAACCTGATCAGATTCGCCAGCCGGTCCAAGCCCGGTTCGTCATCGATGGCGCCGGATTCCGGCGCCAGACCGGCGAATTCCGCCACCACCGCGCGGAGCTGGGTCAGCGCGGCATCGGCGCGCCGCAGTACTACTTCGGGGCTTTCGGATCCGGTGATCACGCCCCGCCACGGATACGCCTCGGCGTAGACGGTGCCGTAGACGTCCGCGATCGTCTCGGCGGCTGCAAGCAGGTCCCGCAGTGTGCGTTGATCGAGGCGATCGACGGCGAATCCACGATTCCCCGGTCCGGGCAGCAGATGGTCGGCGAGGGCGGTGTCGGCCAGTTGCCCCAGGCGTCCGATGACCTCGTGAATCGAGGCCTCGAACGGCATCCTGGTCTGGTTCATCGCCTGGGCGTAGCCGCTCAGCGCCTGCCTGGTGGCGCGCAGGTCGTCGAGCGCCTCGGGACGCATCGGCACCGGGGCGGGCTGCTCGACCAGCGCGCGGCCGAGTTCTTGCGCGACCGCCTTCCGCGAGGTGTTGTTGCTGTGCAGCGCGAGAACGTAACCGTCGAGGCCGACCGTGCGCATCCGGTTGAGCACCACGTCGAGCGCGGCCGCTTTCTCCGAGACGAACAGCACCGATCGCCCGGCGTGCAGCAGAGCCGCGATGATGTTGGTGATGGTCTGGCTCTTGCCGGTTCCGGGTGGTCCGTCGAGCACGAACGAGTTGCCCCCGACCGCGGCGGCGACCGCCTGGCGCTGGGAGGAATCCGCGTCGAGCACCAGCGGCGTGTCCTCGGGTGGCGCGACCTCATCGATGCGATCGAGTTCGATCGGATCGAAGACGAACCGCGCACTGTCGATCCGGGCGTCGGCTCCCAGCGCCACCGCGCCGACCAGATCACTGGCGATCACCGCGTCGACGTTGTCGCGCAGGTCCTGGTACATCGCCTCTTTGTGGGAGGCGAAGATCCCGAGCACCACCCGCGCCGACACAGTCCAGGACGGCTTGTTCGCCACCAGGGCGGTGGTCGCCACGAGGACCTGCGCGAGTTCGTCGGGCTGATACTTCTCGGCGACGTTCCAGTCCAGGTGCAGTTGCTCGAGTTTGATGCGCAGCGCGGGGTTGAACCGGGCGTCGTCATCGGAATTGAGGGTGAGCAGATAGTCGCCGCGTTTGTCGCGCTCGATTCGGACAGGGATGAGGATCAGTGGAGCGTCGCACCCTGTTGCGGCCTTGTCCTCCCGCCAGTTCAGGTTGCCGATGCCCAGCTGCAGCGTCCACAGGCCGTAGTCGTTGTAGATCTGGGTTGCCTTGCGCTGCAGGGCTTTCAGTGTCGCGTGCAGGGACTTGGTGGTGGATTTTTCGGTCACGATCTCGGTCGGCGACGCCGAGCGCGTCGCACGGATCGCCGGACCCCTTCCTGGATCGTCGTCGGCGTCGGGCAGCGGCGCAAATCGGATCCCGCGACCGAGCGCGGCGAGGATATTTTCCGCGCCGGGATTGGTCAGCTCCAGCGAGGTGAGGCGCGTGGCTTTGTAGTTGAGCAGTCGGTTTCGGCTGCTCAGGTCGATGAGCGCTTCCCGCCAGACCTGTACCGTACCGGCCAGCGCCGTGCGATAGCTGCTGTCATCGGGGAACCGCGCGTTCGCCACATTCACCTTCGTCCACCACCCCTGTCAGTGCGAGCCGGACCAGTGTGCCAGACACCGCTCTCGGTGGCGCGTTTTATGACTTCGGAGGTGGGTAACCTCAACCTCCCGGGGGAGGCCTGCCAGCGCAGCGTTGCCGGGACCCGGCCTGCCAGCACGGCGGCAGGTCTGTACAGCTAACGGTTGGCCGCGCGGATCTGTTCGATCATCTCCGCGAACTGCACGACGCGGCGGTCATCGGATCCGTGCCAGGCCGCGAGCTGGGCGTGTAGCCGGCGCAGGCGGGTGAGCGCGGCCCGCACCTGCCCGCTGTCGACCTGCGCTCGCGCGAGTTGCCGCTGGCACAAGATCACCTGATCGTCGTAGGGTCCGCGTTCGGCGGTGAGATCGTCGATCAGCTCACTGTAGCGGCGGATGGCCTGTTCGTGATCACCGGATTCCGCGCACAAGTCGGCGAGCCGGATCCGCGCGTCGATCACATCCACGTCGCGGCCACCCAGTCGCGGCACGGCGATCGCCAGGACGGTTTGCAGTTCGCCGATGGCGGGCACATACCGGGACTCGTCGGCCAGGTCGTGGGCATGCCGCAGCGCGCGAGCGAGGTCGCCCCGGGTGAAATCCGGTGCGACGGTGCCGGGCGCAGGTCTTCGCGCCGGGTTCGGTTCCGGCGTACCGGCCGCCGCGCCGAGCACCGTCGCGTACATGCGGGCCGGGCTGGCGGGGTCCGGGTGGTCGAGCAGACTGTCGAGGGAGCCGACGTATCGCAGCAGCACCGAGTAGACCGCCGCGGCGTCGGCGGGCCGGTGCGAATGCTGTTTGGCCAGCATTGTGCCGATCAGTGCCGCCAGTTCCGCGGGCACGTCATCGCGTTCGCGTTCCAGCGGGGGCGGTTGACCGTTGATCTGATTGATCATCGTGTCGATGTTCGAGGCACCGGCCATTGCCCTGACCCCGGTCAGCAGTTCGAACATGACCAGTCCCAGCGCGTACAGGTCGGTCTGCGGCACCACGGTGTGCCCGCGGACCTGTTCCGGCGCCATATATTCCGGTGTACCGATTCCCGACCCCGTCCGGGTGAGCCGGTCGTGTCCGGCTTCGAGCGCCACCGCGATTCCGAAGTCGAGCACCCGGACGGACCCGTCGGCGCAGAGCATGAGGTTCGACGGTTTGAGGTCGCGGTGGAAGATGCTGTGCCCGTGCGCTTCCGCGAGCACCGCAGCGGTCTGCGCGCCGATACAGGCGACGGCCCCGACCGGCAACCGCCCGCGGGCGGCGAGCACATCGTCGAGGGTGACACCGTCGATGTATTCCATGACCAGGTAGGGCCGGTCCGGCGGGCCCGGGTCGATCCCCGCGTCGTAGACGGCGGGCATCCCTGGGTGACTCATCCGAGCCATGAGTTCGGCCTCGCGGGCGAACCGCTTCTCCCATTCCTGGTCCCCCGCCAGGTGGGCGTGGATGAACTTCACCGCGACCCGCCGCTTGAGCTGCCGGTCGAACCCCCGGAACACCTGTCCCATGCCACCTCGGCCGATGACCTCGATCAGCTCGTATCGATCGGCGATGATCTTCGGCGGCACGCTCAGCCCCGCACTGGGTCGCCGGCGGGCTTCAGCGCACCGGAGGCGAGGCCGGCAAAGCCCTCACGCACGAGCTGTTCGACTGCTGTCCGCTGCCTCCGGAAGGCGGTCTCGGCCGCGA
The DNA here is from genome assembly GCF_000308795.1 of Nocardia thailandica NBRC 100428. Taxonomy (GTDB): domain Bacteria; phylum Actinomycetota; class Actinomycetes; order Mycobacteriales; family Mycobacteriaceae; genus Nocardia; species Nocardia thailandica. Next base: position 107,660 of record NZ_BAGK01000071.1, on the reverse strand, counting down.
TCAGCTGCGCGACTGCCTCTCCCCGCGCGGCCTGTTCGGCGAAGGGCATCCTCGGGAACGTCACGGGATACAGGTCGAGCAGGCGCCCGTCGGCGCGGTCCGCGGCTGCGCGAAGTATCCCGGCGAGAAAGTACCGATCGATCACCTCGGGATTCACGCGAACCACGGTCACGCCGGGCGCGACCAGCACGGCCGAGTCGATCACGCGCACCGACAGCGGGCCCGCTCCGAGGACGACGAGTAGGTCACCGAATCGCGTCGAGACCGCCCCCGGGGTCCCTGGATCGCCCGAATCCGACGGATTCCGCTCGAGGCGGACATCTTTCGCGGTGAGCATCGGCGAATCCCCCGAGCCCGATCCGAGTGTCGGCGGTGATTCCAGCACCGTGATCGCTCCCGCGTCGGCGAGCTCGCCGATCGTGACGGTGGCCGCCAACGGCACTCCGGCGACGAGTTCGGGCACGACGACGGACGAGAGTCCGGCGAGCACATCGTCACGTGTCGCGAGATAGCCTCCGGCGGCGCGACGCTCGCCAGGGAGGAGTTCCGTTCGCGCGGCGGCAGACTCGTCGCTCAAGACCCTTCACCTCCCACCGTCGCCGTTCCCCAGCCCTTTCGCCGCAACGGTAGCAAGGACCGGCCCCCGCCGAGCACTCACCAGACCCGACGCCAGGGCAATCCCGCAGACCAGGCAACTCGTTTGACATAGTTTTCACACACACCTACGCTGGCTTCGCCCGCATCGGGCCGATTCCGCACCGGCGAGCCTCCGATTCGGTACAAAGTTGGACCACCAGACCACCACAGTGTCGACCCACCAGGAGCACCCCTGATGACCTCCGCCGTCGAGCGCCCTCCGCTGAACGTCGCCCCCGGCTCTGTCGTCATCGTCCGCGACGAAGAATGGTTGGTCACCTCGGCCGAACAGGGCTCCGACGGCTGGCTCCTGCGCGTTCGCGGCCTGTCCGAACTCGTCGCCGACACCACCGCGACCTTCTACGACAGCCTCGACGACATCGAGGTCCGCGATCCCGCGAAAGCAGTCGTCGTCCCCGACGGCTCCTCGAACTACCGCGACTCCCGGCTCTGGCTCGAAGCCCTCCTGCGCAAAACTCCCTTCCCCTACGGCGACCAGCAGCTCACCGTCGCCACCCACATGCTCGCCGACTCCCTCGGTTACCAGCGCGCCGCGGTCGCCAAGGCCCTCGACCCCCAGCACATCCGGCCCCGTATCCTGCTGGCCGACGCGGTGGGCCTTGGCAAGACGCTCGAGATCGGCATGATCCTGTCGGAGCTGGTGCGCCGTGGCCGGGGTGAACGCATTCTCATCGTCACCCCCAAACACGTCCTGGAGCAGATGCAGCACGAACTCTGGTGCCGTTTCGCACTGCCGTTCGTGCGCCTCGACTCCGCGGGCATCCAGAAGGTCCGCCAGAAGCTCCCCGCCACACGTAACCCGTTCACCTACTACAAGCGCGCGATCATCTCGATCGACACCCTCAAGAGCCCCCGCTACAAGGCACACCTCGAACGCCAGCCCTGGGACGCCGTCGTCATCGACGAATCCCACAACCTCACCAACGTCGGCACCCAGAACAATGAACTCGCGCGCATCCTGGCCCCCAACACCGAAGCCCTGATCCTCGCGTCGGCCACCCCGCACAACGGCCGTGAGGAGTCCTTCGCCGAACTCCTGCGCCTGCTCGATCCCACCGCCGTCGCCGCCGACGGCACCTTCACCAAGGCCGACGTGCAGAACCTGCTCATCCGCCGACACCGCCACCACGACGAAGTCGCGGCGGAAGTCGGTAGCGACTGGGCCGAACGCGCCGACCCCGTGCACCGCTTGGTCCAGCCGTCGGCACCGGAGGATGCGGTAGCCCGCGAGTTGTCCCGGACCTGGCTGCACCCCGAGTCCGGCCGTTCGCCGTATTCCGGCGAAACCAAGTCCTTGTTCCCCTGGACCCTGGCCAAAGCCTTCCTCTCCTCCCCCGCCGCACTCGCCGAGTCGATCGACCAGCGCCGTGCGAAGCTCCGGGACGAGGGCGGCCCGCACACCCCGGAGCAGCACACCGAGCTCGCCGCCCTGAACACCCTGGCCGACCTGAACGACAAGTCGTTCACCGAGTCCGCGGGCAAGCAGGGCGCGCTCATCGCCCGGCTGAAGGAGATCGGCATCGGCGCGAAATCGACCACCCGCGCCGTGGTATTCGCCGAGCGCGTCGCCACGCTGAAATGGCTCACCGACCTGCTTCCCGCCGCGCTCGGCCTGAAAACGGAGAACATCGCGATGCTGCACGGCGGCCTCTCCGACATCGAACAGCAGGAGATCGTCGACAGTTTCAAACTCGAGAGCTCCCCCGTCCGTGTCCTGGTCACCGGCGATGTCGCCTCCGAGGGCGTCAACCTGCACGCCCAGTGCCACCACCTCATCCACTACGACATCCCGTGGTCGCTGATCCGCATCGAACAGCGCAACGGCCGCGTCGACCGTTACGGCCAGCAGTTCCCGCCGGTGATCTCCTCGCTGATCCTGGAACCGTCCGATCCCGATTTCTCCGGCGACCTGCGCGTGCTGTCAAGGCTCCTCGAACGCGAGAACCAGGCCCATTCCGCCCTCGGCGATGTCGCGTCTCTGATGGGCAAACACAGTGTGGGCGACGAGGAATCGGCGATCCGCGACGTGCTGGCGGGTAAGTCCACCCTCGACGAGCAGGTCCGCACCGTCGACGACGTCCTCGACGGTGACGACTTCGACTCGTTCTTCGCCCAGCTCGACACCGACGAGCCCGAGCCCCTGCCCGAGCTTCCCCGCCAGAGCCTCTACCGCGACGACGTCACGTTCCTCGACGAAGCCCTGCGCGCCGCCTACAACGACGTCCCGCACGCCGCACCCGCCGCGGGTGGCGTCGGCTGGACCGTCCACGCCAATCACGGCATCGCCGAACTCGTCCCACCCCGCGACCTCCGCCAGCGCCTCGCCCACCTGCCTCAGAGCTACCGAGAACACGGCCGCATCGACGAACATCTCAAACTCGCCACCACCGAGCAGGCGGGCAATGCCCAGCTCCGTGCCGCCCGACAAGGCAAGGGCATCAACAACACCACCTGGCCGGAAGCGCACTTCCTCGGACCCCTGCATCCGGTCCTGGACTGGGCCGGCGACCGCGCGCTCGCGGCCCTGGGCCGCAATCAGATCTTCGCCATCCGTGGCGATGTCCCCGCGGTCACCGTGCTGCTGATGGGCACGCTGATGAACCGGCGCGGCCAGCTCATCTCCCGGGTGTTCTCCACCGTCGAGTTCCCCGACCCCGAGCGACCCGCCTTCGCCATCCCGAGACCCCTCGAGAATCTCGGCTTCCTGCTCACGACAACCGGATTGAAGCCCGACACCCCCAACCCGGGTCCGATCCAGGACGCCGGGCGCTTCCAGCCGCTGATCCCCGTCGCCGTCGATCAGGCCACCCAGTCGATGAAGATCGTCCTCGATCACCAGGAGCGCTCCGCCAACGAGCGATTGGCGCAGTGGCGTCTCCGCGCCGAACGCTGGCATTCCAGCGCCGGCCAGCTCGAGCTGTTCGGCGCCCAGCGCAAGAAGGTCGGCAAATACGCGCAGCGCGTCAGCAGGGAGCAGAGCATCGCCGAATCCCTCGCTCCCACCCAGCAGCTCGTGCGTCCGCTGCTCGTGATCGTCCCGGGAAAGGACCGGTAAGCCAGTGGCCTCCTTCGATTCCATCGTCGTCGGCGAGGACTGGATCAGCGAACACTACTTCACCACCGACTCGGTGAAGGAGTCCTTCCACGGCAAGGTCATGGAACTGCGCAAGGCCTGGGACGCCGAGGCGAAAGAGGGCCGCACGACAGTGCGCAGTTCTCTGCTGTCCGCCGCGGGCGACCTGCATGCTCTGCTCGGCTCCCTCGCCGAGAACCCCGGGGCAGCCCCGAAGGCCCACGCCCAGATCCGCGAAATCTTCGGCTACCCGGGCGAACTGACCGCGTTCACCGCCGAACGCGCGGGCACCGACCTGACCATCCCGGACGCCCAGCTGGCGGGCACCTCCGACGTCCTGTTCTTGCAAGCAGCTCCGGTCGAGTCGATCGAAGACCTGCTCTCCCCCGACACCGGCACCCTCATCACTCCTGCCACCGAGGACGGCAAGCCCCTCGTATCGGCCTCCAAGACGGTCTCGGCCGCCTTCCGCTCCGACACCCCGCCGTCGTTCGTCGTGCTCCAGGCCGGCCGCTGGCTCCTGCTCGCCGAGGCCGAACGCTGGGCCGAGGGCCGCTACCTCGCCCTCGACCTGCTCGTCGTCGCCGAGCGCCGCCACGACGCCCGCGGCGGCGAAATCGACCGCGCCGCCGCCATTTTCGGCCATCAGTCGCTGCGCCCCGACCCGGACGGCAACATCTGGTGGACGGGTGTGCTCGAGGACTCGGTGAAGCACACTGTCGGCGTCTCCAAAGATCTCCGCGAAGGCATCCGCCTGTCGATCGAGATCATCGCCAACGAAGTGGTGCGCCGCCGCCGCGAGCGCGACCTGCCGCTGGAAGGGATCGACGGTAACGAACTCGCCAAACAATCACTGCGCTTCCTCTACCGGATTCTGTTCCTGCTCTATGCCGAGGCATCCCCGGAAATGCAGGTCCTGCCGACCGGCGCCACCGAATACGAGCAGGGCTACGGCCTCGACCGGCTCCGCGAGCTCACTCTCACCGAACTCGTCTCCCACCACGCCCGCACCGGCACCCACCTCTACGAGTCCCTCGCCCGGCTGTTCGACCTCGTGGAACACGGCCACACTCCCCCGGTCCGAGACGGTGGGCTCGACGATTCCGCCCCCGGCCTCCAGTTCAATCCTCTGCGAGCCGACCTCTTCTCCCCGAAGGCGACCGCGCTCATCGATGAAGTCGGGCTCGGCAACGAGGCCACCCAGCAGGTCCTCGCGCACCTCCTGCTGACCAAGGAATCCACATCCCGCAAGGGCGCCGACCGAGGGTTCATCAGCTACGCCGAACTCGGCATCAACCAGCTCGGTGCCGTCTACGAGGGCCTGATGTCCTACACCGGCTTCTTCGCCGAGGAGGACCTCTACGAAGTGGCCAAGGACGGCAACCCGGAGAAAGGTTCCTGGGTCGTCCCCGTCCATCGCGCGGACCACCTTTCCGAATCCGACTTCGTCCGTGCCGAGGACCCGAACACCCACGAGCTCAAGCCGGTCGTCCACGAGAAGGGCACGTTCGTCTTCCGTCTGGCCGGCCGCGAACGCCAGCAGTCCGCGTCCTACTACACCCCCGAAGTCCTCACGAAGTTCGTCGTCTCCCAGGCCCTCGAAGAACTTCTCGACGACGACACCACCCCCGAGGACATCCTGTCCTACACCATCTGCGAGCCCGCCCTGGGCTCCGGTGCGTTCGCCATCGAGGCAGTCCGCCAGCTGGCCGCCGCATATCTCGAGCGCAAACAGAAACAGCGCGGCGAACTCATCGACGCCGACCAGTACCCTGTCGAACTCCAGAAGGTGAAGGCCCACATAGCCCTCCACCAGGTCTACGGCGTCGACCTCAACGCCACGGCCGTGGAACTCGCCGAGATCTCCCTCTGGCTCGACACCATGGTCGCCGGTCTCCAGGCCCCCTGGTTCGGCCTCCACCTGCGCCGCGGCAACTCCCTCATCGGCGCCCGCCGCGCCGTCTACCTGCCCGGCGAACTGGCCAAGAAGGCGTGGCTCACCACAGTTCCCAAGGATGTCCCCCTCGGCGAGGAGATCGGCACCGGCATCCATCACTTCCTGCTCCCCGCCCAGGGCTGGGGCGCCGTCGTCGACACCCCCGAAGCCAAGACCTACGCTCCCGAGCGCCGCGAGGAACTCCGGCTGTGGCGCAACGACATCCGCAAGTCCCCGAGCAAGGACATCGTCAAACGCCTCGCCTCCCTCGCTCAACGCGTGGAAACCCTGTGGGACTTCGCCCTCCGCCGTCTCACCATCGCCGAATCCGCGATCCGCCGCGACCTCCAGCTGTGGGGCGAGCAGCCCGCCCGCCGCGAACCCGCTGTCACCCGCGAACAGATCGAAGCCGTCCTGCACGACCACAACGGCTCCTACCAGCGCGTCCGCCGAGTCATGGATGCCTGGTGCGCGCTGTGGTCCTGGCCCGTCACCGGCACCGTCGACGCCCCGGACTGGGACCAGTGGATCGGCGGCCTCGAAGCCCTCCTCGGAACCACGCCCAAAGCAGGCAAATTCGAGAAGTACGGCCAAACCAGCATCGCCTCCGACCTGAGCTGGTTCGAACTCGACGTCGCCGAGGACACCGACCGCACCTTCGCCCAGGTCAAATCCATCGACTCCGCACTCGCGGAGTTCCCCTGGTTGCATACCGCTGCCGCCATCTCGGCCGAGCAGGGTTTCCACCACTGGGAACTGGACTTCGGGCCGGTGTTCGCTCGGGGTGGGTTCGACCTGCAGGTCGGTAATCCGCCGTGGGTTCGGCTGGATTGGGATGAAGCTGGGGTTCTGGCCGAGTTCGATCCCTGGTGGCAGTTGGCCCACAAGCCGTCGGAGTCGGCCAAGAAGGCGAAAGCCGCTGAGATTCTGTCCGAAGACCCGGCGGTCGCGATTCTCCTCACCGAGCGTGCAGCACAAGCGGGACAGACCGAGCACCTGGCATCGACCCCAAACCACCCGGTACTCGCAGGTTTGCGCCCGGACCTGTATCGATGTTTCATGGAGCGGACGTGGCGTTCGTCTTCACCTCGGGGCATAATTTCTCTGATCCACCCGGAAAGCCATTTCACCGAAGCGCGAGCACAGGCGCTCCGACGAGCCTGCTACCGCCGACTCCGGCGACACTGGCAATTTCGGAACGAACTCAAACTCTTCTCCGAGATAAATAACACTCGGCAGTACGGAGTACACGTGTACGGCAATGAATCAGCCGTGCATTTTCTTCAGGGATCGGCGCTCTACCACCCCGATGTCCCCACACGATCTCTCCAAGCCCGCCGAGCAGGATTCGACAGCACGACCATCGTTCCCGGAGTAAAGGACCCCAACGGCGACTGGGACCTGCGCCCACACCCTGAACGCATTATCGAAGTTACCGAGGCGGTTCTCCACAGCTGGTGCACCTTGATCGACGAGCCGGGCACACCAGCGACCGAGGCTCGCATGATGTATCCGGTCAACCGAGCGAGCGCAGCTGTGCTCGACAAGATCGCCGCCGCACCGAGGCTTGGCGAAACCGGGTTCCAGTGGACCTTCGGATGGAATGAAACGACTGACCGCAAACTCGGCCACTTCGAGTCTCGATCCGCCGTGCCTCAGAATTTGGAATACACCATCCTCCAAGGCCCCCACCTCACCGTCGCCTGCCCGGCCTACCAGCAGGGCAACCCGACTATGCGTAGCAACGTCGACTACTCCACCATCGATCTCACGACGATCCCTGAGAATTTCATCCCGAGAACCAACTACCAGGTCGCCCGGCCCCTCCCGGAATACCGGGCCGCCTACCCGAGGTGGAACAACGAACCGAGCTCGTCCTACTTCCGCCTCGCCTGGCGCCGCATGGCCGACTCAGCGACTGTGCGTACCCTCCATTCAGCGCTGATTCCACCGGGACCCGCCTTCGTCGGCACTGTCCTCACCGCCCTGCTTCCCACCAACGCGGACCTTGTAGTTGCATCCGGAATCTGGTCGTCAATTCCCGCAGATTTCCTGATCAAGGCAAGTGGCGCCACCGAGCTCAAGCATGGACTTGTGCGACAACTTCCTCACATCCGTGAGAACCCCCTTGAAGAACATCTCAACCTCCGCACGCTCCGACTGAACTGCCTGACAGCACCGTACGCCGACCTTTGGTCCGATCTCTATCGCGCCAGCTGGCAAACCGATACATGGGTTGCTGTCGACAACAGGTATCCGATTGGGGGTGAGCTGGGGAATATAGGACCCGAGTGGAATTGGAGCACACCGCTCCGGTCGGATGCTGATCGCCGACTGGCCCTCGTGGAAATTGATGCCATCGTCGCGGTAATGCTCGACATCACCGCCGACGAACTCCTCACCATCTACCGCACCCAATTCCCCGTCCTCCAGAAGTACGAGCGCGAAGCCCTCTACGACGCCACCGGCCGCCAGCTCCCCACCAAACTCGCCTCCGAGTACCGCAAGAAGGGCTCCCTACCCACCTCCGACCTCACCGTCGACGGCATCACCTACGTAGCACCGTTCACCGGTGTCGACAGAGAACGAGACATGCGCATCGCCCACGAACATTTCTCCCGCCTCGCCGCCGCCCCCGAAAACCAGCTCCACCGGTAACCATCGAAGGACATCGCCCCCTGTGACTCCCCAGAAGCTGTCGCGCGGCCAGAACGTCCCTCTGCCGACCGGCACCTCGCGCATCGACGCGGTCATCGGCTGGGACCTCACCACGACAGAGGTCGACGCCTCCGCGCTCCTGCTCGGCGCTGACGGAAAGGTCGGCTCCGACGCGGATTTCGTCTTCTACAACCAGCCGCGGTCCGCGAACGGAGCGGTGCGGTTCGAGGGCGTCACCACCACTGGATCGGGCGCGCGGGCGCGGATCTCCATCGACCTGTCCGCGCTTCCCAATGACGTGCACACGGTGGCCGTCGCCGGCAGCGTCGCGGAGGGCACCTTCGGTTCCTTCGGCGCACTGACCTTCACGGTCACCGACGGATCGGGCACTCCGGTCGCCGACTACACGACAGCGGACGCGACCACCGAGCGTGCCTTCGTGTTCGGGGAGGTGTACCGCCGCGCGGGCGCCTGGAAGATCCGTGCGGTGGGCCAAGGCTGGGATTCCGGACTCGCCGGTCTGGCAGTCGATTTCGGTGTCGATGTCACCGATTCCGGCGATGCCGCGCCCACCCACCACCCGCAGCACGAACCCGTCCCCCGATCCACCGGACCGATGGCACCCGGTGCGGCGGTCTCGCACTACCGACTCTGGGGCGAGTCACGAAGCTGGTACAACCACGAACTGACCGTCACCGACGAGTTCCTGCCTGCGATCCGCAGCCTGTTCCCCGCCGACCTCCCCGAGGACCGAGCCGAACTCACCCCCGATGTCGAACTGATCCCGGAGCCGACCGGACCCCGTGGCCCGTGGGGGATCTCCGTACGCGCCGAAGGCCGCACGATCGGCTACCTGGACGACGGAACAGCCCGTGCCTGGGCGGGCCCGATCCGGCGCATCATCGCCTCGGGATACATCCCGGCCACCTCGAGCCGCATCTCCGACCGGGAGTACGAGGGATGGGACGAAACCACGTCCTACGCCTCTGTGCATCTGCGCCTCGATCAGCCCTTCGATGCGGCCCCGCTGAACCCGCCCCCGACAGACGCGTACACCATCCTGCCGCGCTCGGCCATCGTCCAGGTGACCAAGGAGCAGGACCACTTCGACGTACTCAGCACATACGTCACCCCCAGCGGGCACGGCATCCTGCTGGTCACGCTGCACGTCGTCACACCCGAGTCCGGTCGGGCCAAACCGTACGTCGAGGTCCGGGTCGGCAACCAGCGCGTCGGCCAGCTGACCCCGCAGATGAGCCAGCGCTTCGCCCCGATGATCCAGCATCTGGAGAACCGCGGCCTGCTCACCGCCTGCTGGGGCGACATCACCGGTTCCGCGGTCGCCGCGGAGGTCCGCATCGACGGCATCAAAGCCAACGAAGCCTCCGCCCAGGTTCTCGACGGACCGCCCATCACCTGCCCCGCCCTCATTCCCGAACGCCCCGACCCCCTCGCCTACGACCTCGCCCCCGCTGCCGCCCTGCTCGAGCCACTGCCCCTAGTCCAGCCGGTAGCCCGCCCGATACCCCCGGAGCCACCGGACGGTTCCCTCATCCGCTTCGACCGAAGCGGCTACACCTACCTCGCGGTCCGCCGGGGCACCCACTGGGAAACCACCGCGTCCAACCCCGGCGGCACGATCGACCAGCACATGACCTGGCCCGACCTCGCCCGCAGCATCCGGAAGTTCGACATAGCAACAGATTTCACCCCGATCGCGGGCCCCGGCGATCCCCGGGTCCGCCAGCACCTCAGCACCATCCGTTTCACCGTCGGCAACAACTACGCCGCCGCACTGAACATCAGCACCCCCGCCGACCCCGACGGCGACTGGTTCACCACGATCACCACCCCCGCCGCCCGTCACCTCCCCATCGCCGAATTCGCTACCTGGCCCGAAATCTCCCGACACGGCCGACACATCCAACTCGCCACTTCCTGGACCCCCGTCGAACCATGAGACCCGCCCCTCACCGCCCCTGCTGACACCCCACACCCGATCGAACAGGCGAGGTCCGAATTCGCCCGCCGGCTCGACGACAGCCTGTGCCTGCGGAGAGCGGGAAGGGCGCCCCCAGAACATCCAGCCGCCAACTACAGCGGCCAGTCCGCCTATTCATCAGGGGATGATATCGACGACAACAGACCCGGCATCAGAATGACCGCTATGTCAATGTCTTTCGAGAGTCGCACAAGTAGTCGAGATCGAGCCCCTCGGTGATCATCGCTCGGGAATAGGGGAAGATGTCCACGCTGTCGACCTCGGCTCGAACCGAGCCGATGATGCTGTCCGAGCTGGCCAGCCACGCTGCGTTTTCGCATTGTGCGGCCCACCCGTCTGCGAGCAGGTACCAGCATGCTTGCCGTTCGCCCTCGGTGCGGTAGGCGCTTGCCAGATAGTCGACATACTTGTCGACGCGAAGCGAAACCGGCTCTTCCGCAGGGCCTTCGAGAAACGAAAGATCCACAACTTCGTCGAAGTCATCAGGACCGGCCGGCAGAATACCGGCCTCCAGGAGCACGATCAGCGTCAACTCGTACGGCGTTCTGCTCCAGTCCTCACAGTGGATACGGATCGAATGTACTCCTGCCAGCACCTTGCCGAGCGAGGTAGTGTCCTTGCGTGCCTTCCTCTGCAGCAGGTGGACCAGCGGCTCGAAGCAGCGCACCACCTCGTCGGGGAACGCGAATCGCCCGAACTTTCGCGCGACCGCGAACGCAAATTCCCGCCGGTGCTGATCGTTCACCAGGCCACGCCGCCGCGGCTTCTGCAGTAATGCGGCCTTGTCCACCGACACGATCACTTCGAGGTCGACGAAGTGGCTCGGTCCGAGGCCGGACAGTGGAACATACCGAGGACGCTTACCGGCCGACGCCTCTTTCCCGATCGAGCCAGTCAGTTCCACCACCGGTGCGATCTGAACAATCCGCCGATTAGGCAGCGAAGCATCACAGGTCTGGCTCACGATCGCAGCGGACTGCTCACTACGTTGCTGCGGCCGCCAGAGGTGGTCGAAGGCAAATGTCGGGACTCCGCCGAAGACATCGCCTTGGGCCCACGCTCGGCACGCATCACCCAGTTCCGGCAGTTGTTCAAGAGCAGCGGTTCCCGAGGAACCTGTGACACCGGAAGAACTTCCATCGAGATCCCCGCCGCCGAGCGCCACTGGTCCCTGCCCTACCCTTCCCGTACAGCATCAATGAAGTACTCGGGCTCGAACGGTGCGCCCCAGGACGGCCCTTTCGTGCGCCGGTAGCGAAATTCGCCGACAATACTGCGGCCCAGCGGCCCGATCTCGAGCAAACGCGCACGGACCGACTCGGGCGTAGCCTCGGTGCCATCACCGGGGGCAGCAGCGACGAGTGATTGCACGATCGCCGAGAACTCGCGCAGCCGTTGGGCGTTCGACTCGTTCAACCGCCCGCCGTTCGCCCACATATGCACTGCTCGCCGGGAGACCCCGAAGACCTTTCCCAGTTGATCCCAGGTCAGTCCGGAGTTGTCCTTCACCCAGGCAACCTCTTCACGATCTGATCGTTTTCCGACCGCGGGCGCCGCCTCCGGCACGACAGCGTCGGACGCGGCCGTCGCGGTGGGTTCCAGCAGTCCGAAATCGGTCCGACTGGTCACCACCGAATCCATCAGAGGCGGTGGCTCTGCCCGTGCCGTTGTTCCCGTGAGAACCGTGGGAAAGGTGTACAAGGTCAGCGCGGCGACCGTCCAGTTGCGCGACGCCCAGGACGACGTCGCACCGGCTGCCCGGTGACGCCCCGGCTTCGCCGGGCGTGCCGCTGCCTCTCCCCCGGGATCAGTCTCCATAGTCGCTCCCGAATTCTTTCAGACCTTCCGCCGTCACCGTCCACCGGAAGAACTGGTAGCCGCGGCGCGCCATCGTCACCGCGACCTCACTCAGGTCGCCCCCGTCGTAGCTGCCCGGGCCGAATTCTTGGAAGGAGTCCATATCGAGGACCCAGGTCGAATGCTCGAAAACGTCCAGCTCGGAATCCACGGAAAAGCCGGGCGGCAGGAGGCCCCAGCGAGAAACGAAAGCGGCACCGTCGGCGAAGGAGTACTGCGCCTCGGTCAGTGCGGACTGCAGCGCAGCCTCGTCCGGTTGATGCGCGAACGCTACTCCGAGCACTTCGGGACGAATCAGCTCGGCAATCCGATCGATGCGCGCCTTGTCCGTCAGCTGATTGACATATCGAACTCCGACACGTTCGACGAACGGAACTTCGACATGTCCGGACAACGTGGCCCACGCCTCCACGAGGCGCTCGACGAAGTCGTCCCTTCGTGAATAGCTCGTCGTGTCGACGCTCAGAAACGAACCGCTGAACGAGACTCGCCAGCTTCGGTCCGTGCTGGTCAACCTCCAGATTCGGGAGGATCTGGGCTCCTGCGCCACACCGTTGGCTGTCAGGATCTCGGCAACCTCCTGGCCGACCTGGATCATGGGGTAACGCTCTGCCAGATCGGCTGCGATCCCTTTGGCGATCTCGTCACCGTCCGCAGCGAACCGAGTCAAACTCGGAAAGCGGATCTGGCCGATCACACGAACGAGCGGAGCTTCGCGCAACGGAACACTGCCTGGTTCCGGCACAGCGAAAGGATGTCTCGGCGTCGCCATACTTCACACTGTAGTTCACACTGGAGGCGTTCCCCCGCCCTTGCCAACAAAAGTCGTGCGCTGCATCTCTACGGGCAGTTGAAAACTTTGTCAACCCTTGACTGCCAAGGTAACATACCGATACCGTGTCCGCTATCAAGACCAACCCGCGCCCGACACAGCCTCGGATCTACCAGAACGCAGCAGGTCCGGGCATATCGGTCGGCTAGCATCCGACACAGCGGCCGCGTGCCGACACACCAGCGCGGCACTTCTGGTGGGGAGAGGACCCGGCCACCGGCCGGCAGATATCGCGAGGAGCATACGTGGGGGCCCTGCTTCCGACACTGCAGGCCGAACGGCTGCGGGAGGGATTGACCGACTACCTGACCACGACGTTCGCGCTGACCGATCCGGATACCCAGGGCGCTCTCACCGACTTCATCGGTCACCCGCAGGACGGGTTGTTCAAAGGTCCGTATGTGCGGTTGTGGCTGCCGTTCGCGGCGGCCGTCGGCAATTGGGGGATGCATCTGGACTGGTGGCCGCGGTCGTTCGAGCCCTATGGGCACCAGGCGAAGGCGTTCGAGCGGCTGTCGACCAAGTTCCAGCGCAGGCCGTTGCCGACGCTGGTCACCACGGGCACCGGTTCCGGCAAGACGGAGTCGTTCCTCATCCCGATCCTCGATCATGTGCTGCGGGCCAAGAAGTCCGGTGTGCACGGGATGAAGGCGCTGATCATCTATCCGATGAACGCGTTGGCCAACGATCAGGAGCAGCGGCTGGCGCGGATGATCACCGGCCATCCGGAACTGTCGGGGGTCACCGCCGGCCTGTACACCGGAGAACAGTCCTCGGGCGGGCGGACGCTGGTCTCGGAGGCGGGGCTCATCACCGACCGTCGGCTGATGCACGATTCGCCACCCGACATCCTGTTGACCAACTACAAGATGCTCGATCACATGCTGCTGCGCCCGGACCGGGCCGCGCTGTGGCGCCAGTCGGCGGATTCTCTGCAGTACGTGGTTCTCGACGAGTTCCACACCTATGACGGAGCGCAGGGCACCGACGTGGCGATGTTGTTGCGAAGACTCGGGCTGACGATCAAGGCGCACTGGAAGCCCGGATCGCCTGTCACCGAGGAGGATCGCGAACGCCCGCTCGGCAAGATCACACCGGTGGCGACATCGGCGACACTCGGCTCGAAGGATTCCTCTCCCGAGACGATGCTCGATTTCGCCAGAACGGTGTTCGGTGAGACGTTCGATGCCGAGACCCTGATCGGCGAGACGCGGCTGACGGCGCAGGAATGGCTGCAGCGGCGCGGCGCCGCGCTGGACCGGACCTTCTCCCCCATCGAGCCGGTAGTGGACGAAGCCGTCAGGGAACTGAATCAGGTCGCCGCACAAGGTGTTTCGAACAAGCGGCTCACTGCCGCGGTGCTCGCGACCCTCTATCGGCGGACGTCGGACATCGACGACACGTTCGACCGAGCGGCGGCGGATCTGCATCGCCTGAGCGAAGCCGAGATGCTCGATCTGGCCAGGCGGCACGGCACCATCGCCCGGTTGCTGCGGAACGCCGAAGATGCCTGCGCCATCGAGGATCTCGCGGTGACGGCCCTGCCCGCACACACCGGTGAGCGGGACCCCGCCCGCGGCAGGAAGCAGCGCGAACGGTATCTCGGCTATCTCTTCGCCGCCCTGTCCCACCTTCGTGCCGAGGTCGGCCGTTCGGCGTTGAATGTCGATGTACACCTGTGGCTTCGCGAACTGTCACGTGTCGATAGAGCGGCGACGGTCACACCGCAGTTCCGGTGGTTCGACGACGGCAAGCTCGACGATGTGACAACGGAGTACTTCCCCGCGGTGTATTGCAGGCACTGCGGCCGGTCCGGCTGGGGGGTGCGGCTGGCACCGACCGGAAGTGCGCTCGATGCCAGTGACGAGGATATTCGTGGCTACCACGCGGGTGGTGGGCCGCGATTCCGTGCGCTGATCGCAGCGCCGACCGAGGCACAGTTCGACACTCCGGTGGAAGGACTGCAGTGGTTCCGCCTCGACGAACGGGAGATCGTCGATCAGCGCCCGGATTCCGACAGCCCCGAGCTCCTGGACGGGCGGGTACTTCCAGTGCTCTGCCTGAGCGGACCCGAAGCCGACGATCATTCGGTGAAAGATCTGTGCCCGGCCTGCGGTACGGAGGACGGGATCCGGTTCCTGGGCAGCGCGATCGCGACGCAGCTGTCGGTCGCACTGTCGAATCTCTTCGGTGACGCGCGGCTCGACGAGGCGGAGAAGAAGGCCCTCGTCTTCACCGACAGTGTGCAGGATGCCGCGCACCGCGCCGGCTTCGTCCAAGCCCGGTCGCACAGCCTGAGTCTGCGTTCGACACTGCGCAGCGCACTGGGCGACACGGTGAACGACACCCAGATGCTCACCCTGTCGGAGCTGACCGCGGCAGTGCTGAAACGCGCCGGCGAGGACCCGGGCCGCCGGTACCGGCTACTGCCCCCCGATATCGTCGAGCACGACGAGTTCACCGCTTTCTGGCAGCCGGACCGGCCCGCAGCCCTGCGACGCGCGGCGGCCCGGAATGTCGCACGACGGGTCCAGTTCGATATCGACCTCGAATTCGGGTTGCAGTCCCGGCTCGGCCGTACGCTCGAACTGACGGGCAGCGTCGTCGCCGAAGTCGATCTCGGTGCACCGCACCGGGTCGCGCAGCTCGGCGCCGCGGCGCTCGAACGCACCGAACACCAGCTGGCGTTCTCCGCGCCCGACACCACGGCGGTGACCCACTGGGTTCGTGGTGTCGCCGAACGAATGCGCACGCGCGGCGCGATCAGGCACGAATGGCTGACGAAATACATACAGCGCGACGCGAATCGGCGCTGGGTGTGGGGTGGCCGACCGAAAGGTCAGGGCATGCCGGCCTTTCCGAAAGGGCGACCCGCCCCGGCCTTCCCCGCGGTCGGAGCCCGCGTCATCCCCGAGGGGTTCGACCCGATCACGGCATCGACCTCCTGGTATGCCCGCTGGGCGGCCCAGTGCCTCGACGTCTCCCCGCACGAGGGTGGCTTTCTGGCACGCGCCCTGTTCGAAGTGCTGGCCGAGGAACGCCTCGTCACCACCACGCAGACCGAGAAGTCGCTCACTGCTTATCAACTCACCCACGACGCGGTACTCGTGGGCATCCCCGATGACGCCGGCCTGGCCGCGATGCGCTATCTGCTCGTCTGCGATGTCTGCCAGACACCGACCCCGGGCAGCGCCACCGTCATCGATCAGCTCGACGGAGCACCGTGTCTGCTCACCCGCTGCCCCGGCACCCTCAACCGGGCGCCCAAGCACGACAACTTCTATCGCGGCCTGTACAACACCTCGGAGATGAAACGGGTCGTCGCCCGGGAGCACACGTCGCTGCTCCCGACGAAGACCCGGCTGGAGTACGAGACCGAGTTCAAGACCACCGCGACCAACCCGGCCGCGCCGAATGTGCTGGTCGCGACACCGACGCTCGAGATGGGCATCGACATCGGCGACTTGTCCACCGTGATGCTCGGATCGCTGCCGCGCACCGTCTCGTCGTACTTGCAGCGGGTCGGCCGCGCCGGGCGCCTGACCGGCAACTCCCTGGCGCTCGCGTTCGTTCGTGGCCGGGGCGAGCATCTGCCGAAACTCGGCGATCCGACTTCGGTGATCCAGGGCGATGTCCGGCCACCGGCCACGTTCCTGACCGCCGAGGAGATCCTCCAACGCCAGTACATCGCGCACATCATCGACCGGCTCGCTCGCACATCCGGGGCCGAAGACCCGGGCAATGCCACCAATGTCCTGTCGAGCTTCGATGAGGGGACCTGGATGGGGACGCTCCTCGAGACCGCTGACGAGGACGCCGACCTCCTGGTCGACGAGTTCCTCCGCCAGTTCACCGGCACGCTCAGCGAACCGGCCGCCGAGTCCCTGCGCCGGTGGGCTACACCACCCGGCCTGGGTGAGCACAGCGGTCTCGCCCGGCTGTTGCGCGAAGCGGTGCACCGCTGGAACCGGGATGTCGATGAGCTACGGCATCGCCGCACCGCGGTCGACGCCGCGCTCCCCGAGTACGAGCAGCGAGCCAACTCACCAGCGGCGACCGACGAGGACAAGCGCGACCTCCGCACAGCTCGCGGCACTCTGCGATTGTTGTCCCGCACCATCGCCGATCTGACGACCGAGCACTGGGTCGGTGTCCTCGAACGCTATGGCGTACTGCCGAATTACACTCTGCTCGACGACGCGGTCACCCTCGACGTGGGGGTCACCTGGATCGATCCCGACACGAACGAGTATGCCGAGGACACCGCCAGCTACCGGCGCGGTTCGCGGGTCGCGCTCACCGAACTCGCACCGGGTGCGACCTTCTACGCCCAAGGTCTCGCGGTCGAGATCGACGCGGTCGACCTCGGCGGGGGCGAGTCCGCGATCGAGACCTGGCGGATGTGTCCGTCCTGCGGCTGGGTCGGGATCAGCCACGGCACCGATCAGAGCCCGCCGCCGATCCAGTGCCCGCGCTGTCACACCTCGGCGGTTGCCGACATCAGTCAGCAGTTGCAGGTGGTCGAGCTGGCGAAGGTGTCGGCGGAGGTCCGGCGCGACGAGTCGGCCATCACCGATCTCCGCGACGAACGGCGCCGGGAGTCGTTCACCGTTCTGACCGCGGCCGACATCGATCCGGGCAACGCCACCAAACGCTGGTTCGTTGCCGAGCAGGACTTCGGCGCGGAGTATCTGCGGCGCATGGACATCCGGTGGATCAACATGGGCAGACGGACATCGCAGGGCGGCAAACGCTCCATCGCGGGCAACACTACCACCGGCGGGCTGTTCCGCGTGTGTTCGGGATGCGGACAGCTTGACAAGATCGCCGGACAGAACCAGCCGCACGAGCATCGCAGCTGGTGCAAGTACCGCCGGGCGGCCGACGAGAAGCACGTCCGCGAGATCGCGCTGGCCCGCACGCTGCGAACCCAGGCGGTGCTGTTGCATCTGCCGAACTGGCTCGAGTACGACTCGTTCGCGCATCCGAGCCTCAGCGCGGCCATCCTGCTCGGGCTGCGCCAGGTGATCGGCGGTTCACCGGAGCATCTCGACGTCACCACCATCACCGACGCCCTCCACGCGCCGAATCAGCGGGCCCTGCTCATCCACGACACCGTGCCTGGTGGAACCGGGTATCTCGCCGATTTCGCCGACCCAGGGCGAGTATGGGAGGCGCTTGCCGCGGCACGCCGGGTGCTGCGCGCCTGCACTTGCACCGACCGGCTGGCCTGTCACAAGTGTTTGCTGCCGTTCGCCCCGCCGCGTGAGCTGGACAAGGTCTCCCGGGTCACCGCTGCGAAGATCCTCGATGATCTACTCGGTTGCCAGGAGGGCGAGCCCGAGAGGGAAGCCTGGCTGGCATCGATCACCGAGGAGACTCCGGCGAAGCCCAACGGGAGCGCGGAATCGCCACTGGAGAAGGAGTTCTACCGAGCCTTCACCGAACGCCTGACCACCATGGGCGCCACGATCATCGAGAAGCCGGGCACCTACGGCCCCACCGCGACGATCAAACTCCCCGGTGCCAAGATCCGGACCTGGCAGCTGGAACCCCAGGTGCTGATGGGTAACAGCAAGCCGGACTTCCAGCTCCGCACTGCCGACCCGGATGTCCCGCTCATCGCGATCTTCGCCGACGGCCGCCGCTTCCACGCTGTTCCCGGGAAGAACCGTGTCGCCGACGACACCGGGAAGCGGGCCATCCTGCGTTCGGGTGGAGTTCTGGTGTGGTCGTTCGGGCACGACGATCTCGTGCGATTCCAGGCGAGTCAGCCCGTCCAGCCGGCGTGGTTCACCGACAAACTCGCGAAATTCACCATCGGGCATGCCAATCTGAAGCCAGGGATCTTCGATCTGCTGCGCAGTGATCCGATCACCCAGCTGATCAGCTTCATGCAGGATCCGGACCGGGAGAAATGGAGCGCGGTCGGCCGCTGGCTGCCGCTGATATTCATGCTCAACGGCCGGCATTCCGGCACCGACGAGGCCATCGCCGGATGGGCTCTGGATCTCCTCGATGGCAAGGACACCCAGCTCGCCCCGGGTGAACACGCCTGCTGGTCCTACTCGGCCGGGCCATTGACCGTGACGGCGTCGTTGCGGAAGGACCGCAAGGTCATCGAAGCGGTCCTCGCGCTCGACGATCGCGACGACATGCTGGAGCTGCAGGAGGGTGCGGCGTGGAAGGAATGGTTGCGCCTGTCCAACTGGTTCGGGCTGGGCGATCACATGGTCACTACCCACAGCCTGCTGGTCGCCGACAGCGCCGTGCCGGACCGAGGGCCCGATTCCACGACCGCCGGTCTCACCCCGGAATGGCAGGCGCTCTACGACGACACCATTTCCGATGGTGAGCGGGAACTGCTGCTCGGCCTGGCCGCCGTCGGCGCCCCGCTGCCCGAACTCGGCGTGGAGACCGATCGTGGCGATGTCATCGATATCGGCTGGTTGGAGGCACGCATCGGGGTGCTCCTGGAGAAGCCCGAAGCCGCACCTACGATGACCGAGCAGGGCTGGACGATCTGCCCGGCCGACCCGGCGGAGCTCGTCGAGGCACTGAAGACGAACGGGGTGATGTGATGGCGCACATCGTCATGACCAGCACGAACAAATCCGTCGAACAGCTCGACCGGGCTGTGGAGCGCAAGGTGTACGACTTCCTCGAGAAGGTGCAGGGCGATGAGCCCACCACCATCGAGACCGTGCCCGGCGCGCTCGACGACCGCGTCCGGCTCGGCCGGATCGGGTCGCGATACAGCGCGATCCTGTTCCGCGTGCAACCCGCCCACGGGGACGCTTCGTATGTCTACGTCGGAGCGTGGCCGGACCTCACCGCCGCGGAACTCGCATCCCGGTCCGAGCTGCGGGTGAACCCGGTCAACGGAGTCCTCGATCTCATAGTGCACGAAACCGCCGCTCCGCGAGCTCCAGCGGTTGCGAAGTCCGACGCACCGCGATCCGGGTACCTCGCCGAGCAGGGCTTCACCATGGATCAGCTCACCGACGATCTCGGCCTCGACCCGCAACTGGCGGCCGCGGTTCTCGCCGCACCCGACGATCATGTGATCAACGACCTCGCCGCCGAGATCGACGGCTGGCAGGGCGCCGCCATCCTCGATCTGGCCTGCGGAGTCCAGATAGGGGTGATCAAAGAGAAGCTCCGGCTCGACGACAACCCCGTCGATCCCTCGCTCGGCGCCGACGACCAAGTGCTGCAATCGCTCACGCACCCGGCGACACAGATCCGCTTCACCTACATCGGCGACGACGGTGACGAACTGCGGCGGATCATCGAAGGCGGCAGTTTCGCCGCGTGGCGCACCTTCCTGCATCCGGAGCAGCGGGTCTACTCCGAGCACAGCTATCGGGGTGCCTTCCGGCTGTCCGGCGGCGCGGGCACCGGCAAGACGGTGGTCGTCCTGCACCGCGCCAGGAACCTGTGGCGGCGGAACAAGGACGCCCGCATCGTCCTCACCACGTTCAACCGCACCCTTGCCCGCCAGCTCCGAGCCGACCTGCGCATCCTCGAGCCGGGGATCGTGATCGCTTCCGCTCCCGGCGAACCCGGTGTCTACATCGACGGCGTCGACAAGCTGGCCAGCGATGTGCTCGCCGAGTTCAGAACGCAACCCGCAGTCACCCAGGCGGTGTTGGGAGGTGACGTGACGATATCGTCGCGGCGCACCGACACCGGCAAGGTCTGGCGTGAGGTAGCCAAATCGGTGGAGACCACGCTGGATCCGCGCCTGACCACGCCCACGTTCCTGGAGAACGAATACACCGCGGTGGTCCTCGCGAACAAGATCACCACCGTTGCGGAGTACGCCAAAGTGGCCCGCGCCGGTCGCGGGGTCCGGCTCAACCGAGCGCAACGGATCGCGGTGTGGAAACTCATCGAAGCGTTCCGCCGGCACAGCAGGATGGACGGAACAATCAGCTTCCCGGAGGTGCTGGCACTGGCCGCGGAGTACCTGCGCCGACGCGGCGCGAACGGCGAACAATCGCTGGCCGATCACGTGCTCATCGATGAGGCACAGGATCTGCATGCCACCCACTGGGCGATGCTGCGCGCCCTGGTCGCCGAAGGCCCCGACGACATGTTCATCGCCGAGGACTCCCACCAGCGCATCTTCGGTCAGCCGGTCGTGCTCGGGCGGCTCGGCATCAAGATCGTGGGCCGGTCCCGTCGCCTGACCCTCAACTACCGCACGACCGCGCAGAACCTACGGTTCGCGGTCGACATCCTCTCCGGCGGCGCCTACCAGGATCTCGAAGAAGAGGCGGAGACCACGCTCGGCTACCGTTCGGCGCGTACCGGTCCCGAGCCCGGTCGAGAGAAATGTGATTCGCTCACCGATGAGATCGAACGGGTCACCCATCTGGTACGCACATGGCTCGACGCGGGCACGGAGCCGTCGAGTATCGCGATCCTGACCAGAGGGCGAGGCGAACGCTCCCAGTTCGTGCGGGCGCTCGGTGATCGCGGCATCGAGGCCCGGATTCTCGAGGACAATCCTCCGGGCCCGGAGCACGTGCAGGTATTGACGATGCACCGTGCGAAGGGAATGGAGTTCGCGAAGGTGATCCTGGCCGGAGTGGACGAGAACCACGTCCCCGCTCGGTCGGTCCTCAACGAGACACCCGAGGAAGAACGCGAAGAAGCAGAGCTGCGTGAGCGCTCGCTTCTGTATGTCGCCGCCAGCCGCGCACGCGACGAACTCGTGGTGACGTGGAGCGGGCGGGCGTCAGCGCTGCTTCCGTCGCGAGAGGTATCGGCCGCGGGCCGATGAGAGGAGTGGTCTCGTGGCCAACCTGGTACTGGCGAACGACATGTCGCTGCCGAAGATCGACGGCTCGATCAAGGACAAGGTCTACGAGTTCTTCAACAAGCTACGCGCCGACGATACCGCGCCGGGACTGCACATCGAGCCACTGCGCGGGGCCGCGGACGCGCGTGTTCGAACCGGCCGGGTCGACCTGAACTATCGCGCCGTCATGTTCCGCGTCGACGACCGCTTCGGCGAGCGGACCTACATCTATCTCGGGACCTGGAAGCACGACGTCGCCAACGGCATCGCCGAGAAGACCACCTTGCGCGTCAACCCGATCAATGGCGTACTGGAAGGCATCGTCAGCCGTGACGACCACCGGCGGGCCACTCCACGTTCCCGCCGGACTGCCGGACCGGCCGTCCTCGCCGGCTATCTCGCCGGAGTCGGATACACCATCGAACACCTGACCACCCAGCTCGGTCTCGACCCGGATCTGGCGGCCGAGGTGCTCGCGGCCGACGACCAGGACGGCGTGTTCGCCGTCGCCCAGACAACCGATATCGCCTGGCAGCAGAACGCGATTCTCGAACTGGCCGTGGGCCGTTCGATCGACGACATCTGCGCCGACCTCGAGAGCGACACCGCGCCGGACGCGACGGTCGACGACGACTCCGCGATCCTCGCGGCCCTGTCCCATCCGGCCAGCCGGATGCAGTTCACCCTGGTCGATACCGACGACGAGCTGCGGCGAGTACTCGAGGGCGGCGACTTCGCCGCCTGGCGCACCTTCCTGCACCCCAGCCAGCGCCGCTTCGCAGAGCAGTCCCAGCGCGGCGCTTTCCGGTTGTCCGGCGGCGCAGGAACCGGAAAAACCATCGTGGCGCTGCACCGTGCACGATATCTCGCCCGCCGGAATCCGGACGCGCGCATCGTGCTGACCACGTTCAACAAGACGCTCGCCCGGGGGCTTCGCGACAGCCTGATCGCACTGGACCCCGACGTGCGGCTGGCCGCCGAACCCGGCCGGCCGGGCGTCTATGTCGGCGGTATCGATCGGCTCGCCGCCGCCGTGTTGCGGGAACCCGCCGATATCGGCCGTGCTTTCGAGCAGGTCTTCGGTCCGGGTACCTCCGTGCGCCGGACCCGCACCGTCTCGCCCGATCTGGGATGGGCCGATGCCGTCGCGGCAGCGGATCGCGTCCTGGACCCACGCCTCACCCAGCCACAGTTCCTGACCACCGAGTACGTCAGCGTCGTACTCGGTAACCGGGTGACCACCGAAGCGGACTATCTGCGGGTACCGCGCGCCGGGCGCGGCGTCCGGCTGACCCGACCGCAACGGATCGCGCTGTGGCAGATCTTTTCCCGGTTCCGCGCACTGCACCGGGCGGCTGGACAGGTGAGTTTCCCCGAGGTGCTCGCGCTCGCTGCGGCCGATCTGCGCTGGCGGGCCGAAACCTCCGGAGCGCGCCTCGCCGACCATGTGATCGTCGACGAGGCACAGGATCTGCACGCCGCCCATTGGACCCTGCTGCGCGAGCTTGTCGGCGAGGGCCCCGATGATCTGTTCATCGCCGAGGACTCTCACCAGCGGATATACGGGCAGCCTGTGGTGCTGAGCAGGCTGGGGATCAATATCCGTGGCGGCCGGTCGGCCAAACTCACCTTCAACTACCGGACCACGGCCCAGAATCTGCGTTTCGCCATCGGCATACTCGACGACGCGACTTATCGCGATCTCGAGCAAGGGCCCGAGTCCACCGCCGGCTACACCTCGGCCCGGCTCGGCCCGGTGCCGAAACCGATTCGCTGCAGTTCCGGCGAGGCCGAACTCCGGGTCATCGCCGACCAGCTCACGACCTGGCTGGACGAGGACGGAATCGCACCCGGCGACATCGCGGTGCTGACCCGAGACACCACTCAGCGGAACTTTCTCGCCCGGGCCCTGACGGAGCGCGGAGTGGACGCGGAAGTCCTCGACGAATCGCTCCCGACCGGCGACCACGTACAGGTGCTGACCATGCACCGGTCCAAAGGGATGGAGTTCCGCTGCGTCGTGCTGGCCGGTGTCGACGACGAGCACGTACCGTCCCGGTACCAGCTACGCGGTGTGCCCGCCGAGGAACGCGAAGAAGCCGAACTGCGCGAACGTTCCCTGCTCTACGTCGCGGCCAGCCGTGCACGAGACCAGCTCGTGGTCACCTGGCACGGGCAGGCATCACCACTACTCGCACCATCGCTGGACCGAGATCCACTCTCGCCTTCCATCTAAAACAGTCAAGCGATCAAAAGACGCTTGACAATGTTTTCGCGAACCTGCAAGCTGTAAGCACCTTCCCGGGCCGCGATCAGCAGTCACCACCATCCCTACACCCGCCGCTTCCTTCGCTCGCGGCGGCGCGGCACCCGATAGGCACTCGACTCTCAACATCCCTCCAGCACAGGAGTTTTCATGCTCAAGACGACGATCGCCACGCTGACCTGTTCCGCACTGATCGCCCTCGGTGGACCTGCGACCACGGAGCCGACGCCGACCGCCGAAACTCCCGTGGCGTCCTCCGCGGCAGCGATCCTCATCAGCGTCGACGAGACCGGGCAACCGGTGTCCATGTGCATGATGCCAGGCGACACCCTGGAACTGCGCGCAGGCATCGGCGCCGCGATCGGTGCATTCGCCGGTCTGCCGATCTTCATCATCGGCGCGGTTCCCGGCGCGCTCATCGGCGCCGGGTTCGGCGCGCTGTCGTGGTGGATCGCCGACCAGCAGCGTCACCGCATCCCCGGTCCCTGCTGAGCCGAGCACACCGGACCAGCGGTCGCGGACCGCGCTTGCCTGACGATCGCCGAGGCCACGACGAGACACCCGGACCAGGGCGAGCCCACCGTCGATCGGGTGCCGCGCACGCCACTGGATCCGTAACCAGCGGTACTCGATACGCAGTGGCCGAGTCCACGCCCACCGGGGAAACCCCGGCTGAAATCGGGCGGCTCACGACGGGCGCGTCTCGGCCTCGCCATGTTCAAGGCCTTCACACGATCAGGGGGATCGTAGATGCACGAATCGTTCTCTGGCACCATCACGACCGACTCGTCCGCACGGCGTCTCACCGACCTCGTCACCACGGCGCTCGCCGCCGACCCGGCACTCCCGGCAGCGGTGACCGACACCGTCCTGGCGGCCTTCCCGGACAGCTCCGGCCCGGCGCTGAGCGCCGACGGCGACGCGCTGACCGGAATGTTCATCCGATCCATCACCGTCAACGGCTTCCGCGGCATCGGGAAACAGGCCCGGTTGCCCATCCAGCCTTCGCTCGGCTTGACCTTGGTGGTCGGCCGGAACGGTTGCGGCAAATCGAGTTTCGCCGAGGCGGCGGAGCTGGCCCTCACCGGCGACAACAAGCGCTGGGCAGGCAAGTCCAAGATCTGGCGCGACGGCTGGCGCAACCTGCACGACGGCGCGAACCCGCGCATCGCGGTCGAACTGCAGACCGAATGCGCGGACAACCCGCTGACGATCACCGGGAGCTGGGACCGGACAAGCGATCTCGACGACGGCGTATGGACAGCCCAGCGCACAGCGGGTGGCCCGGCGCCGCTGGACCGGTCCCAGTTCGCTCGATCGCTCGAGCTGTTCCGCCCGTTCCTGTCCTACAGCGAACTGGGTTCCCTCATCGACGGGACGCCCAGTGGTATGTACGACGCGCTGCACAGTCTGCTCGGCCTGGACGACCTCACGACCGCGCTGGCGACCCTGCAGCGCAGGCGCCTCGACCTCGACAAGGCGATCAAAGAGATCAAACGTGGTAAAGACACCTTGCTCGCCGAACTGTCGGTCGTCGACGACGAACGCGCACGCGTGGTCGAGAGTCTTCTCCGAGCACGCCGGGTCGATGTCGAGGCGCTGTCGCGTGCTGTGCTCGGCGCCGAACAGCCGTCCGGTGCCCCCGCGTCCCTGTCCGCGGTGACCAGCATCGAACTGCCGACGGACACGGCTGTCGATACTGCGGTCACGGCACTCACCTCCGCGACGACCCGCCTGCTCGGGGCGGCGACCACCGACGCGGAGCTCGGTTCGCGGCTGCTCGAGATCCTCACGTTGGCGACCACCTTCGCCGATGGGCCCGACTGCCGGTGCCCGGTCTGCGGGGTCGGTGAACTCGACGAGCAGTGGCAGGCGCACACCCAGCACAAGATCGCCGGCATCCGCGCGCGGACCACTGAACTCACCGACGCACAGAAGCAGCACGAGCGGGCGACAGCCGCGATTCGCCAGCTGATCCGGCCGGTTCCGGCCGTTCTCGCGGACTGCCCGATCGACGCGACCGACACCATCGCCGCGTGGCAGGAGTGGACCGAACTCGCGACCATCGAACCGGCGGCACTGGCCGCTCAACTCCCTGTGCGATACCGCCGGCTGCGCGCGGCACTGACCGCCCTGCAGGAGAGCGCCCGCACCGAACTCGCCCGGCTCGACGACGTGTGGTCGCCGCTCGCCCGCCAGATCGCGACCTGGGTCGACGCAGCAGTCACCCATGCCGGCGCCGCCGACGAACTGAAAACCGTAAAAGCCGCCGAGACCTGGCTCAAGGATGCCGCCGTGTCCTTGCGCAACGAGCGCATGCGGCCGTTGACCGAACTGTCGCAACAGGTCTGGACCACGCTGCGCCAGCAGAGCAACGTCGAACTCGGTGACATCGTGCTGCAGGGTACGGACCGCACTCGCCGCGTCGACCTCGACGTCGCCGTCGACGGTGTCGCGGGCGCGGCCCTGGGGGTCATGAGCCAGGGCGAGTTGCACGCACTCGGTCTGTCGCTGTTCCTGCCTCGCGCGACCGCCGAACAGAGCCCGTTCCGCTTCCTGATGATCGACGACCCGGTGCAGTCGATGGACCCGGCGAAGGTCGACGGCCTGGCGCGGGTACTCGCAGACGTCGCGCGCGCCCGGCAGGTCATCGTGTTCACCCACGACCTTCGCCTGCCGGAAGCCGTGCGGCGCTTGCAGATTCCGGCGACCGTGCTCGACGTGCAGCGCCGCGAGCGGTCCGTCGTCGAGGTCCGGGTGTCGATCGACCCAGTCCGCCGCTACATCGACGACGCCCGCGCGCTGACCCTCACCCGCAATCTGCCGCGCCAGGAAGCCGACGAGATGATCGCCCTGTGCTGCAGGCTCGCGATCGAATCAGCGGCCACCACGAAGGTCAGGCGGGTCCTCGGCGAGCACGGCTTCCGGCAGGCCGACATCACCGAGCAACTCGGCAAGGCCGAACGCACGGTGCAGAAACTGGCACTGGCGCTGTTTCTCGACCGGACCAGAGAAGCCGACGTCGCCGCGCATCTCGACAGAGAACTCGCGCCGTGGGCCTCCGACGTCCTCACCACGTGCAACCGCGGCGCTCACGGCTGCAGCAAGGACGAACTCGGCGACCTGGTCAACCGCGCGGAGAGGATCGCCACATGGGTCAATCGCTGAACACCGTCCACTCCCGCCTGCGCACCGCCGACCGGCTGATCACCGACGCGAGTTCCGATGTCGGCGGGATGTGGCCGAGAGCCGCGGCCTGGATGCTGCGGATCGCGATGGAACAGGCCATCCGTGAACTGTGGCGCGCGGTGTCTCCACAGATGAGTCGCGTGACGGTCCGAGCCCAGCTGCTCGTGTTGCCGAAGTACCTCGGCGAGGAGGCCGCGGCCGAAGCACGACTGCTGTGGTCGGAGCTGTCGAGCACCGCCCACCACAACGACTTCGCGCTGGCCCCCGCCGTTCAGGAACTGCGGCGGTGGCAGGAAGCGGCGCACCGGATGGCCGTGGCTGTCGATGCGGCTATCACCGCGGGGCAGCAGGAGCGCGATAGGTTGTCACCATGGTCTACGTCGTAGCTGTCAGTGCCACAGAGCTTTTGCGTTCACAGCGTGACCTCAGGAACACACAGCGGCTCACGAAGGCGTACCAGAAATCCGACGTCTTGCACACCGACCCATCGCGGATGGTGATCGTTGTCGAAGAAGACAGCAACTCGGGCACCCGCAGACTGGCATGGCTCGGCGTCGCCGCTCACCGAGGGGTGTCCGGGGCGTTCGACGGAAATATCACGATCGATCCCTTGCGGGAGGTCCTGGAGACCGTTCTCTTCAGCGGACCGACAGGTATCTCCGCACGTTTGCCATCGTCGATTCGGGAAGAGTTCGATCTGGCATGCAGAGTTGGCAGCGTCAGAACTGTCATGTCCCATGTGTGGGCACCGATCGAACGCGAACTTGTGCGGTCTCACCCTGAACTTCGCAGTCTGGTGAATTGGATCGGTGCGATCGCGAACCCGCCGAACCTCGCCGAGGGAAGCCCCGCCGACGCCTATTGGCAGGAAGAACGAGACGCGCTCGGCACGGTCGTTCGCATCGCAGGCATCCAACCGACTCGCATCGCCGCTTGGCGCCGACCGTCATCGACGAATGACCCCTACTTGAGCGGGCTGATCCCTGATCCCGTCGAGGCGAGTGCCATCGACCACGACACCCGCGCGCTGATGAGCGACGACCTCTTCTCCGAATGGACCCGGTCGACGTCGACGAGGTGCGATATCCAGGTGTTCACCGACCAGCGCGGCCGCACCATCGAGATCGCCAACGTGAACGCGACCCCGGTCGAGGCACGCCTAGGCACCGACTTGATCTACTACCACGAGCCGACCGCCAGCTTCACTCTCGTGCAGTACAAACGCCTCGATCCCCGGAGCAAAACCGTCTCTGTCGATGATCGGCTGATGAGCCAGCTGGCACGGCTCGAAGAGATCGGTCGAATGGGGAAGACACCGAAGCAACCAGATGATTGGCGACTGGGCACCGACCCGTGCTTCGTCAAACTCGCCTACTGGTCACCCGGAGCGAATATCCGACCTGATGCGCTCGTGCCGGGAATGTACATGCCGGTCTCCTATGTCCGGCTGTTGCTGAATCACGAGTCGACACTGAGTGGCCGGACCCGCAGCAACGGTGCTGCAGGACGGGTACTCGGCTACGGCCGAGTCGACCGCCATCTGACCAGCACCCAATTCATCGACCTCGTCAAGAACGGTCTGGTCGGTACCGTGGGTGTCACCAGAGAGCAGCTACGGGATCTCGTCTCGGCCAGGTTGAGCGACCAGCACAGTGCGATGGTCGCCGTGGACTCCGGCCAATCGGCGGGCGAGCGTCAGAAGCAGAACCGGAGTCGTTCTCGACGAGAACCCTTGGCCCATCGCCTAGTGCGATGACAACGTGGGCGTCGGAGGAAGCGATAGTCCGAAAACTGGTGTCCGTCGACTTCCCAGTGCACAGCAGTTCAGGGCACAAGTCGATCACACGCCGGCCATCGCTACCTGGAGTCGGCTCACCGACTCAGCAACATCTGCGGGTCGCCGGTGGTGCGGCTGCTGCGGAGATGGCGGACGGTGAACTGCCGGTCGCGGGCGAGGTCTCCGCGGCGCGGGGCAACGTGGCCGGCTTCATCACCCTGTGGGTGGAGGCCGGACTGCTCTGCGCGATCGTGTAGCCGAAAGCTTCGCCGCATCAGGTCGTACGCGTCGGCCGCAGGTAAGGCTCCGTACCTGCCACATGGACAGGTGTGAGAGCAGTGTCAGGGTAGACGACCGTTGTTCGGCGAGAAGGCCCGTTCGAGCAGCTCGAGATAGACCGACATGCTCGCGGTCAACCTGTCGACGAGCGACTGGTATTCGGCGGTGAGGTGTTCGTCGAGCGCGCGCTGTTCGGCCAGGTAGCGCTCGATCAGCGCGGCTTCTCGCTTGGTCAGCGACGAGGCGACGGCCTTGTACATCACGGTGCCGACCGTTGTGCCGATGACGACACCGAGGATCGGGACGGGGATGGCCGTCTGGCCGATGAAGGAGGACAGCGCGCGGATCGCGGCGTCCAGGTCGAGGAGTTCGGCGTTCTCGATGAAGGCGAGTTCGTCGATTTCGCTGCGGCGCAGTTTGTTCGCTTGCTCGGCGATGCCGAAGGAGGTGGTGACGATCGAGCCGGCGACGGATGCGGAGGTGGCGGTGAAGTTCGTGAGTGCGTAGACGCTCAGGCCTCGAATGCCGCCTTTGCCGAATCCGGCGCCGGTCGTGCCTGCGATATCGAGCCAGTCCTGGCTACTGAATTCTCTGAGTCGCTTGCCTTCTCGGCGCCTGGCGACGACGGCCAGGACGAACGCGGTGTCTGCCGCGGTCCCGGCGGCTGTCAGCGCGGCGGTGCTTCCCTCGTGCAGCGTCGGGCGGCTTTCCCGGTGGGCGTCATCGCGCAGCGCGCGGTCGGTGGTGCGGAGAGAGTCTTGTTCGGCCGCCATGGTCGCGGCGTAGACCTCGCGCTGTACGTCGTTGTACTCGAGGGCCGACGCTTCGAGTGATTCGAAGCCGACCGACCCGTCCTGGAAGAAGGTCTGGACTCGCTGCCAGTCCCGGAGAGATGGTCCGTCGCCGCTGCGGGAGAGCTGGGTGCTCGCCTGTTCGTGGGTGAGGACACGGAGCCGCTGGATCACGTCGTAGTGATCGCGGGGGATCTGGTATCGCCCTCCGTTGCGCACGTAGTCGGGATACTTCTGGAGATGGTCGGTGATCGCGCCGAGGGAGAAGCGGCCGCCCGCGGCGACGAATTTCTGCTGGATCTCGACGTTTCCGCGCACGAGGTCTGCGGCTTTGTTGTCGTTGATCCAGCGGTGGACCGGCTCGTGGCCGAGGACCTGCTGGCGGGCGTTGCCGATCCCTACTTCGGCGATCTCGGCGATGAAGCCGTGCATGCCGTGCCGGCCACCGCGGTTGGCGGCGACCACCTCGACGTCGATTCTTCTGACGGCTTCATCGATTTCGGCGAGTGCGTCCCGCAGGTGCCCGTCCTGCCTGCCGAGCGTGTTCAGCAGATTGTCCACGCGGATCTGGTTGAGGTAGCTCGCCCAGGATGCGACGGCTTGCTCCTGGGCGTTGGTGACGAGGTCGGCTGGGTCAGGCACTCTCGGTGTCCTGTTCGACACGCACGCTGAGCATGGCCGCGCACGACTTCGTGTTGTTCACCAAGGCCGCCAGGGTCGACCGCTCGGCAGGGGTGAGCGCCTGGAAGTCGGCGCGGAAGTGCACCAGGGCTTCGCCGTAGCTGCGCACCAGTCCCTCGCGAATCGCGGTCGTCCGCCGAAGGAGGTCCTGAATCTGCGCGTCCATGCCTCGCACGAGCGCGGTGTTCCGCTTGATCGCGGACAGTGCTTCGTTCTTCGCCTCCCGATTCTCGAACTTCTTCTTCGCGAACAGGGCGATCGAGGCGAGCAGGGTCGCGCCCGCGATCGTCCAGCCGATCGGGCCCGCGAGGGCCAGCAGCGTCGTGCCTGCCGCGGTGCCGCCACCACCGGCGGCCACCGCGCCGCCGCCGAGCCACGCCAGTGCGGCCTGGCTCGTCGTCGCCCCGGACAGGGTCGAGATCGCGGTGCCGGTCGACGCTGTCCCGAAGGTGGTGGCGACCCAGATCGCCGCGGACGGCGCCAGGCCCGCGACCGCGGTGCCCGCCGCGAATCCGGCACCGGCGCCCGCCGCCGACAGCCGCGCGGCTTCCAGCTCGTTCCGGGGCGAAGTCCTCGGCGTTCAGAAACCGCTGCCGGTGGACCTCGATGTCGTCGAAGTCGGTGTCGAAGGATTTCGGGGTGTTGGCGATGCTGTTCACCAACTGCTCGACCAGTTCGATCACGTCGGTCGAACGTTCGCGCTGACGCAACAAGGACAGGCCCCGGTCCGCCATCGCGGTGAACGCGCCGTTGTAGTCGGCGACGGCGACGTCGTAGGGGTCCGGCTGTTTGGCGGTCAGCTTCGCGACTCTGCCCCGGGCAGCCTGCCGGACGGTGCCGACCTGCCCGGCGAACTGCGTGGACGCGGTTCGCGCGGCCTTGCCGAGGCCGTCGACCGTCCGCCCGATGCCCTCCTTGGCTTTGCCGACGTCGAGTTCGACAGTGCCGACATCGAGCTGTTCTGCCATCGCGTCCTCCAAGATCATTGCGGCTCAACAATGTAGCGGACGCAGTTGCTCTGGGGTGACGAACTGCGACGGCCGGTCCCCCACTGGCGTACTCCGAACCGGAGACGGGGCCATTCGGTCGCTCAGGACGATGCCGCGCATCGGATCACTGTGGTTCGATCGATCCGGAACGGTCCAACCGCGCGGGAAGGCGAGCTGTGGAGTTGAGCAAGGGGCCGAACGCGCCGATCCCGGTGGGGGAAATGCTGGTCGCCGTGCAGGCGCCGGTGGCTGCGGACATCGCCGCGGTGCTGGTGACCGCGGCGGGAAAAGTGCGTTCCGACAGCGATTTCGTGTTCTACAACCAGCCGGTCGCGCCGGGGGTGGAGGTGCGGCCGCCGGATGCGATCCGCGTGGTCACCGGGGCGGTGCCCGCGGAGATCGAGAAGGTCGTGGTGACGGTCAGCCTCGATGGGTCCGGGCCTGCGAACTGGGGGCTGGTGGGGCCGTTCCGGATCGTGGTCAATGCCGCCGGTACCGGGGAGAGTCTGGCCGTCTTCGTGCCCACGGGCTCGGGACGGAGACCGCGTTGATCGCCTGTGAGCTGTATCGGCGGCGGGGGGCGTGGAAGGTGCGGGCGGTCGGGCAGGGGTATGTGCAGGGACTGGCCGGTATCGCCACCGATTTCGGTATCTCGGTGGACGACGATCCGGAGGGCCGCTCGGCCGATGGCGCGGTCGAGGGTTTCCAGGCCGATCCGCTCGCGGCGCCGACGGACACATCGTCCACGCCGGACGCCTCCGCCCGGCACGGCGCACCCGATCACCCCGCCCACCCGACGGAACAACCGGCTCGGTTCGGGACCCCGACCATCGACCTGAGCAAAGGCCGGGTGGTGTTGCGCAAGAAGCAAACCGTCTCGCTCACCACACGGGACGCGCCGCCGCTGAGCCGGGTGCGGATGGGGCTCGGCTGGGATCCCGCCGTTCACGGTCACAACATCGATTTGGACGCGTCGGTGATCGCTTATGACGCGCGGGGCAAGAAGCTGATCAATGTCTGGTTCATGCGGCAGCAGGCGTTCGGTGGGGCGGTCCGGCATTCCGGGGACAACCTGACCGGCCACGGCGAGGGTGACGACGAGGTGATCAGTGTCGATCTGCCCGCGCTGCCCGGCGAGGTCCACGCGCTGGTGTTCACCGTGAACTCGTTCGCCGGGCACAAGTTCAACCAGGTCGGCCGGGCCTACTGCCGGCTCGTCGACGACGTCGGCGGCGCGGAACTGGTGCGGTTCGAGTTGTCCAGGGCGAACCGACCACCGGGGTGTTCCTGTGCATGCTCACCCGGGCGCCGCACGGCTGGAACATGACGGCGCTGGGTGAGTACGCGAAGGGGGCCACGGTGCGCAAAATGGTGGATCCGGGGAAGCGGTTCGTTCTGGCGAGCAGATGAGGGCGGCTACCGGTCGACGGGTGGTTCGATCGCCCCTGCGGTGAGCCCGGTGCCGATCAGTTCGGCGGCCTGCTGAGCCGCTTCGGCGGTGCGGGCCGCGGCTACGCGCAGAAGGTGGAGGCGGCGGAAGGCGCTCGCGTAGGGCTTCTGCTGCTCGTACTTCAGAATGGGGATGCGCAGGCGGGTGGGGTCGATGCGGATCGTGGTGGAGCCGAACATGGCGGCGGAGTTGTCGGGGCTGCCGATGAAGCCGGCGAAGAACCACGGGTCCATGCGGGTGGGGTCCGTGCGGAAGACGATCACGCCCGCGCCGACGGCGGCGCCGATGTCGGGGCCCTCGGCTACCCGGGCGCCGGGAGCGGCACCGTGGTCGTCGCGGAAACGGGAGACCAGGACGTCGCCTTCCTGGATGGATTCCGCCGAGGTGGGCACACCGGGGGCGGTGAGCCCGGAGGGGCCGCGGCCGGAGAGCAGATCACGACCGGAGAGTACGGGGCGCTGGGCAGCGTCCGGGCCGGGTTCCATCGGGGTCAGCGGAACGAGGCGAACCGCGCCACCGCGCTCCAGATCGCCGACGGTGGCGGTGCGTAACGGGGTGTTGTTGCCCGGCGACCACTGTTCCACCGTCGCCGCGACGTCCCGCAGTTCGGCCAGGTGACCACCCAGGAGCTCGATGGCGGCGTGCGCGGAGGAGGCGACGCTGTCGGGGTCGACGGCGGCACGAACCCGGCGTGCCGGGGTGAGGTCGATGTCGTCGTCGAGGACGTCCATCACCCGCACGACCGCGGTGAAGCCGGCGAGTGTGGCGGCCTCGATGTCACCGTGATCGAACGCCCGCCAGGCGTCGGTGACGCGTTCGGCGAGCACCGGCCAATCCGAGGGCACGCCCAGCGATTCGGTGAGCCGGGTGCTGTCGGTGAACAGGATGTGTTCGGAGGTGCTCGACTGGTCGGGCCTGTGCAGGACCCAGATCTGCAGGCCGATCTGCCGGGGGGTCGAGGCTCCCGGTGGTAGTGCGATGACGGCGCGGAGGGCGCCGGCGCGCAGGAGTTCCATGCGGATGCGACGGCCGGAGGTGCGGGACGCGACGGCGGGTGGCAACAACAGCACCGCGGTACCGCCAGGGTTCAGATGCGCCAGGGCGTGCTGGACCCACGCCAGTTCCGATTCACCACGCGGGGGCACCGAGTACTCCCAGCGCAGATCGAGGGCGAGGCGGTCGGCGCCCCAGTCACGTTGCGCGTAGGGAGGATTGGACAGGACCGCGTCGAAGTGTTGGCCGGGGAAGGCGTCGGCGAGCAGGCTGTCACCGGTGCGTATGTCCACCGTCGCGGCCGGTAGTTCGGTGGTGAGCAAGGTGCCGGTGCGGGCGGCCTGCACGGGTAGGACGTCCTGTCCGGCCAGCGTGGTGGCGCCGACACGGGCGGCCTCGGTGAGCAGAGTGCCGCTGCCGCAGGCGGGATCGAGAACGGTCCGTGGTTTCGGGGCGGACGCGGCGGCGAGGAGGTCGGCCATCAGCGCGGCGACGGGCGGTTCGGTGGGGTAGATGCCGGTGCTCGGCACGGCGTCGAAACCGCGTTCGGCCAGGACGTCGAGGGTCGCTTTCAGGCCGGTCGCGGCGACCGCGGCACCGATGGCCGAGTGAACGGCGGTGTCGGAGGGGATCTCGGGGCCACCGGCGAGTTCCATCAGGGCCGGGACTGTCGCGGGATCGACGTCGGACCGGAGCACGGCGCGCAGTCGCTGGACCGGCGAGTCGGCAGCCTGGACGCCGTGACCGCGCAGCCAGTCCCGGACTTCGCCGAGGTCGAACAGGGGCCGCGATTCGGTGCCGCCGGTCACGGGGGCGGGAAAGTCGGGATGCCTGCGGCGCCAGTTGCTGACCGTCGCGCGCGTGACGCCGGCCAGCCGGGCGATCTCCGCCGCGGCGACCGTGGGCACTGAGTCCGACATGAGCCTCCTCTCGACCGGCCACCTTCCGGTGGGGTCGTCAACGCAAAGGTAACACGTCAACTAGTTGACGATGTTTTCATACATTCCCGCTGTTCACGGGCCGAAACCTCCCACCGTGCGAGTGAAAACAATGTCAATTGCTTGACGCTTGGACATCGGTGATGTTAGCTTCATGTCATCGCGAGGGCAGCCGCTCCCACCAGCACCGCGGGAACCGAAAGAGTGCGCCCCCAACAGATCTGCATCGACATCCGGCCGTGTTCGGTCGCGGTCCGTCGTGTCTTCACCCACCCGGAAGGAGAGCGCATGTCCACCCACCGACACCTCCGCCACCGTCGGCGCCGTGCCGGCGGGCCACGGTCGCTGTCCCTCCGCCACGGTGCCGACCTGCGTACCCGGCAGATCCCGATTCCGGCGACGCGATGCTTCTACGGCAAACGCCGCTACTTCACCCGCTCCGACGCCGAACTCGTCCTGACGGGACTCGTCGGGCGGGGGCCGCGGCGCCGGGAGAAGCGCAGCTACCTGTGCCCGGCCTGCCACGGCTGGCATCTGACGAGCTCGACGCTCGAGCAGTACCGCGCGTCGCAGGCGGTGCCCGAACGGCGCAGCACCCCGGCGCGCGCGCCGATCCGGCTCGACGTGCCGCCGCGAACCGGGCCCGTGCCGACACCGGCCGAGGTCGCCCGGCGACGGGGCGTTCGCGTCACCGCGCCTGCCGCATCGCCGGATCGGTCGATCCGGGCACGGGTGCGCGCCTTCGTTCGGCGCATCATGCGCCGCTCGCACTGAGCCACCCCGAACCTTCGCCGAACAGAGCCCTGTCACGGCGCGATACCCCATGCCCGCCACCGGATCCCGACACGACTTGGAGACTTCCATGATCCGCACGCCACCCCCGACGGGGCTCGCCACACACGAACAGAGTGCCGATCGCTCCTCGAAAGCGGAAGCGCCGCCGATGTTCTCGCGGCGCTCCGCGATGTCGAGCCGGTATCCGGTTGCCCTGGACGCGCCGGGGGCGATGCGATGACGCTCTCGTTCGCGGCCTTCGATGTCGAAACGGCGAATCCGGCGCGCGGCAGCATCTGCTCGGTCGGGATCGCGATCGTTCGGAACGCGGTGCTCGTGCAGACAGCGTCCCTCCTGTGCAGGCCACCCGCCGCGGTAGGGAGTTTCGCCCCGTTCAACGTCCGGATCCACCGCATCACCCCCGCCGTGGTGGTCGGCGAACCGACCTTCGCGCAACGGCTGCTCGAGATCCGGGCGCTGGTGGGCGACCTGCCGGTGGTCGCGCACAACGCGTCGTTCGACATGAACAACCTGACCCGCGCCTGCGAGTTCAGCGGCGTACCGCTCCCCCGCTGGACGTATGGGTGCTCGCTGGGCTGGGCCAAACGGCAGTTGGTGCTGACCGACTACAAGCTCGGCACCGTCGCCGCGGCACTGGGCGTGCGGCTGGACCGCCACCACGAAGCCGGCGCGGACGCGGCGGCCGCCGCGGAGGTGACCGTCGCGCTGGCCCGGCTAGCCCGGGTGGGCACCGTCGAGGACCTCGCCCGGGTGAATGGCAGGCCGCTCAACCTGCTGGGTGGCGTGCGCGGCTGAGCCGCACTCGACCACGAACCGACTTTCCCTTCTTTTCTCGAGGAGCAATGATGACCAACCCCCAGTACCCCGCACTGCGCCATCCGCAGATGCCCTACCCGCCGCGCCGGAAGAAGGTGTGGCCGTGGGCGCTCGGCGCGGTGCTCGCGGTGATCCTGTTGATGTTCGGCGGGTGCGTAGCACTGATCGGCGGAGCGGCCGACGAGGTCGCCAAGGCCGAGGAGAAGCGCACGACCGCGGCACCCGCCGGGTCCGAAGTGCGCGACGGCAAGTTCGCGTTCGTCGTCACCGGGGTCGAGGCGCCGGTGGACGTGGTTGGCACGAATAAGTTCCTGGAGAAACGGGCACAGGGCGAGTACGTCCAGGTGCACATCGAGGTCACCAATGTGGGCAACCGGGCGCAGCACTACTTCGGCGACAACCAGAAGCTGATCGACGGGCAGGGCCGCGAGTTCGCCAACGACACCAGCGCGGAACTCAATGTGAACGACCATCTCATCGCCGAGATCAATCCGGGCAACAAGCTGTCGATCACGCTTGTCTTCGACGTGCCGAAAGGCACGGCAGCTGCCGCGGTCGAGTTCCACGACTCGGCGTTCTCCGGCGGCGCGCGGGTCGCACTGCAGTAACCGACACCCGGCGGCGGGACTCTGATTTCGCCGCCGCGGACCGCGGAGCCGAACAATGACCGTGCCGCCCCACTATCCGCCACAGCCGCCGTTCCACGACCATCCGGGCAGGTATCCGCAGCGACCGCCCCACAAGAAGACCAACGCCCTCGTTCTGTGGGTCGCGGGCGGCAGTGTCGGCATGTGCCTGCTCTGGCTCACCGTGCTCGGCGCGGGCGTGTCGGACTCGGCCAACCGAGTCGCCGCGAGCAGCACGTCCCGTGTCGCGCCCGTGGGGCCGGGCGCACCGGCGAAGACGACGCCGAAACCTGCGTAGAACCAACCCGCATCCGCGGGGACCGCGGTCCGGGACGGGAAGTTCGAGTTCCGCGTCACCGCGGTCGAACAAGGCGCGACCGTGCTCGGGCACGGATTCTGGTCCGAACACGCGACCGGCGAATTCGTGGTGGTCCGCGTGCGGATCAACGCTATCGGCAGCGAGGCACGCACCTTCCACAGCGGCAACCAGTACCCATTCGACGACCGGAACCGCAAGTTCGACAGCAGCTTCGGCGCGAACATGGCGCTGTCCGACGACGTCGGCTTCACCGAGCTCAACCCGGGGCTGAGCGTGTCAACCGTGGTCGTGTTCGATGTGCCCCCGGACACAACGCCTGCGGTCCTACGGTTCCACGACTCGTCGTTCTCGGGCGGAGCGAGTGTCTTCGCGCGATAGCCGAGTAGTGGTCCATGTAACACCGACCGCCGATTGATCGACAACATGCATTGCCGTGCAAGCGCGGCGGGATCCGGGTGGTGGGGACGGCGGCACCGGTCCGGGAGGTCGTGGTTCGCGCCGTGTTTTCCGAGAAGGGGTGTCTGTGTCGTCAGTGTTGTCCAAGGGTCAGAACGTCGCGCTGCCGGGGGAGGTCGAGCGGATCGACGTGGTGCTCGGGTGGACCGAGCCGCAGGTGGAGGTCGATGCGTCGGCGC
The DNA here is from genome assembly GCF_000308795.1 of Nocardia thailandica NBRC 100428. Lineage (GTDB taxonomy): Bacteria > Actinomycetota > Actinomycetes > Mycobacteriales > Mycobacteriaceae > Nocardia > Nocardia thailandica. The sequence goes on along the minus strand of NZ_BAGK01000071.1, from coordinate 69,292 downwards.
TGTTGCTTGGGGTCGATCGGCGGGTGCGGTGCGACGCGGACTTCGTGTTCTACAACCAGCCCGAATCCACCGACGGATCGGTGCGGTTCCTCGGCACCAGCGTGACGGAGGAGGGCGCGCAGGCCCGGGTCACGATCGAGCTCGGCGCGGTCGACGCGGCAGTGGAGACGGTGGCGCTCGTGGGCAGTCTCGGGTCGGGCACGTTCGGCGAGCTGGGCAAACTGAGCCTGCATGTGGTCGACGGGGCCGGGCAGTCGGTCGCCGAGTACCTGACCGCGGACGCGACCACGGAGTCGGCGTTCGTGTTCGGCGAGGTGTACCGGCGCGACGGCGGGTGGAAGGTCCGGGCGGTCGGCCAAGGCTGGGACACCGGTTTGGCCGGTGTGGCAACGGCTTTCGGCGTCGAAATCGACGACGAACCGGAGCGCACCGCCGAGCCAGCGTCGCCGGAGCCGGTGCCCACCGAGCAGCCGACGGCCGGTCGGGGCGTCCGGACGAGCAAGCCGAAGCCGCGGCGGGCCAAGCCGATGGAGTTCAAGCAGGCCGAGGCCGAATCCTGGCAGCGGGCACGGCTGTTCTCCGTGGTCGGCGTCGGGGCAGGCGAGGAGCAGGAACGGCGCGCGACCTCGGCGCTGGTGGCCACCATGCAGGCCGTGCGGCCGTTCGCACGGGCGATCTGCGCGCGGATGGGTGCACCCGCAGGGGCCTTCGAGGGCTACGTGGAGGTGCAGTACGAGCGGGCCGACGCCAAGGTCATTCCGGACGCGGTGCTCAAGGTCAGCCGGGGTAGCAAGCAGTGGACCGGGCTGCTCGAGGTGAAGACCGGGAACGGGAAGCTGCGCAAGGACCAGCTGGAGAGTTACCTCGATGTGGCGCGGCGCCGGAAGTACGACACGGTGGTCAGCCTGTCCAACGACATCCCCGCCGGGCCGGGCGAACTGCCGGTGCAGGTGGATCGCCGCAAGCTGACCAAGGTCGCGCTCCGGCACCTGTCCTGGGCCGAGGTCACCCACGAGGCGCGGATGTTGCTGTCGCACGGGGATATCGAGGATCCGCTGCAGGCGTGGATCCTGAGCGAGTTCCTCCGGTATCTCGACCATCCGAGGTCCGGCGCGGCGGAGTTCGTCGACATGGGACGGCACTGGGTCGCCGTCCGCGACGCCGTGACGACGGGGACACTGCGCGCGGGTGACCAGAAGGCGCTCGCGGTGGCCGAGACCTGGGTGGCGTTGAGCAGGCATCTGGCGTTGCGGCTGACCGCGGAGCTGGGCGTCGAGGTCCGGCACGTGCTGGCGAGGAAGCACCGGGCGGACCGGGACTCCCGCAACGCGGCGGTGGCGGAGCGGCTCGCCGCGGACGGGGTGTTCGAGGCGGTACTCCGGGTTCCGGAGACCGCGGGCGATCTCACGGTAATGGCCGATATCCGCACCAACAAGGTGCGGTGCCGGACCACCGTCGCCGCGCCGGACGAGGGCACCGCGGCCCGACGGGTGTCGTGGCTGGTCAAGCAGCTCGCCGACGCGCCGGGCGCCGTGCAGGTCGAGGCGGTCTTCTCGGAACGGGGGAACGAGGCGTGTGAACTGCTGGACACCGTGCGCGCGAATCCGAAGTCGCTGGTCGAGGGGCGTGCCGGCGCGATCGTGTCGTTCACGCTGGAGCAGAGCTTCCCCATGGGGAGCAGGCGGTCGGGCACGGCTGCCAGTTTCATCAGCAGCGTCACGGCGGCGGTGGACGGCTTCTACGGGGCGGTCGTGCAGCCGATGCGGGAATGGGTGCCCGCCGCGCCGAAGCAGGCCGAGGGAGTTCGAGTCGTTACAGGAGAGTAGGCGGCCCGGCCCTTCCCCCACCGCCCCGTTTGCGGGACAATTGCTCGATGCGTCGATGATCGGAGCGGTGATGAGGAAGGGTGTGGCCCGGTCGCTCGGCTGTGTCGCTGTCGCCTGGGCGGTCGTCTGCCCAGGGGTGGCCGCCGCCGATCCGGTGACCGATTTCTTGTGCAACAGCGGTTCCGCGCAGTTCTGCCCGAAACCCCAGGGGGAGTCGAAGTGCCATCCTTCGTATGACCCGTGCGTGCCTTATGCGCCGGATGTGGATTGCGCGGGTGGCGGGGGCGACGGGCCGGCCTATACGGGCCGGGTGCGGGTGATCGGGCCCGACGAATACGGGCTCGATCGCGACGGTGACGGTATCGGCTGCGAGTGAGTCAGTCCTTGAAGCAGGTGGCGGCGATGCGCCAGAAGGCCGGTTCGGGGAGGGCGCGCAGGTCCCAGTCGCCGGTCTGGTCGTGGGCGGCGGTGACGATGAGGTCGATGTCGAAGTCGTGCTGGGTGGCGGCGCCGGTGCGTTCCACCCGGTCGATGACGAATTGTGTTGCGGTTTCGCGGGAGTGGAGGTCGCGCGGGGTGCGCTTCCAGCCGAGGATCGATCGCTGAGTCATGTCGGTGCTCCTCCGCCGGGCCGTGGGCCGCGGTGGCTGTCGGGCCCGCGGCGGCCGCATCGGCGTCCTGTTTTCTGTCGCGCTCTTGCGCAGAAGTCTAGGTTCGTCACGGATCGGCGCTGCGGTTTCGCTCGACAGAAATCCCCCTGTGATGTTGACGGCGGGGGCGGCGCTTCCCGGGCGCGATTTCGGGCGAAAGTTGCTCTTCCATAGCTGATTACGCGAACTCCACTATTCGCCGAGTGGACGGTACCCGGGTGAGACGTCGGCCCTCGGCCGGGCACGACGAACTCGGCCGAGTCGGTGGAAATATCCGGTGAGGTCGAGTCGTGAGGCTTCGCGCTACAGGCGGGAAGTCCTCCGGGGAGCAGAGCAGCGCGGCGGCGCGGCGGTCGACAGCCGTTCGTCACTCGCCTCGGCGCGGGCATTAGCGGGTCGGGTGCTGGGTCCGTCGAGTACCCGGCGGAATGGGCTGCCGAGACGGAACCGGACGAAATCTCTTGTCGACCGAAGATGTCCGATGACGGAATCACCGGTGGGCGTGTCGTCGGTCTCGGCCCGCGCCCAACCACGCATGTTCGCGCCTGCGAACCCGTCGGGGCGCGGGTCCGAGGCGAGACCTAGGCGCGGCGCGCGCGGCCGAGCGTTCCGGGTTCGAAGCGCGGGCAGTACGGACTACCGCAGCGCGGCCGAAAGGCGGATCGTCATCCTGCCGGCCTATGACGACGTCGGGGTCGCGATAGACCTACCGGTGGCGATCCCGGCGACGATGGCCGACCGGCCGCCGATGCGGCGGCGTAGGGACACGGCGAATCGGAGCTGATGGCCGCGCGTCCGGCACGGAATCGCCGCGCGCAGCCCTGCGTGGGACTGATCGACATCCAGGACGGGTGTCCGGGCCAGGTCGGCAGAGGCCACGAGCTGCCGACGGTCCCCGCCGGAGCGGAGGCGTCATCGAACCCGGCCCGCGACGACGACACCCGCGTCCCGACGTGGCAATACCGCCGAACCGCGCGACCCCGGGTCAGAATGTGCCGATGCGCACCTTTGCCAGAGTGTTGCACGCGGCCTTCGCTGGGGCTTTGGTCATGGCGATGGGTCAGGGCGTGGCGGTCGCGGGGCCGACCGGGAGTGCCGAGGGGCTGTGGCCCGCGGCGGGACCGGTCGATCTCCAGGCGCCGGGGGCGGCCCTCGCGGACGGCATCACCGGGACGGTGGTGTGGTCGCGCGAGGCGCACCGGCCGCTGCCGATCGCCAGCATCACCAAGGTGATGACGGCCGTGGTGGTGATCGACAGCGGCGACCTCGAACGGCCGGTGACCGTGCCCGCCGAGGCGGTCGGGTACTGCGCGGAGCACAACGGGAGCACCGCGGGCCTGGCCCCCGGGGAGGTGCTGACCGCGCGGGAGGTGCTCTACGCGCTGCTGCTGCCGTCGGGGTGCGACGCGGCCTACGCGCTGGCCGAGTCGTTCGGGCCGGGGCAGGCGGGGTTCATCGCGAAGATGAACGACACCGCGGCGCGGATGGGGCTCGCCGGGACGCAGTTCACCGATCCGAGCGGCCTGCCCAACCCCACCGACGATTCGACCCATTCGACGCCGGCGGACCTGGTGTCCCTCGGCGCGAAGGCGATGTGGCGGCCGGTGTTCCGTGACATCGTCGCCGCGCGGGATCACTTCGTGCCCGCCGGGCCGGGGAACCGCGAGCACCACTGGGAGACGACGAACCGGCTGCTGGGCGACTACCCGGGCGCGATCGGCATGAAGACCGGGAACACGAACGCGGCCGGTCACTGCCTGCTGTTCGCGACGGTCCGGGCCGGGATCCCGCTGGTCGGCGTGGTCTTGCACAGCTCGGACACGAGCAGCGCCGTTGCCAAGGACGACGCCGTGCGGCTGCTGGAGTGGGCCTACGGGCCGATCCTGCACGTGCTGCCGATCGGCTGAGCCCTCAGCAGTTGAGGCTGATGTCGGTCGCGGAGGCGTCGAACGACACGTGCACGTGGTCGTAGTGGTTCTGGGTCGGGCTGCCCCGGTCCTCCATCATCGACCAGCCGCTGCCGTCGTTGTAGCGCTGCTGCCAGATGACGTAGCTGACGCCGAAACGCTGCTGGTTGGCGAGCACGAACTCGGCGATGGCGTTGCCGACGCCGGCGTTCGGGGTCATGAGGTCGAGCGCGAGGCCGGCGCCGTGATCACCGTCGAAGCGCCCGTTCGCGCCGCCGATGTCGGCCAGGCCGAACATCTTCTGCAGGAAGTGGCCGACCTGCGCGACGTGCGGGCGGGTGCCCTTGAACTCGGTGCCGCACGGGAGCAGCGCCTTCAGCGCCGACATCTCGGCCTCGGCGGGGTCCACCTGCGGCGGCTGCGGCTCGTCGTGCGGGGCGGAGATCACGTCGAGGTCGACGGCGGCCGGGGTGGGGGCCTGCACGGCGCCGACGGTCTGGACCTCCGGGCTGCTCGGCTTGAGCGTCATCAGCAGCATGGAGGGCAGCGTCGCCGCGACACCCCAGACGGCGACAGGCTTCCAGGGCTTGTTGGTCGCCGTGGTGCGATGTTGTCCAGGCACTGTGTCGATCACCAGCTACTCTCGAAATCAAGGTCTCCGCTACATTACGAAATGGTCGCGGAAATGTCACGCTCCCGACTCGGGGCGAGCACGATCGCACCAGTATCGCTCATCGGCGCCGATCCGGGGGACTTGTCGGCATCCCGGAGTACGCTCGGCGCGTCGGCGTTGCGGTGATCCACCCTCTCGGAGGTTGCGATGGACGTACTGCTCGGGATCGGAACGCGCAAGGGCTTGTTCCTCGCGCGCAGTCGCGACGGCCGCGAGACCTGGACCGTCAGCCCGCCGCAGTTCGCCGTCGCGGACGTGAAAGCCCTGGCCATCGACACGCGCCGGGCCCGGCCGCGCCTGCTGGCCGGGGTGCTCAACAGTCACTTCGGCCCGACGCTGGTCGTCAGCGACGACCTGGGCGAGACCTGGAGCGAACCCGACGACGCCCCGCTGGCCTTCCCGGAGGACACGGGGGCCGCGCTGCAAGGGGTCTGGCAGATCGCGCCGGCGCCCGCCGATCGGCCCGACGTGGTGTATGCGGGGGTGGAGCCCTCGGCCCTGTTCCGGTCCGCCGACGGCGGCTCGACCTTCGAGCTGGTCCGCGGCTTGTGGGAGCACCCGCACCGCCCGCGCTGGGAGCCCGGCGGCGGCGGTCTCGCGCTGCACACGATCCTGCCGCACCCCGCCGACGGCAGGCGGATGGCGGTGGCCATGTCGACCGGCGGGGTGTATCAGACTGCGGACGGCGGGGATTCGTGGGCGCCGACGAACAAGGGGGTCACCGCGGACTTCCTTCCGGGCGAACTGCCGGAATGGGGGCAGTGCGTGCACAAGGTCGCCCGCGACGCCGGCACCCCGGACACGCTGTATCTGCAGAACCACGGCGGCGTGTTCCGCAGCACCGACGCCGGGGCGAGCTGGCAGTCCATCGACGCCGACCTGCCGCCGTCGAACTTCGGGTTCCCGATCGTGGCCCACCCGCGCAGGCCCGGCGTGGTCTACACCTTCCCGCTCGACGCCGAGATGGACCGGTTCCGCTTCCCGCCCGACGGCGTCTGCGCGGTATATCGCAGCGACGACGGCGGCGTGAGCTGGACCGCGAAGACCGAAGGGCTGCCGCGGGTTCCGTTCTGGGCGGCGGTCATGCGCGACGCGATGTGCGCCGACGACGCCGACCCGACCGGCATCTACTTCGGCACCCGCAACGGCGAGGTCTACTGCAGCGCCGACGAGGGCGAGCGCTGGCGGCTGGTGGCGAGCGAACTGCCCGACGTGCTGTGCGTGCGCGCGGCCGTCGTCGGATAGCGCGATGGCCAGGGTCCTGCTGCCGTCGGTGTTGCGGCCGCACGCCGGGGGCGAACGAGAGCTCGAGATCGAGGGGAGCACGCTGCGGCAGGTCCTCGACGCCGTGCGGGAACGCTCCCCCGCGCTGGAACGGCGGCTGCGCGACGAGAGCGGCGCGCTGCGGCGGTACGTGAACTTCTACGTCGACGGCGACGAGTGCCGCACGCTCGACGGCCTGGACACGCCGGTCGACGCCGCCACCGAGGTGATGATCATCCCGTCGGTCGCGGGTGGGTGACGGCTACAGCAGTTCGGCGACCTTGTCCCAGAACCGGTCACGCAGCCGATAGCGGATGCGCTCGCTGAGATCCTCGGCGTCGAGCACCTCCGACGCGTCGACCAGTAGCGCGCGGTCGATGTCGCGCGGGATGGAGGGGCGGCCGCGCCGCAGGTCGGCGAGGTCCTGCGGGGTGGCGCTCTGGCGGTAGGCGGTCAGCACCTTGGTGACCACGGCGTCGATCTGGTCGTCGCCGGCGTCGTCGGCGCAGTCGTAGCCGGGCATGACGTGGGCCGGGCCGCCGGTGACGCCGGAGTAGGCCACGGTGGCCGAGACGGGTTGCGCGGCGGGCGGGCGCGGGTGGGCGGCGAGGTCGTTGGGGGTGGGGAACGTGGGAGCGGCCGGTTTGGGTCGCGGTTTCGGCACCGGCACCGGGATCGGCTGCGGCGTCTCGGGGGTGACGAGGCGGCGGATGACGGTGCGGTCGATGGCCGCGCCGGGCAGCAGGCTGAGGTCGTCGGCGGCACGGATCAGGTGACGGCTGACGCCGTGCGGTTTGCCGTCGGCGGTGGGGACGGCCATGACCGTCACCTGCACGCCGTGCACCTGGGCCTCCTCGACCGCCTCGGTGAGGTCGTCGTCGCCGGACAGGAGCACGAATACGTCCGAGGCGTGGTTGCGGGCGTGGGCCGCCATGTCGAGGCCGATGCGCAGGTCGACGCCCTTCTGCTGGCCGTCGACGCCGAAACGGCCGAGGCGCAGCTTGACCCTGGGCAGTTCGCCGATGCGTTCCTGCTGCGGGTCGGGGACCCCGTTCTTGGCCGAGTCGTACCAGTGCAGGCGCAGGACCGGCAGCCCGGACAGATCGTGCGCGGCGCGCAGGATCTCCTTGATCAGGTCGGGGAAGTCGACGTGCACGCCGTTGCGCAGCGAGGTGCCGGTGACGCGCGTGGCGGCGGAAGCGAGCAGATAGCCCGCATCGACATACACCGCGCACGTGGACCTCATGGGTTCACCTTGCCACGGATCGGGGGCCGCGGTGGGGCACTCGCGCGGCGTGTGTCCGCCGGGCGGCCGCGCCCCGTCCCGGCAGGTCGGCGCGGCGATCCGCGGCTATCGTGTAATCGGCCTTGCCACAACGTTATTGCTCGTGACACCGAAGGAGACTGTCCGTGCCGGATGGCCTTGACCAGCTCGCCGCCACCCTCGGCGCGCCCCCGCCCGCCGAGTTCGCCGCCCTCGGCGCCGAGGACCTCGCCCGGCTCGACGGGCTCGTCGTGACCGCGCTCGCCGCGCGGAAGGCGGCCATGGACGCCGCCCTCGGCGAGGGTCTGCACCTGATCCCCCGGCTCGCCCGGCCCGCGGTGCAGAAGGTGCTCGGCCTGTGAGCGGGCTGCGGCACACGATGGCCGAGATCGCCAAGCTCGCCCGCGTGCTCGGGGTGGACCCGACCGAACTCGACTTCCTGCTGACCCGGTCGCCGGAGTCGATCAAGGCGTTCCGCGACCAGATCACCGACGAGATGTCCGGCCGCGACGTGCAGCGGATGCAGCGCATCGCGGCCGCGGTGAAGCTCGTGCCGCGCCCGGTGGCGGCGCTGGTCGCGGAGAAGGCGCTGGGGCCGGCGCTCGCGGCCGCGGTGGCGGGCGCCGTGGAGCCCGCGCGGGCGGTGGCGATCGCGGAGTCGCTGTCGCCGAGGTTCCTCGCCGACGCCACGGTGCTGCTGGACGCGCGCCGCGCCGCGCAGGTGATCGAGCGCGTCCCCGACAAGCTGGCCGCCGAGGTCGCGCGCGAACTCATCGAGCGCGGCGACTACCTGACCATGGGCCGCCTGGCCGGATCGATGCCGGACTCGGTGCTGCGGGCCGCGCTGCCCCAGGCCGCCGACGCCGACATCCTCCAGGTCGGCCTGCACCTCGAGGAACGCTCGGAGGCCGAGCGGCTGCTCGGCATGGTGCACGACCGAGTACCCGGCATGGTGCAGACCATGTACGCGGAGGAGAAGTGGGCCGACGCCATCTCCCTGCTCGATCTCATCGGGCCGCGGGAACGCGCGCGGATGGCCGACATCGTCGCCGGGCAGGACGACGAGATCCTCGACGGGTTGCTCACGGCCGTCACCGAACTCGACGCCTGGGACGCCCTGCTGCCCGTCGCCGCGGGCATGGCGCAGCCGGGGCTGGCGCGCCTGGCGCAGCGGCCGGTGATGCACGAGGCGGCGACGCTGACCCGCATCTCCGATGTCTCACTCCGCCAGGGGCTCTGGCTGGAGCTGCTTCCGCTGGTGCAGTTCCTCACCGCCGAGCAGCGCAAGCACATCGCGACCCGGGTGACCCAGGAGGACGACGACTCGCTGCGGGAACTGATCGTGCAGGCGCGCGAGGCCGCACCGGCCATGCTGCCCCTCGCGGTCAGCGTCGACGGACCGCCCCGCACCCGCGTGCTGACGATCCTCGACGCGCTGCCCGACCTCGAGACGATGGCCGGCGTGCTGGGCGCGGACGACGGCGACGCCTGGGCCGCCCTGGTCTCCGTGCGCGCGGACCTGCCGGACCGGCTGCGCGGGGTGCTCGTCGCCCGGGCCGCCGGGTGCGGGCTGGACGTCGTCGCCGAGGAATTGGCGCGGTAGGGGGTCCTCCGGAGCCGCCCCGGGCGGTGGGCTCGCGGCCGACCGGCCGTCATCGACCGTCGGCGCGCCTGCCGCGACTCCACCGCTCGTGGTCGCCCGGCGCCCGCCGCGCGCGGAGAGAGCGGTCGAAGTCCTCGCGGTCGTCACCCGAGAAGTGCCGCCGCTCGTCGGCGTAGGGGTCGCGGCGGTCGCGCCGATGGTCCGCGGCGTCCCACCGGTCGCGGCCGTACCCGGTGACGCGGTCGCGGCCGTACCCGGCGAAACGGTCGCGGCCGGACGGCCGGTACCGCTCGCGTTCGTGGCCGGACCGGTCCTCGTCGAAGCCACGGCGGGGTTCGGGGACGGGGCGCCTGCGCGCGTAGCCGAGGGGGCGGCGGGACGGGGACTCGAGGGGTCCCGCGGTCGCGAACAGCCAGACGACGAGGCCGACGATCGACAGGACGCACAGCGCATTGCCTGCGCCGTCGCCGAGGACGGCGATCAGGACGAGGAAACCGGCCGCGCCGACTGCGATCTTCACCACCTGATCCAGTAGAGCGTGAGAATCGTTGGCGGGCAATGTGATTTCAGGGGGCTGGGCAAGATCCCCGGACCCCGCGGTCCGGCCGGCGACCGCGAAAGGCGCTGCCTCGCGCGGCCTGTCGCCGGGCGCGAGGCGGCGGAGCTGGCAGGATTCCGGGTCAACCGACGAAAGGGGTGTTCGGTGACCGGGAGTGCCGGAGTGCCGTCGACCGAGTGGTCGCGGGGGTTGGGGTTGCGGGTACCGATCGTGAACGCGCCCATGGGTGGTGCGGCCGGGGGCAGGCTGGCGGCCGCGGTGTCGGCGGCCGGCGGGCTGGGGATGATCGGGATGGGCAGCGCGGGATCGGTGGTGGCGCTGGAGCGGGAGCTCGCGGCGGCCGGGGAGATCGTCGGCCCCTGGGGAATCGGCGTCGTCGACTGGGTGGTCGCCCAGGAACCGGAGCTGCTCGCGGCGGCGATCGCGGCGCGGCCGACGCTGATCTCGGTGAGTTTCGGCGCGGGGTTCGACTGGGTCGAGCGGGTCCACGCGGCGGGCATCCTGGCCGTGACGCAGGTCTACGACGCCGAGGAGGCGTGGCGGGCCCAGGACGCCGGGGTCGACGTCCTCGTCGCGCGCGGCAGCGAGGGTGGCGGGCACGGCGTCGACGGCATGGCGACGCTGCCGCTGCTCGATGCCGTGCTGGAGACGGTGTCGGTGCCGGTGCTCGCGGCGGGCGGGGTCGGTTCCGGGCGGAGCCTGGCGGCGGTGCTGGCGGCGGGCGCGGCCGGGGCATGGGTGGGGACGCGGCTGGCCGCGGCGGAGGAATCGCTGCTCAGCGGCGCCGCGCGGCAGGTCATGACGACCGTCGAGGGCACGGGGACCGTGCTGACCAGCGCGTTCGACGCCGCCCTCGAATACCCCTGGCCCAGCAGGTTTCCCGCGCGGGTGGTGCACAACGCCTTCCTCGCGCGCCACCGGGAGGATCCGGGGGGCGCCGAGGCCCGCGACGAGTTGCACACGGGTATCGAATCCGATGACCGGCAGGTCATCCCGGTCGACGCGGGCCAGGGCGTCGGCCTGCTCACCGAGATCGAACCGGTGGCCGACATCGTGTGGCGGATGGCCGAGGACGCGGGGCGGCTGCTGGCGGGGCGGGCGAGAGAGGTCACGGCGCCCCGGCCGTGAGTGTCGGTCTCCCCGCGACCGGTCGGGCGAAGTACGCACGGCGCGCGGGCGTCGCCCGGCGGCGAGCGGTGCTCGGACTCGTGCCGGGCGGCCGCCGGTTCGGGCGGCCCGGGTCCCGCGGGCACGACCCGACCCACGGCGGGATCGTCCGGCTTCCGGACACGCTTCCAGAAGGGACGCAGGTCAGCGACGTCCCGGGCGATCGCGTACCGTTGTTCGGGTTGTCAACATGATGGCCGACGGAATGGGGTGCATCGTGGGCGGTTCCGAGCACGCCGCGCGGCTCGTCGAATTCTGGCAGAGCCTCGAAATGTTCAGTCCTCGTACCGTTCCCGGGTCCGACGCCGGACCGGGAACGGTGGTTCTCGACCTGCAGCCCGACGCGGCGGCGCCGTGGGAGGACCCCACGCTGCTGCCCGCGCCGGGCGCGGGCCGGGTCTGGCGGTACGACGTGTACGGCGGGCTCTTCGAACTCGGGCGCGTGCGCGACGCGCTGGCGCGCGCCTTCGGGCCGGACGCGCTCGAGCCCGACGCCCGCCGGGCGGGCACGGCCGCCGCGTTCGCGCTGACCCTCACCGACGACGGCCTCGTGGTGCGCGGGTCTGCGCGGCTGTCGGCGACGGCCTGGGCGATCAGCAGGCTGCGCTCCCCCGGCGTCCGCGACCGCGCCTGGCTGCACGGCTTCGCCGACGACGCCGGGGAATTCGCCACCGCCTTCGACGCGCTGGCCCGGCCGATCGCCGCACCCGAGGAACCCGAACGGGCGCACCGGTGGCGCGACGCCGCCGTCGATGCGGTCGGGCGCGGGGTCGGCGCGGCGCTCGTCCCCGGCCCGGTCGAACCGCCGAAGCTGTTCGGGCCGGCGGCGGTGTCGGCCTGGAAGTTCTCCCGCCGCCTCGGCGCCATCGCCCCCGACGACCCGACCGCGCCGACCCACCGGCCGCGTCCCGACGCGGCCGAGGCCGACGCCCGGCGCGCCCGGCCCGAGGACACCGACCCCGCCGAGCCCGCCGAGGTCCGCGTCACCGGCTGGGACCTGCACGGCTTCGTCGGCGAGCTCTGCGGCGCCATGGGCGTGCGGGCCGAGTTGCGCGCCGCCGGCCTGCGCGTCGTGTGCAGGCAGGTCGCGGCCAAGGACGCGGACCTGCCGGACGACCGGGATCCGGTGAGCAGCCTGCTGACCGCCGACCTGGCCCGGGTGGCCACGGCCGTGCGGCACGGCGATCACGGCGCCGCGCTGGCCGACTACCTGTCCGCGCCGGACGAGGTCGCCGAGGCGGCGCGGGTCGACGTGCGGGCGCAGCAGGGCGTCGTCATCGACGGGCTGATCCCCGAACGCATTCCCGACGGCCGCTGGCCGGGCGAACCGCTCGTCACCGGCCAGCAGTTCGCCATCGACCGGATGACCGCCGACCTCGGCGAGCACGCAGGCGTCTTCGCGGTGCACGGACCGCCGGGCACCGGGACCACCACCATGCTGCGCGACACCCTGGCAGGCATCGTGGTCGAGCGGGCGGCCCAGCTGGCCACCTTCGAGGACCCGACGCAGGTGTTCACCGTGCAGACCGAGACGGTCGCGGTCGCCCGCAACTATCCGGTGTCGGTGCACCGCCTCGCCCAGGCGGTGGGCGGGCACGAGGTGGTGCTGGCGGCCGAGCACGAGGCCGACGCGCGGAACATGGTCGCCGAGATCTCCCAGGTCGCGGCCGTGGGGCCGGGGGTCGGCGGCGGCTACTTCACCGACCTGGCCTCCTTGGTACTCGGCGAGCCCGCCTGGGGACTGATCGCGACCACGCTCGGCGGGCAGGCCGGCGCCACCGCGCAGACGCTGTGGTTCGGTGACCGGTTCGCCCCCGGCCGGCGCGGCACCGCCCCCGTCGACTCGGTGCCGGGCCTGCTCGACATCCTCAAACGGGCCGAGGCCGAGCCGGATTCGGTGCCGGACTGGGAGACCGCGGTCGCCGACTTCCGGCAGTGCCGCGAGGAGGTGCGCGCCCTCTCGCGCGAACGTCAGGCCGTCGCCGACGCGGTCGCCGCGCTGCCCGGGCTCAACGCGTCGCTGCGCGCGGTGGAGGCCGACATCGCCGAAGCCGATGCCGCGCACTCGCATTGGCGGGAGCGTCACCACCACGCCAAGGAACATCTGGCGGCGGCGCACGCCGCCCATCACCGCGCGGGCAAGCTGCTCGGCGAGCACGGCGGGGAACGGCCGGGTTTCGGCAGCTCGCTGTCGAGCGGGTTCCGCGCGGGCAGGCAGTGGAGCGCGCGCACCAACGAGCTGCTCACCGAACGGCACACCGCCGAGGCCGAGACCCGCAGGCGCCAGACCGAAGTCGACTACACGCGCGAGGAATGGGCCAAGGCCGCCGAGCACGGCCGCGGGCTCGTCGCCGCGCACCTCGACCTGACCGCCCGCCGCGACGCCGCCATCGCGACCGTCGAGCGCGCCCGCGACATCTGGGCGGCGACGATCCCGTTCGGCGACGCGGCCGCCGACGACGAGCAGTTCGAACTGTGCCGCCCCTGGGCCGACGACGCCTTCGCCGCCGCCCGCAGGCAGCTGTTCGTCGCGGCGCTGCGGCTGCACCGGGCGTTCCTGCTCAACGCGGCCCCGCGCGTGCGCGACAACCTCACCGTCGCGATCGCGCTGATCCGCGGCGAGCTGCCGCGCCCGCCGCGGCCCGAGACGGTCACCGCGGCCTGGCAGACGTTGTTCCTCGCGGTCCCGCTGGTGGCGACCACCTTCACCGACCTCCCCCGGGTCTTCGCCGGGCTGGGCCGGGAAGCGCTGGGCTGGCTGTTCGTCGACGACGCGGGCCGCGTGGCACCGCAGGCGGCGGTCGGGGCGCTGTGGCGCAGCAGGCGCGCGGTCGTGGTGGGCGACCACCGGCAGCTCGAACCGGTCGTGAGCGTGCCGAGTTCGGCGCAGCGCGCCCTCGCCCAGCACTTCGACCTCGACGAGCGCTGGCTGCCGGATCGGGCCTCGGTCCGCTCCGCCGCGGACCGGATCGCCCGCTTCGGCACCTGGATGCCGCCGGTCGACGACGGCGAGCCGGAATGGGTCGGCACCCCGCTGCGGGTGCACCGCCGTTGCGACCGGCCGATGTTCGAGCTGTCCCAGCGCATCGCCTACGGCGGGGATCTGCTGTTCTTCGGGACTCCCGAGCGTCCGGAGTTCCCGGGCGCGAACGCCTGGATCGACGTGCGGTCCGAGCGGGCCGAGGGCAAGTGGATCCCGGGCGAGGGCGAGGCGCTGGCCGACCTGCTCGACCGGTTGCGCGAGGACGGCATCGACCCCGGCGAGGTCCGGGTGCTCAGCCCGTTCCGCGATGTGGCGCGCGGGGCGGCGCGGGTCGCCGCGGACGTGCTCGGCGAGGACTTCGCGCGGCGCAATGTCGGCACGATCCACGATGTGCAGGGGAAGTCGGCGGACGTGGTGGTGCTGATCCTGGGCACCTCGCCCGCCGCGGGCGCGGCCCGGCGCTGGGCCGCGGCGACGCCGAACCTGCTCAACGTGGCGGTGTCGCGGGCACGGCGGCGGTTCTACGTCATCGGCAATCACCGGTTGTGGAGCACCCAGCGCCATTTCGCGGAACTGGCCGCGCACTGGCCCGTGGAGGCCGGTCAGCTCGTGCGCTGAGCGGCCGGTGCCGCGCGGCCGCGGAGCGCGCGGGCACCGGCCGTCCGGTCAGGGCGTATCGAACAGCAGCGCACCGGTTTCCACCGCGCTGCCCACCGCCGGGCTGACGATCGAGTCCTTCGCCGAATCCATCACCACCACTGGGCAGATCGCCGAATAGCCGGTGACATCGATCTCGGAGGGGTCGAAACGCACGATGGGCGCGCCCGCCACGACCTGATCCTTCTCCGCCGCGAGCAGTTCGAAGCCGGCGCCCGCCAGCTTGACGGTGTCGATCCCCAGGTGGACCAGCACCCCGATCCCGGCGCCGAGGACGACGAAGGCGTGCGGGTGCAGCTTCACGATCGTGCCCGCGATGGGCGCGACGACCTCGAGTGGCCCGCGATCGCGGTCGGGATCGATCGACACGCCGGACCCCACCAGCTGTCCGGCGAACACCGGGTCGGGGGTCTCGCCGATCGGCAGGACCCGGCCGGGCAGCGGCGCGAGGACCGGCACGCTCACAGAATGTCCTCGATGTCCTCGGCGAGGGTGTCGGCCTCGGGGCCGACGACGACCTGAACGACGCTGCCCGACTTGAGGACCCCGTGGGCGCCCGCGGCCTTCAGCGCGGCCTCGTCCACCTTGCCGCCGTCACGCACCTCGGTGCGCAGCCGGGTGATGCAGGCCTCGATCTCCACGATGTTGCCCGCGCCGCCCAGTCCCGCGACGATCGCTTCCGCCTTGGACATCCGTCTCCCTTTCCGCCGGTGGATACCGCTCCCAGTATGAGAGCCTCAGCTGTTACCTACGTCATATTTCGTGGTTGACATCCTGGGCCCACCTGGTCAAACTGGCAACTGGTTATGACCGGATAGTACCGCAAAGAAGGTCGGAGATGACTGCTGCCGTCGAGGAAACCCCGAAGAAGGAGTCGGCGCTGTTCGCCGGCCTGCAGCGGCTGGGCCGCAGCCTCATGCTGCCGATCGCGGTCCTGCCCGCGGCCGGCATCCTGCTACGCCTCGGCCAGGACGACCTGCTCGGCCGGTTCTCGGCCCTGCACGGCGCGGCCACCGTCATCTCGGCGGCCGGTCAAGCCGTCTTCACCTGGCTGCCGCTGATCTTCGCGGTCGGCATCGCCATCGGCTGGGCCAAGAAGTCCGACGGTTCGACGGCGCTGGCCGCGGTGGTCGGCTACATGGTGATCAACGGCGTGTTCGAGGCCATGTCGCCGATCGTGCTCGAGGGCAAGACCGATCCCAAGGGCGCCCAGGCGCTGATCAACTACGGCGTGCTCGGCGGCATCGTCATGGGCTTGCTCTCGGCGATCCTGTGGCAGCGCTTCTATCGCACGAAACTGCCGGACTACCTCGGCTTCTTCAACGGACGACGGCTGGTGCCGATCCTGACCGCGGTCACCGGCCTCGTGGTCGGCGTGCTGATGGCGTTCGTGTACCCGGCGTTCAACGCGGGCCTGACCTGGGTCGGCGAGACCGTGGCCGACCACACCGTGCTCGGCGGCGGGATCTACGGCACGGCCAACCGCCTGCTCATCCCGACCGGCCTGCACCACATCCTCAACTCCACCGTCTGGTTCCTCGTCGGCGACTACTCCGACGCCCAGGGGCAGCTGGTGCGCGGTGACCTCAACCGCTTCTTCGCGGGCGACCCGACCGCGGGCACCTTCATGACCGGCTTCTTCCCGATCATGATGTTCGCCCTGCCCGCCGCCGCGTTCGCGATCTACCGCCACGCGCGGCCGTCGCAGAAGAAGCTGGTCGGCGGCATCATGCTGTCCACGGCGCTGACCGCCTTCGTCACCGGCATCACCGAGCCGCTCGAGTTCTCGTTCATGTTCGTGGCCTGGCCGCTGTACGTGGTGCACGCGATCCTGACCGGCACGGCCATGGCCCTGGTCAACGCGCTGGGCATCCACGACGGGTTCACCTTCTCGGCGGGCGCCATCGACTACGTGCTCAACTTCGGCAAGGCCACCGACGCCTGGCTGCTGATCCCGATCGGGCTCGGGTACGCCGTCGTGTACTACCTGCTGTTCAGCTTCGTCATCAAGCGGTGGAACCTGCGCACGCCCGGTCGCGAGCCCGAAACCGACGCCGAGGTCGACACGCCCGACGCCGCCGAGGCCGAAGCCGCCGCCGCGCTGGCCGCGACGGGGGACACTCGGGTGGACGCGCCGCTGGTCGCGGAGGTCGAGGCGAAGCTGGACAAGACACGGGAAGGTGAGTGAGCGATGACCCGAGGCGGACAGAGCTGATGCCGGAACAGGTGATACGCGGGCTCGGCGTCAGCCCGGGCGTGGTGTGCGCGCCGTGGCTGCCGTTCGGTTCCCCCACCCGGACCTCCCTCGGCGACCCGGTCAGCGGGCCGCCGGACCAGGAGCTGGAACGGGTGAAGGCCGCGCTGGACGAGGTGTCGGCGCAGCTGAAGGAGCGCGCCGCGCGGGTGAACGGCGTTGCCGCGGAGATCCTGACCATGTCGGCGACCATGGCCCGCGACCCGGGCATCGTGTCGGCGACGGAGAAGGAACTCGCGGCCGGGGCGCCCACCGCGCACGCGGTGCATCTGGCGTTCGAGAGCTTCTGCGCGAAACTGGAGAAGCTGGGCGGTTACATGGCCGAGCGGGCCACCGACCTGCGCGACATCGGCGGGCGCACGGTGGCGGTGTTGCTGGGCGAGCCGATGCCGGGCATCCCGGAACCGGGGTACCCGTTCGTGCTGGTCGCCCGGGATCTGGCGCCGGCCGACACCGCGATGCTCGGCGGCAGCGACGTCGTCGGGCTGCTGACCACCGAGGGCGGCCCGACCAGCCACACCGCCATCCTCGCCAAATCGCTCGGGCTGCCCGCCGTCGTGAACTGTCCCGACACCGGCCGGCTCCTCGACGACGCCCCCGTCCTGCTCGACGGGACCACCGGCGAGGTGATCATCGACCCGAGCCCGATGCGCGAGCGCGCGGCGCTCGAGCAGGCCGAGGCGGAGCGGGCCCGGCTGGCCGCCTCCGGCGGTCCGGGCCACACGGCCGACGGGACGCCCGTGCACCTGCTGGTCAACATCGGCACCGTGGACGACGCGATCCGCGACGGCGAGGCCGACAGCGAAGGAGTCGGCCTGTTCCGCACCGAGTTCATGTACCTCGGCCGGCCGACCGCGCCCGCCCTGGACGAGCAGATCGAGTCCTACACGGTCATCTTCGAGCAGTTCGCGGGCAGGCGGATCGTGGTGCGCACCCTCGACGCCGGGTCGGACAAGCCGCTGCCGTTCCTCGACCTGGGCACCGAGGAGAACCCGGCGCTCGGCGTGCGCGGGCTGCGGGTGGGCACCGTGTTCCCGGAGACGCTGGGCACCCAGCTCACGGCCCTGTCGCAGGCGGCGGCCGTGACCGGGGCCGACCTGTGGGTCATGGCGCCGATGGTGGCCACCGCCGACGAGGCCGCCGGCTTCGCCGAGCTCGCCCGCTCGGTCGGGCTCACGAAAGTCGGTGCCATGATCGAGATCCCGGCCGCCGCGCTGCGGGCGCCGGACCTGCTGGCATCGCTGGACTTCGTCAGCATCGGCACCAACGACCTGAGCCAGTACACCTGCGCCGTGGACCGGATGGCCGGCGGGCTCGCGCACCTGCTCGACCCCTGGCAGCCCGCGCTGCTCGACCTGATCGCCCTGGCGGGTGCGGCCGGGACCGCGGCGGGCAAGTCCGTCGGCGTGTGCGGGGAGGCCGCCTCCGATCCGACCCTGGCACCGGTGCTGGTCGGCCTCGGCGTGACGAGCCTGTCCATGTCCGCGACCGCGCTGGGGCCGGTGCGGCTGGCGTTGCGGGACGTGAGCATCGACCAGTGCCGCGACGCGGCGGACGCCGCCGTGGCCGCACGCAATCCGCAGGCGGCACGGGCCGCGGCCGCCGCGGTGCTCGGGCGGGCATGAGCGGGTCCGCCGGGCGGACACGGCGGGCCGGGGGCACCGCCGCCCGCCGTTCGGGTGGTCGCCGGTCGCGCGCGACCCCTCGCCGCCCCGCGCGGCAGGTCGACACGGCGCGGGCGACGAGCGGGTCGGCCGGTGAGTGACGACCAGGCCGTGCCGCGGGGCCGGGTCATCGCCGACGGCCGGACAGTTCTCCGGGGCCGGGTGATCGGCGAAGGCGGGACCGAGATCGTCGACGGCGCGGTCGAATTCGGCGACGGCGTCATCACCTGGGTCGGCCCCGCCGCGGACTACCGGCGGCGCGAGGCGTTGCCCGCCCGATCCGGCGACCTGATCCTGCCGGGGCTGATCGACCTGCACTGTCACGGCGGGTCCGGGTTCGGTTTCCCGAACGCCGACGCGACGGGCGCCCTGACCGCCGCGGATCACCATCGCGGACACGGCACCACGGGCCTGCTCGGCAGCCTGGTGTCCGCCCCGGAGGACGTGCTCGTGCGGCAGGCCGGGGTGCTGTCGGGGCTGGTCGAGGACGGGGCGCTGCTGGGGGTGCACCTCGAGGGGCCCTTCCTGAGCGTGGCCCGGTGCGGGGCGCAGGATCCCGCCGCCATCGTGCCCGGGGATCCTGGCCTGTTCGAGAGGGTGTGCGAGGCGGCGCGCGGCACCGTCCGGTCCATGACGATCGCGCCGGAGACCGCGCGCTTCCCGGCGCTGCTGGCGGCGATGCGACGGCACGGCGTGGTCCCGAGCCTCGGCCACACCGACGCCGACGCGGCGACCACGGCCGCCGCCGTCGCCGACGCGCAGGGCGGGCCGGTGACCGCGACCCACCTGTTCAACGCGATGCCGCCGATGCACCACCGCGCGCCGGGACCGGCGGGCGCGTGCCTGGCGGCCGCCGGGCGCGGCGACCTGATCCTCGAATTGATCGCCGACGGCGTGCATCTGGCCCCGGAGACGGTGGCCATGGTGTTCGACACCGTGGGACCCGACCACGTCGCGCTGGTGAGCGACGCCATGGCGGCGGCCGGCATGCGCGACGGCGACTATCGCCTCGGCGCCCTCGACGTGCGGGTGCACCAGGGCGTCGCCCGGCTGGCCACCGCCGACGGCGCGCCGGGCGCCATCGCGGGCGGCACGTTCCGGCTCCTGGACGTGCTGCGGCACACCGTCTTCCACGCCGCGGTCCCGCTCGGCGACGCCGTCACCGCGGCGACCCGCACGCCGGCCCGGGTGCTCGGGCTGGCGGGCGAACGCGGCGGCCTGACCCCCGGCCACCGGGCCGACATCCTGGTGACCGACGAGATGCTGCGACCGCGACGGGTGCTCGTCGCCGGAGAGGAAGGGAACTGATGGAGATCGTGATCCGGGCGGACCCGGACGAGGTCGCGCGGACCGTCGCCGACATCGTCGAGGGCTATGTGCGGCAGGGCGCGGCGACGCTCGGGCTGGCGACGGGCTCGTCCCCCCTGCCGTCCTACCGCGAGCTGGCGCGTCGGCACCGCGCGGACGGCCTCGACTTCTCGGGCTGCCGGGCGTTCCTGCTCGACGAGTACGTCGGGCTGCCGAAAAGCCATCCGCAGTCCTACTATTCGGTCATCCGCGCCGAGTTCGTCGACCACGTGAACCTCGACCCGGCGCGGGTCCTGTCGCCCGACGGAGAATCGGCCGACATCGGCGCCGAGGGCGCGCGCTACGACGCGGCCATCGCCGCCGCAGGCGGAGTGGACGTGCAGCTGCTCGGGATCGGCACCGACGGGCACATCGGATTCAACGAACCCGGGTCCGCGCTGACCTCCCGCACCCGGGTCAAAACCCTCACCGCGCAGACCCGCCGCGACAACGCCCGCTTCTTCGACGGCCCCGACGACGTGCCCCACCACGTGCTCACGCAGGGGCTCGGCACCATCTGCGAGGCCCGGCACCTGGTCATGATCGCCACCGGCGCCGGGAAGGCCGAGGCCGTCGCCGCGGCGGCGGAGGGCCCGCTGTCGGCGTTCTGCCCCGCCTCGGTCGTGCAGTGGCACCCGCACGTCACCGTGGTGATCGACGAGGCCGCCGCGGGCGCGCTGAAGCTGGCCGGCTACTACCGGTACGCGCTGGCGAACAAGCCGGCGTGGCAGTCGTTCTGAGAGCCGGGCGGCGTCAGGTACGTTCGTCGACCGCCCATTCGGCCTCGGTGCGGGCGCAGCCGGTCGCCGAACGCAGCAGGGCGATGGCGTCCTCGCGGTCGCCCGCGGCCAGGAGCCGGTCGATCTCGGCCCAGTCCACGACCGGGAGGTCGCCGTCGAGGTCGAGGCGGTCCTCCAGCCGGGACCACATGCGCGCGACGGTGGGGTCGTCGGCGAGCAGGCCGCCGAGGTGGGCCTTGAACGTCGGATGCTCGGTGCGGTACATCGCCATCCAGCTGCTCTCCGGCGGGCTCGCCTCGGCATTGGCGGTGCGGTCGGCCAGCTTGAGGACCACCGCGCGAGGATGGGCGGCGATCTTGGTGTAGGCGTCCAGGTTGCGCAGCTTGCGGTTCGGGCCGACGCCGGTGACCGCCCACACCAGGTCCCTGACCTCGGGGCCGAAGGCCGCCTCGACCTCCTCCCGGGTGACCGGGGTGTCCTCGACGACGTCGTGCAGCCACGCCGCGACGGCCAGGTCGCCGCCGTAGCCGAAGTCGTCGAGGACCGCGCGCACGGCGGCCAGGTGCCGGGAATAGGGGAATTCGCCGTACCGCTGGTCACCGTGCGCCGTCAGGGCGAACTCCCTGGCCCGCGCCTCGCGCGCCGCACCGTCGATGGTCATGCCGCACCCCCGTGGTCGAATGTCTCCGTCCCGACCGACAGTAGCCGAGGCCACCGACAGGCGGCCCGCGATCAGCGCGGCCGGACCGCGGTGAGGATGCCGGTCTGGTAGCGGCTGCGGGTGTAGGCGATATCGGTGAAACCGAGGTCGCCCAGGCGACCGGTGTAGCGGCGGATGTCGGCGTCGGCGAACGGATCCGCGTCGCCGTGCCGGGTCACCAGGTTCAGCACGGCGCGGTAGGCCGGTCCGGGCGCGACGTCGGCCAGCAGGACCCGACCGCCCGGGCGCAGGACCCGCCACATCTCGGCCAGCGCGGCGTCGCGGTGCTCGGCCGGGATGTGGTGCATGACGAAAGTGCAGGTGAGCACGTCGAATTCGGCGTCGCCGAAGGGCAGGGACTGCGCGGGCGCCTGCTCGTAGCGGTGGCGCGGGTCGGCGGCGCGGTCGGCTGCCACCGCGGCCGCCGAGGGATCGACGCCGACCACCGAACCCGTGGGCCCGACGACGGCGCCCAGCGCGCGCACGAGTTTGCCCGGCCCGCAACCGATGTCGGCCGCCGTGTCGCCGGGACGCGCGCCGGAGGCGGTCGCGAGTTCGCGCAGCAGGCGGCCGTGGCGGCCGAGGAAGAACAGGGAGGTGAAGACGTTGTAGCGGCGGATGTCGGCGATGACCAGGCCGGTGCCTGCGTCGTCGACGAACATCGGGGACATCACTCGGTTCGACATGGGTCCATCGTCGGAGTGTTCGGCGGCGGGGACCAGAATCAGAAGGGCCGGATGTGTCCGTTTCCGGACACGTCCGCCGGATCCGTCCACGAAGGAGGGCCATGACCGACCGCCGCGTGCGCCGCACCCGCGGCCTGCTGCACCGCGCGCTCATCGAGCTCATGATGGAGCGCGGCTACGAGCGCGTCACCGTGGCCGACGTCATCGATCGCGCCGATGTCGGACGCTCGACCTTCTACAGCCACTACCGCGACAAGGACGACCTGCTGCAGGTCTCGACCACCGAGTTCCTGCGCAGCGAGATCGCCGCCGTCCCCGCCGGGCCGACGCCGCTGAGCCGGTTGCGGGTCATCTTCGAGCTGGTCGGCCGGTATCCGGACGTGCATCGTCCCCTGCTCGGCCCGAAGGCGTCGGCGACGGTCCTGCGGTCGTATCGCCGGATGCTCGAACAACTGGTCGGCGAATGCCTGGACGAGGCGCCCGCGCCGGTGCGCGGGCGGGACGAGATCGTGGCGTTCCTCGCCGGCGCGCTGTTCGGCGTCCTGACGGCCATGGTCGACCCCGGGGCCGAGCCGGCGCCGGGGCGGGCCTGGGCCCGGTTCGAGGAGCTGGCGATGCGCGGGGTCGGCGGGGCGCTCGGCGACCCACGGTGAGGTCGGCTAACGAGGCGGGGCGATGCGGTTGGCCGGGTCGTCGAGGACGGCCGGGCCGACCGTCGTCGTCTCGTCGGCGCGCCAGCGGAGGAGGTTGGTGGGCAGCCCGCCGGGCAGATCCGGGGTGCGCGCCGTGGCGAGGACCGGCAGATCGAGGCGGGCCCGGTGGACGGCGACCCGCGCGCCGGTAGGCGGATGGGCCCAGACGTCGTCGACCACGTCGGTGACGCGGACGCCGAGGCGGTGACCGGCGGGCAGGAGGGCGTCCTGATGTAGGAGGCGCAGTTCGGTGACCGCCCGCACCGGCGCGATGCCCCGCGTGACGACGGTGGCGCGGCCGTCGGGCGCGATGTCGTAGACCTCCACGGCCGCCGTCGCCTCGGGCGGACCGGCCAGCTCCAGGGTGGCGGTGGCGCGGCCGGAGAGGTGCAGGTCGGTGGCGAGCGGGTCGGTGACCGACCAGATCTCGCGGTCCGGTCCCGGGATCAGGCCGCGGTCGGTGTAGGCGCCGGCGCGCAGGTCGGTGGACACGACGCGGGCATCGGCGGGCGGCCAGGTCGATTCGGCGCGCCAGGTGCCGTCGAAGTTGCCGACGGTGACCCGCGGGCCGGGCACCTCGGCGCCGGTGCCCGCGACGTGCCGGTCGAGAAAGGCGGCCAGCTCGGTCTCGAAATGCGGTGTCCCGCATTTGCTGCGGCAGTCCGCGTGACCCCACTGACCGAACCAGGCGCGGTGTTCGCCCGGCCCCTGCGCGGCCCACACCTCCGGCGTCCGGTCCGGACGGGTGTTCGCGTCGAGGAAGCCCTGACCCAGGAAGAGGGGAATCGTGTTGCCGCGCAACCGGTCGACCAGGTCACGGTCGCGCCAGCCGGGGTTGTCCGGGTCGTGGTCGGTGGTCAGGGCCAGGTACCGCTCGGCGCAGCCCGGCGGCTGCGCCACGGCGGCGGCCCGGTACTCGTCCGTGTCGTCCCAGCGGCCCGGGGTGGCGGCGATGGCCAGGTGTTCGGCGCCGGCGAGGTCGGCCGGGCGCACGCCCCGCTCGGTGACCGGCTTGCCGGAGAACTTCCAGGCGACGCCCTGCATGTACAGATAGCTGTAGGGATCCGCGACCGGTTCGAAGGCCGCCACCGCCGCCAGCCCCCTCGGCGCGCCCGCCAGCGCCATCAACCCCGTCCACGCCTCGTACGAGGTGCCGACCACCCCCACCCGGCCGGTCGACCACGGCTGCTCGGCCGCCCACTCCACCGCGGCGACCACGTCCGACCGCTCCCCCGGACCCCCGAAGTCCGGGCAGCCCGTCGAGCCGCCGAAGCCGCGCAGATCCACGATGACATAGGTGTACCCGGCGCCCAGCGCCCACTCGACCGGCAGGTTCTCCGTCGACGGCCCACCCGACACCCGAGGCTGCGTGAGATACGCGAGATGCGCCCGATACGGGCTCACGGTCAGGATGACCGGCGTGCGCTGATCGGGCGCGACCCCGGCCGGACGCAACACGTCGGCGTGCAGCCGCGTCCCGTCCGGCGCCGTCAGGTACTCCTGCGTCCAGGTGTAGTCACGCGCCGCCGGTTCGGCCACGACCGGAGCGGCGCCGATCCCCAGCACCAACGCCGCCCCGGCCACCAGCCGCCACACCACACCCCATCGCACCTACGGACCCTCTCCCGCTCTCGCCCCTCGGTCCAGCCCCGAAATCCGGGGTCGCCGGATACCGGGCACGGTAGCGCGCGTGTTTCCGCCTGCGGGAGCGACCGGTGGGTTGTGTACACGTCGGTGGTGTGGTCCGCCGAACCCGGTTGAGGACGATCGGTGTTGATCCGCTGACCAGCTCTACCGGGTGTCGACGATCGGCCGTCCGGATGCCACACCCGTCACCTGGCCCTGCGGGCACCAGCCGCCCGCGAGGTTCTCGGGAGGCCGATCAGCCCGCCAGCGCGCGGTAGAGCCAGTCATGGGCACGACCGATGGTGACGCGACCCGGCAGAAGATCCTCGGTCAGGTCCCAGTAGCGGTGGATCCGGTCGTCAGTATCCGTGGCGGCGGCCAGCAGCTGGGTACGGAATTCGGCGGTGTCGCGTTGCCCCCGGGCGTGCGCGTGGAGTCCGACGAACCGGTCGAGTTCCCGGCCACCTCGCGGACGCGTGCCGTTCGCGACAAGAGGCACGACGTCGACCATCAGGTCGCCCATGGCCGAGAACAGAGCAAACGGATCGCGGATCTGCTCGGCGTGACTTCGCCAATACTGATGCCGCACTGCGGCCTTCATACCCTCGTCATTAGCCAGTGCGACCAGTTCCGCGAACGCGACGACCTGCTCCGCGGCAGGATCGGCGGGCGGCTCGGGAACGTTCCAGCACACCCAGGCATCGCCTGCGGCACGCGGCAGCGGCGCCAGAATCCGATGCCAGAACTGAATCAGACAGTCGTGCACCGCATTCGCGTCCTGCGCGACGGCCAGCAGCGCGAGGCGCCCCGGACGGTCGACGGCCGCGACCGAGGCCACCGCCCGCAGGGAGGCGCGCCGCCACGCCAGCGAACGGAACTCCTGGTCGACACGTTCCGACTCGGCGGCGAGCACTTCATCCAGCGACCGCTCCCGGCTCAGCACAGCCGATATCGAATCCAGCCCGAGCCCGAAAGCGCGCAGACGCCGCACGAGCAACACTCGATCGACAGCCGCACCCTGTTCGAAGATCCGATGGCCGCCAGAGCTGCGCCGGGACTCCAGAAGTCCTTCGTCGCAATAGAACCGGATCGTTCGCACGGACAAACCGGTCGTGCGGGCCAGCTCACCGATACTCACCGGCTGATCCACTCGTGTGTTCTCGGTCACAAACTCTTGAACCTCCACCCCACTGGAGCTCGTAGCGTACTGACGCCGCTCCCCGACGGGCGGCGCGCCTTCAACTATGTCGACCCACCGAGGAGAACGTTTCGTGGCTACCGCAAAAGAGATCGTCGCAGGCATCGCCGGGATCATCGAGGAGGTGACCGGCATCGACGCGGCCGAGGTCACAATCGAGAAGCACTTCGTCGACGATCTCGAGATCGACTCACTGTCGCTGGTGGAAATCGCCGTCCAGCTCGAAGACACCTACGACGTGAAAGTCCCCGACGAGGATCTGGCGAGCCTGCGAACGGTCGGCGACGCGGTGGCCTACGTCCAGAAGATGGAGGTCGAGAAACCGCACCTGGCCGCCGACGTCGAGGCAAAGTTGACCGAGGACCAGACGAATGGATGAGAATCTTCGACCGCCGGAGTCGGCGAGCCGATGATCGCAGACGCACGACTGAATCCCGAGGCCGTTGAACTCGGCCCCTTTCTCCGGCGGCCGTCGCAGGAGGTGTGGCGGGCACTGACGGACCCGGAGATGCTAGCGCGATGGCTGCTGCGCCCGATCGGTTTCGCCGCCTGGGCAGGCAACCGGTTCCGGTTCGTCGTCCCAGGGGTCTCGACCGACCACGTCCTCTGCGAGGTGCTGGCCGCCCAGCCCTGCGCCCGACTGACCTACAGCTGGACCCATCCCCAGGGAGCCCACCCCGACCACTGGATCGTCGACTGGGAACTGCGCCCCGAGGGCCACGGCACGCGCCTGCTGCTCACACAAACGGGCTTCGACCCGGCCGACCGCAGACAGCGGATGGTGCGCAACGCCGTGGAGCGCAGCTGGAAGCGCCGTATCCTGCCACGGTTGGACGAGATCGTCCATTCGTGAACAGGAAAGCCCGCCCCACAGAACCCTGTGAGGCGGGCTTTCCTGTACCGCAGTGGACGAACCGCATTACGACTTAGACGTCGTAGTACAGCTCGAACTCGTACGGGTGCGGGCGCAGGTTGACCGGGGCGATCTCGTTGTCGCGCTTCAGCTGGATCCAGGTCTCGATGAGGTCCGGGGTGAAGACGTTGCCCTCGGTGAGGTAGTCGTGGTCCTGCTCGAGGCGGTCGATGACCGAGGCCAGCGAGGTGGGGGCCTGCGGGATGTTCTTGGCCTCCTCGGGCGGCAGCTCGTAGAGGTCCTTGTCGACCGGGGCCATGGGCTCGATCTTCTTCTTGATGCCGTCCAGGCCGGCCATCAGCATGGCGGCGAAGGCCAGGTACGGGTTACCCGAGGAGTCGGGCGCGCGGAACTCGATGCGCTTGGCCTTCGGGTTGTTGCCGGTGACCGGGATGCGGACGGCGGCCGAGCGGTTGCGCTGCGAGTACACCAGGTTGATGGGGGCCTCGTAGCCCGGCACCAGACGGTGGTAGGAGTTCACGGTCGGGTTGGTGAACGCCAGCAGCGACGGGGCGTGGTGCAGGATGCCGCCGATGTAGTGGCGGGCCAGGTCGGACAGGCCACCGTAGCCGGCCTCGTCGTGGAACAGCGGCTTGCCGTCCTTCCACAGCGACTGGTGGGCGTGCATGCCCGAGCCGTTGTCGCCGAAGAGCGGCTTCGGCATGAAGGTGACGGACTTGCCTTCCTGCCACGCGGTGTTCTTGACGATGTACTTGAACAGCTGCACGTCGTCGGCCGCGGCCAGCAGGGTGTCGAAGCGGTAGTTGATCTCGGCCTGACCGGCGGTGCCGACCTCGTGGTGGCCGCGCTCGAGCTCGAAGCCCGCGTTCTGCAGGTTGGTCGAGATCTTGTCGCGCAGGTCGACGTAGTGGTCGTACGGGGCGACGGGGAAGTAGCCGCCCTTGTTGCGGACCTTGTAGCCCAGGTTGCGCGAACCGTCCGGGTTGAACTCCTTGCCGGTGTTCCACGAACCGGAGACGGACTCGATCTCGTAGAACGAGCCGTTCATGCCCGAGCCGTAGCGGACGCCGTCGAAGATGTAGAACTCGGCCTCGGCACCGAAGTACGCGGTGTCGGCGATGCCGGTGCTGCGCAGGTACTCCTCCGCCTTGCGCGCGATGTTGCGCGGGTCGCGGGAGTAGGCCTCACGGGTGAACGGGTCGTGCACGAAGAAGTTCAGGTTCAGGGTCTTCGCGGCACGGAAGGGGTCGATCCGAGCGGTGGAGAAGTCGGGCAGCAGCAGCATGTCCGACTCGTCGATCGACTGGAAGCCACGCACCGACGAACCGTCGAACGCCAGGCCCTCTTCGGCGAGGTCGGCGGTGAACGCCTTGGCCGGGATCGAGAAGTGCTGCTGAACGCCGGGAAGGTCCGAGAAACGGATGTCGACGTACTCGACTTCCTGTTCCTTGATGTACTGAATGACCTCTTCGGCCGTGCTGAACGTCACTTGTTCTCCTTACGGATCGGTTCCCAGCCAGTGTCGATTGCGTGGGGTTCGTCGCGACCTGACGGTATGGAGGCGAAGTTTCCCTACCGTCAAGGCTGTGTTTCGCCAGTGTTACGCGTGCCGGTTGCGGAGGTGTTCTCCGTCATCCGCGTGCTACGTGCACAGCTATCTTGCCATCCCGCCGCAGGCAGGCGCGGCCCGCACCGGATGTGCGGGCCGACCGGCGCCGATGAGCGTTGACTACCCTGGGGGCCATGGCACGTATCACCGGTTCATGGCTCTCCGGAGCGTCGGAGACCCCCGGCGGCGAGGAAACTCCCGGCTACCCCGGCGAGCTCTACGGGTTGCCGCGCTCGGGTCCGGGCTCGCTGGCGGGCATGGGCCGCCGGTGCGTGGCCATGCTGATCGACTGGCTGATCGGCGTCGGGCTGTCGATGATCGTGGTGCAGGGCATCTACTCCCCCACGCTGACGCTGCTGTTCTGGTTCCTCATCGGCGTGGCCGCGGTGCCGCTGTTCGGGTTCACGCCGGGGCAGTACTTCATGAAGCTGAAGGTGGTGCGCGTGGACGCGCCGGTGGCGGTCGACGTCGTGCGGGCGCTGGCCCGCCAGGTGCTGCTGGTGTTCGTGGTGCCCGCGCTGTTCACCGACGCCGACGGCCGCGGCATGCACGATCGGGCCACCGGCACCGCGCTCGTCTATTCGCGCTGATGTCGGCGCCGCGGCGGCCTAGGCTGCCCTGGTGTCACTGAATCCCGTCCTGCTCGGCGTGCGTTTCCTGCTCGAACTGACCGCGCTCGCCTCGTTCGGCCTCTACGGCTGGCGGGCCTTCGACGCACCGTGGCGCTACCTGCTGGTCGGCGCGCTGCCGCTCGCGGCGGCGCTGTTGTGGGGCGTGTTCGCGCTGCCGGACGACCCGAGCCGCGGCGGGGACGTCCCGGTCCCGGTGTCCGGGCCGGTGCGGTTGCTGGTGGAGTTCGCGGTGCTGTTCGGCGGGGCGGCGGCGCTGTGGGGCGCGGGCCTACCCGGCGCGGCGCTGGTCTCGGCGGCGGTGCTCGTCGGCTATCACCTGCTCGCGTGGGACCGGGTGCTGTGGCTGCTCACCGGCAGGCCGCCCCAGTCCTGACATGCGCGAGAGCCCGTCACCACGCGGGTGACGGGCTCTCGGGAGTCGGGGGATCAGCGGCGGCGGACCGCGCGCTGCATGCCCTTGACCTTGGCGCCGGCAGGCATCGGGCCCTTGGGCATGGCCGGGCCGCCGCGGTTGCCGAGGGCGGCCAGGCGACCCTCGATCTGGTCGATGCGCTTGACGTCGATGTTGCGCGGCAGCTTGGTGAGGTAGCGCTGCAGGTCCTTGAGCGGCACCTGGCCCTCGTCGTTGCCGATGACGACGTCGTAGATCGGGGTGTCACCGACGAGGCGGGCGGTGCGCTTCTTCTCCTGCGCGAGCAGCGCCTTGACCCGCTGCGGCGCGCCCTCGGCGACGAAGATCACCCCTGGCAGGCCGACGACGCGGTGCACCGCGTCGAGCTGGGTGGTCGCGGCGACGCCCTTGCTGACGCGCCACTTGCCCTGCAGGTTGTCCAGCACCCAGGCGCCCGCGCCCGCCTGGCCCTCGGCCTTGGCGTAGACGTTCTTCTGCACCCGGCGGCCGAAGATGATGAACGCGAACAGCACGCCCAGCAGCAGACCGAGCGGCAGGAAGAACCACTGCAGGCCCCAGATCAGGCCGACCAGGAACAGCACGACCGTGGTGCCGACGAGCGCGCCGATCATCAGCGGCAGCAGCAGCTTGTCTTCCTTGCGCTGCAGATTGAACGCCTGCCACAGCTGCTGACGCCGTAACTTCGACGCCTGCTTACGGGCCGCTTTCGCAGCGGCCTTGGCTTCCTTCGACGGCTTGCCGCCCTTGCCTCCTGCCATGGTGTCCAGCTTAGTTGGCCGTCCCCGCGGGCGCGGACCCGCCCGGTCGAGCGGGGATCCGCGCGTTTCGGGCGGCACCCCGCGCGCGGCCCGGACAGAATGGGACACCGTGCGCCCCGATACCGAGAACCCGGCCGGACCCGTGACCACCGGCGTCGCCGACGATGTCGCCGAACGCCTCGCCGCGGCCCTTCGTTGCGCGACCGTGTCGTCCGAGGACCCCGAGGGCACCGACGACGACGCGTTCACCCAGCTGGCGCACCACCTCGAGCATTCGTTCCCCCGCGTGCACGCCGAACTGGCGCTGACCCGCTTCGGGCACAGTCGCCTCTATCACTGGGCGGGCGCCGAGCCGGGCCCGGCCGCGGCGATCCTGCTCGCCCATCAGGACGTGGTGCCCGTCGGCGACCCGGACGGCTGGACCCATCCGGCGTTCGCCGGCGTCGTGGACGCCGAGTTCGTGTGGGGTCGCGGCGCGATCGACGACAAGAGCCGGGTGCTGGCGATCCTGGAGGCGGTGGAGTCCGCGCTGGCCGCGGGGCTGCGGCCGCGGCGGTCGATCTACTTGGCGTTCGGTCACGACGAGGAGGTCTTCGGCGACGCGGGCGCGGTGCGGATGGCCGCGCACCTGCGGGCGGCGGGCGTGCGCGCGGACCTGCTGCTCGACGAGGGCGGGGTGATCACCACCGGGGTCGCCGACGGGGTCGAGCGGCCCGTCGCCAACATCATGCTCGGCGAGAAGGGCTACCTGACGCTGCGGCTGTCGGTGCGCGCTCCGGGCGGGCACTCGTCCATGCCGGGCGGGCAGACCGCGGTCGGGCAGCTCGCCCGCGCGGTGGCCCGGGTGCAGGACCACCCGCTGCCGCTGCGGCTGACGCCCGTGGTCACCGACATGCTCGCGCGCATGCGCGTCGCCCTGCCGCCCGCGCGGCGCAAGCTGCTCGAATACGCCGACTCCTCCGCGCTCGGCCGGGCGGCCGCGCCGCTGATCGCCCGGCTGCTGGCCGCGCGCCCGCAGACCGAGGCGCTGGTGCGCACGACCACCGCGCCGACCGTGATCGCCGGCGGCGTGAAGGCGAACGTGCTGCCCCAGCACGCGGAGGCGCTGGTGAACTTCCGGATCCTGCCCGGCGATTCGGTGGCGGGGGTGGTCGCGCACTGCCGCCGGGTGGTGCGCGACCCGGCGGTGGAGATCGAGATCGTCGGCCCCGCCTCGGAACCGACGCGGGATCCGGCGGCCGGACCGGCCTTCGCGCTGCTCGCGGACCTGGTCGCCGAGCTGGTGCCCGACGCGGTGGTGACCACCGGCATCGTGCCGGGAGCCACCGACGCCCGCCACTACGACGGGCTGGCCGCGACCAGGGCGAACTTCGCCCCGATCGTGCTGACCGCCGCCGATCTGGACCGGATCCACGGAACCGACGAACGGATCTCCCGGCTCGACTACGCTCGATTGATCGAGTTCAACCGGCGTCTGATCGGGCGGCTGGCCGCCGGGGCGCCCGATGAGGCAGGAACGCAGCCATGACGACCGAGACGGGCGAATTCACCGGCACCGGCGGGCGGATCTCGTGGCGCGCCTGGCAGCCGGAGACGCGGGCGCGCGCGGTGATCGCGCTCAGTCACGGCGTCGCCGAGCACTCCGGCCGCTACGAACACGTCGGCGCCGCGCTGGCCGACGCCGGCTTCGCGGTCTACGCGCTCGACCACATCGGGCACGGCCGGTCGGAGGGCGCGCGCGCCAACATCGGTTCCCTCGACGGCGCCGCCGACAACCTCGCCGCGCTGCTGGAGCTGGCGAGTCAGGCCCACCCGGGGATCCCCCGCTTCGTGCTCGGGCACTCGATGGGCGCGCTGGTCGTGCTGCATCTGGCGACGCGTGGCCCCGGCCCCCTCGACGTGGCCGGTGTCGCGGTGTCGGCGCCGCCGCTCGACATCCCGCTGGGCAACCCACTGCAGAAGCTCGTCGCGCCGCTGCTCACCCGCTACGCGCCGAATCTCGGTGTGCTGACGCTGGATTCGTCGACGATCAGCCGCGATCCGGCCGTGGTCGCGGCCTACGACGCCGATCCGCTCGTGTCGCGGGGCAAGCTGCCCGCGCGCACCGCCGTGGAGATCCTCGACCACACCGATCTGGTCAAACAGCGTCTCGGTTCGCTGACCGCGCCGCTGCTGGTCCAGCACGGGACCGAGGACCGGCTGGCCGCGCCGTCGGGCGCCGACCGGCTGGAGACGGGCACGGGATCGGCCGATGTCACGGTGCTGCGCTACCCGGGGCTCTACCACGAGGTCTACAACGAGCCGGAGCGCGAGCAGGTCCTCGCGGATCTGTCCGACTGGCTGGGAAAACATGTTACCGGCGAGTAGAAGCCGGTGAGTAGACTCCATCCATGGCCAACTCCCCCACCGGCGGCGTCGCGTTCATCCGCGCCAGCTGGCACAGCAACATCGTCACCCAGGCCCACACCGGATTCCTCGCCGAATACGCCGGGCTCGGCTTCGATCCGGCCCGCGTCGAGGTCTTCGACGTGCCCGGCGCCTTCGAGATCCCGCTGCACGCCCAGCGCCTGGCCCGCACCGGCCGCTACGCCGCGATCGTGGCGGCGGCGCTCGTCGTCGACGGCGGGATCTACCGGCACGACTTCGTCGCCTCGGCGGTGATCGACGGACTCATGCGGGTCCAGCTCGACACCGACGTGCCGGTGTTCTCGGTGGTGCTCACCCCGCACCACTTCCACGAGCACAGCGAGCACGTGGACTACTTCACCAACCACTTCGTGACCAAGGGAGCCGAGGCCGCCCGCGCGGTGGCGAACACCCTCAGCTCCCTGCAGTCCCTGCCTCAGGCGTAGGCCTTCAGGCAGGCCTGCTCCCCGTCGAGCACGCCCGTGCGGAACGCCTCCAGACGCTGGTAGCCGCCGGCCACGACCTTCCCGTCGACGTCGGCGGCCGCCTTGCCGTCGGCCAGCAGGCCCGACACGGCTTCGTCGAGGTCGCCGGCCGACAGGCGCGGATCACGGCCCTCCTCACTGAGTTTCGTGGTGACGACGCCGGTCAGGCAGGCCGTGCGCAGCCCCGCGGTGCTCGCCCCGGTCAGCGAGAGCTTGCGGTCCTGCTGCACCGCGAGCACGTAGCGCGAGACGAACACCACGAAGGCGTTGTAGTCGCCCTCGACCACGGCCGACAGCGACTCCTCGCCGTCGCTCGGGTCGCCCGCCCGTTTCGCCAGCGCGGCCACGTCGGTGCCGACGGTGTCGGTGGCCGGGCAGTAGGACACCGGTTCGGTGGTGGTGACCTTCGGGCAGCCCTTGGTCAGGCCGGTGTAGTCCAGTTTCGGCGCGGTGGTGTCCGGGAAGATCTTGGCCAGTTCCCTGGCCAGGGTGTCGAGGTTGCCCTTGTCGACCGACAGCTGGGCGTCGCGCTCGCCGTCCTCGAAGGTCGTCGGCAGGTTCCCGCGGCGCTTGGCGATCTCGTTCTTGGTGATGGTCTTGCAGGAGCCCGCGCCGTCGGTGTAGCCCATCTGCACCGCGGTGACGCGCTCGAAGGCCGAACCGTGCACGTTCTTCGGGTTGTCGGGGTCGCGGTCGCGCACCGCCACGGTCGCGCCGAGCACGCCGTTGAGGCCGTCCTCGGTGTTGAGGGTGAAGTGCTTGGAGCGCCCCTCGGCGACGTGCCGCAGGAACACACCCGCCAGGCAGTCGGCCTGCTGCTCCTTGACGAGGCCGGAGGTGAGCAGCCCGGCGATCTTGGCCTGGCCCTGGATGGCGTGGCCGTACTCGTGGGCCAGCACCATCACCACCGACATCTCGCCGAACTTGCCGACGAGTTCCGGCAGCAGCACGCCGCGGTCCCAGCCGATGCTGTGGTCGCCGCCGCAGTAGGCCGCGTTGACCAGGTGGTAGGTCGAGGACCGGCAGAACTGCACCGCTTTGTCCTTGGCCGCCTCGGCATCCCAGGAGATGTACTTCGCGGCCTTGGTGAAGGAGCCGGGAAAGGTCTTGGCGTACTCGGCGTTCCAGAATTCCTCGATGTCGGCGATGGCGTTGAGCGCGAGCTTGTCCATCGACCCGTTGTCGCCGTTCTCGGCGGTCAGCGGGGCGTCGGGCACGTTCGGGCGCCGGCCGCTGGGCACCGAGGACGACGCGGCACCGGCCACCTCCCACGGGTTCTCGGCCGAGGCGACGGCCTTGTCCGAGGCCACCGTGGTGGCGCAGCCGGTGGTCACGGCGCTCACGCCGATCAGCACCGCGGCCACCAGCAGGCCGAGGCGTGGGTATCTCATCGCTTGTCCTCCCCGAATTGACGCGGGCCGTACCGGGCCCACCGTCGAGCGCTCACATGCTAATCCGGCGAGCGCTCAGCGGTCCATGCGTACCCGGGCGAGCATCGCGCGGTGGTCGGAGCCGGGGACGGTCAGGGTGCGGACCTCCTGGGCCACCCCGCCGGCCACCAGGACGTGGTCGATGCCGAGGACCGGGCCCCAGCGGCGGTCGGCGGGGAAGGTCGGCAGCATGCCGTCGCCGGTCTGTTCGGCCGCCGCGGCGAAGGGGCCGTCGAGCAGGCCGCGGTAGGCCGCGTGGTCGCGGGTGGCGTTGAAGTCCGCGCCGACCAGGGCGGGCGCGGTCGCGGCGCCGAGGATCTCGTCGACCCGGGCCATCTCCGACTTCCACGCGGGGAAGTTCAGGTTGGGCGGGATGGGATGGAAGGCGTAGACCGAGACCGGGCCGCGCTGCGGGTGTTCCATGATCGCCGACACGTTGCTCATGATGAAGCCGTCGTATTTCACGGTGTCGCGCAACGGGTACCGGCTGTAGATGCCGGTACCGCCGCCGCCGTCGCGGGCGGGTTCGAGGTACCGGTAGGGCAGTTCGGCCTCCAGGCCGGCGGCGCGCAGGCGGACCACGGCGGCGTCGGTCAGTTCGTCGATCGTCGCCACGTCGACGCGGTGGTCGCGCACGATCGCGGTCACCGCGGCCGGATCCGCCCCGCCGAAGAGGATGTTGGACTGCAGGACCATGATCTCGGGGCCGTCGCCGTCCTCGGTCGTCGGGATCCACGCGGGCACCAGCACCGCCAGCACGGTCGCGACCGCCGCCCCCGCGATCCCCGCGTTCCACCACGAACGGGCCAGCAGGAACAGCACCGCCGCGACGACCGCGCCTCCCATGAGATAGGTCGCCCCCGAGGACAGCAGCACCAGGTCGCGCTGCTGCCAGCGTCCCAGATGCAGCACGATTCCGATGATCCCGCCGAGCAGGGCGCCCCACCCGAGGACGAGCGCGGCCCGTCCCATCCATTCACGCACCATGGCGCCAACCCTACGGGGCCGCGGCGGGCCCGCCGCCGGTGCGATTCTGTGGGTTCGGTGAGATCCCTACACTGGCGGCGTGTACGTCGAAGTGGTCACCGCCGCCGGTCCGCTCACCGCCGACACGGTCGAGGAGCTGCTCGCCGTCGGCGGCCGCTACACCTCGCGAGTGACCCTGACCGTCGGCGACCGCACCGTCCAGCTGCCCGTGCTCGGCGTCTGCTGGGACGAGCTCGGCGTCACGGCGGGCACGGTGATCACGGTCGAGGCCGACCGCGGCCACCGCCCCGCCGACGCCGAGGACCGCGCGGCGCTGGCCGAGGTCGTCGCCGTCCTCGCCCGGCGGGCAGGCGGCTAGAGGGCCATGCCCTCCTCGATCCAGCTGTAGGCCTGGATCTTGCGGGGCGTCGGGTCGCTCACGACCTCGGAGACCAGCTCGCCGATCTGCTCGGTCGACAGCGGGTAGCCGTAGTGCTCGGCCGCGCCCGAGGACGCCCACAGCGAGGCGAACAGCTCCGCGCCGCCGAGCTGGTTCAGCAGCGTCGTGGAGACCTCGTAGGCGGCGCCGACCACATCGTTGACCAGCGTCATGGCCAGGTCCTCGGCGCGCGGGGCGATGCCGGGGACGGTCGTCGCGCGTTCGACCAGCCACTCGTGCGGGATCAGCGGGTGCGGGCCGACGACTTCACCGAGGTAGAAGCGCCATTCGTCGAGTTTGCCCTCGTCGAAGGCGTAGGTGAAGAAGGTGCGGGTCAGCGCCCACAGGGCGATGTAGCGCAGGGCCTGCTGCTCGACGGTCGCGGTGGGATCGGGACGCGCGGCGCGCTCGTCCTCGAGGATCTGCCAGGCGAACCGCAGCCAGATCTGCTCGGCGTTGCCCATCCAGGTGTCGGGCAGCCTGCCCGCCAGCACGGCGATGTCGCCGACCGGCGCGGCGGGCGCGGCGATGGTCTCCCCGGACACCTCCGCGCGCAGCTTGCTCACGTAGCCGCGCAGCGCGTCGGCGGAGGTGAACACCGCGTAGCCCAGCTGCGCGAGGCGGGTCAGGTCGGCGGTGGCCGGGTCGAGCTTGAGGACGACGGGCATGCCGAGGCCCTGCTGCAACCCGTCGGGCCAGAACGCCTCGGCCACGGCCAGTTCGCGGCCGGTGACCGGATCGGCGACCTCGGCGTCGAGCAGCGGGAAGGCGTAGCCGTCGGCGGCGAGGTCGTCGACGAGGGCGTTGACCTGCGCGGCGACCGGGTCGTCGGCGGCGAACCCGGCCACCCGCATCGGTTCGAGGGCGGCCCGGTAGGTCGCGGTGCCCCGCCGCAGCTCCTCGAGGAACTGCTGGGCGGCCGCGGCGAGCAGCCTGCGGCGCGCGGCCAGGAACTCGGGGTAGTTCTCCACCGACCACAGCCGCGGATCGGTCGGGATCCACTGGGAGGCGAGCACTCCGGGCGTGCGGGCCTCCGCCTCGGCGAAGTACTCGGCCGGATCGCGTTCGGTCAGCTGCGATTCCGTGGGCTGGGTGAGGAAGCAGAAGTTGGCGATGGCGTTGATCTCGTTGCGGTCGTAGCCCGCGTCGCGCAGCAGCCCCTTGGGGAACAGGTGGTGTACCTGGATGGCCTCGCCCTCGCCGTCGCCGAGCAGCAGGCCGCTGCCCAGATCGCGGGCGCCGTCGACCCGGGCGAGCAGATACAGCAGCGGGTAGAAGCGCGAGCCGCGGGTGGAGCCGTTGAAATCGTCGGGGTAGATGTCCAGCGAGCCGCCGCGGGAGAGCTCCAGGGTGGAGATGAGCGGGTCGATGTCGCCGCGCTCGGCGGTGTCGAAGTCCTGTTGCAGCGCGGTCTCGGTCGACCCGCTGAACCGGCCCCACAGCGCCGAGTGGATGTACCAGTACAGGGTGCGGTCGCGGTCCAGGTCGCTGTCGAAGCGGCCGCCCTTGACCTCGAGCAGGCGCGCGATCACCGGAATCGCGTAGCGGCCCATGAGGACCCGGTCGTGGTCGAGCCCCAGCCGACCGGAAGCGGCGTCGAGGAAGGTGTCGACGTGCCGTGCCGAGGCGGCCAGGGCCTCCTCGAACTGCTCGGGGGCCAGGTCGCCGAGCGCGTCGAAGGCGGCGCGGCCGGTGCCGACGGCGATGACGTTGCGCAGCAACCAGTCCAGACTGAAGACGTAGCCGTCCTTGTCCCAGCGGACCAGGTGGTCGCGCAGGTTGCCGCGGGCCTGCGGCCACTGCGCGCACAGCGTGGCCAGGGCCAGATCGCCCTTGGAGAGCTTGGTGCCGCCGGAGTTGACGCGGTTGAAGATGTCGACGACCTCGTCGACGGTGCGGTCCGCGCCGGTGATGGTCTCGACGGTGAAATCGCGATTGGTGATCTCGCGCAGCTTGTTCAGCCGGTCCAGGTAGGTGGCCAGCGTGGCCTCGTCGGCGCCGGTGAATCGCTGCAGATAGTGCATCGGCCCGTGCTCGAACAGCTCGGTGACATCGATCCACACGGGATTGGGATCGACCTTGCCGGGGGTGTGGAATTCGAAAGCCTCGCGCTCGACATCGAAATGGAGCCCGGTGAACGCGTTCGCGTCGCCCTCGAAGAACGAGGGCGCGGTGCCGCGCACGATGCCGTAGAGGGTGGTGATGCGCTGCTGGCCGTCGAGCAACAGCAGCCGCAGCCCGGACTTGGCGGTGGTGCCGCGGACGGCGATACTGCCGGATCCCGTCTCCCACACCAGGAGTCCACCGATGGGATAGCCCAGGTACAGCGACCGCATGAGCCCGCGCACCTGATCCCGGTTCCACACATAGCCCCGCTGGAACTCCGGGAGCAGGACAGCACCGGAGTCGATCTGATCGAGCAGGGTGGACAGTCGCGTCACGGTGACCTTTCGATGTCGCGGTGGTCCGGTGATCGTACCGACTGCCGCCGACACCACGCCCGCGGAATCGCCCGGGTGTCAGGCGCGCCCGGTGCCGAATCACGCACAGCGAGTCCTCGAATTCCAGGATCACTGGTCGGCGACAATTCGGCACGGATCCCCACGGCGTTCACCGACAGTTCAGTGTGCGCCGCAAAAGTGCCTGCGCATGTCGGACGTTACGGAACGGGTGCTGCCCACACCGCCGGGCCGCGGGCTGCGCCACCGCCCGTGGCCGGATTACGCGCTGTTCGCGGTCCTGGTCGTGCCGAACCTGGTCCTGCTCGCGGTCTTCGTCTACCGCCCGCTGATCGACAACATCCGGCTCTCGTTCACCGACTGGAACCTCGCCGAACCGACCTCGCGATGGGTCGGGTTCGCGAACTACCGCGAGTGGTGGGGCCGCGCCGACTCCTGGACCGTGGTGGGCAACACGGTGATCTTCACCGTCGCGGCCGTGGTGGGCAGCATGGTCCTCGGGCTCGCGCTCGCGCTGCTGCTCGACCGCAAGCTCGCGGGCCGCGACCTGGTGCGCTCGGCGGTGTTCGCCCCGTTCGTCATCTCCGGCGCGGCGATCGGGGTGGCCTTCCAGTTCGTCTTCGATCCGAGTTTCGGTCTGGTGCGGGACCTGCTGCACCGGGTCGGCGTCGCGCAGGTGCCCAACTTCTACCAGGACCCCGGCTGGGCGATGGTCATGATCACCCTCACCTACCTGTGGAAGAACCTCGGCTACACCTTCGTCATCTACCTGGCAGCGCTCCAGGGCGTGCGCCGGGACCTGCTGGAGGCGGCCGAGATCGACGGCGCGAGCCGGTGGACGACCTTCACCCGGGTGTTGCTGCCCCAGCTGCGCCCCACCACGTTCTTCCTCTCCATCACCGTGCTGCTCAACTCGCTGCAGGTCTTCGACCTGATCAACGTCATGACCCGCGGCGGGCCGCTGGGCAACGGGACGACCACGATGGTCTACCAGGTCTACGAGGAGTCCTTCCGCAACTTCCGGGCCGGCTACGGCGCCACCGTGGCCACGATCATGTTCGGGGTGCTGCTGGTGGTCACCCTGGCGCAGGTCCGGATCATGGATCGGAGCGAACGGTGAGGCGGCCCGGCCCGACGACGATCTCCCACCGCCGCCGGGAGCGGGCGATCACCCTGCTCGGCTACGGCGCCATGCTGTGCGTGCTGGTCATGGTCGGCGTCCCGCTGTTCTGGATCCTGATCACCTCGTTCAAGGCGCGCCCGGACATCTACACCCAGCCCGCGGTCTACTGGCCCCGCACCTGGCACCCGGAGAACTACGCCGAGGCGACCACCACGGTCCCCTACTGGACCTTCCTGCGGAACTCGGTCATCGTGACCGCGGTCGTGTCGGCGGTGAAGTTCGCGCTCGGCGTCCTCAGCGCCTACGGCCTGGTGTTCCTGCGGTTCCCCGGCAAGAACGTCGTCTTCCTGGCGATCATCGCCGCGCTGATGGTGCCCAACCAGATCACCGTCATCTCCAACTACGCGCTGGTGGCCCAGCTGGGCTGGCGCAACACCTTTCTCGGCATCATCGTGCCGCTGTGCGGGGTCGCCTTCGGCACCTTCCTCATGCGCAACCACTTCCTTTCCCTGCCGGGCGAGGTCATCGAGGCGGCGCGCATGGACGGGGCGAACTGGTGGCGGCTGCTCACCCGGGTCGTGCTGCCGATGTCGGGTCCGACCATGATCGCGTTCGCGGTGATCACGCTGGTCAACGAATGGAACGAGTACCTGTGGCCGTTCCTGATGGCCGATTCGTCCGACGTCGCGACCCTGCCGGTCGGCCTCACCCTGCTGCAGAACACCGAGAACCCCAGCGTCACCGACTGGGGCCCGGTCATGGCGGGCACCGTCGCCACCATGCTGCCGATCCTGCTCGTCTTCCTCGCGCTGCAGCGCCACATGATCTCGGGCCTCACCTCCGGTGCGGTCAAGGGTTGATTCCTCGAAGGAGAACCACGTGTCCACACAACGATTCCCGGCGCTGAGCCGCTGCGGCTTCCTCGGGCTGTCCGGCGCCGCCGCCGCGGGCCTCGCGCTGACCGCGTGCGCCGGCACCGGCGGCGGCGGGTCGACCGGCGGCGACAGCAAGACCATCACCTTCTGGTCCAACCACCCGGGCACCTCCAAGGAGTTCGAGCTCGAGCTGATCAACCGCTTCCGGGCGAAGTACCCCGACCTGACGGTGAACCTGGTCGACGCGGGCAAGAACTACGAGGAGGTGGCGCAGAAGTTCAACGCCGCCCTCACCGGCGGCGACCTGCCCGACGTCGTGGTGCTCTCCGACGTCTGGTGGTTCGGCTACGCCCTCTCCGGCGCCATCGAACCCCTCGACGCCCACTTCGGCGCCGCCGGGGTACGGCTCGACGACTACGTCGACTCGCTGGCCGCGGACTACGTGTTCGCCGGCAAGCACTACGCGCTGCCCTACGCCCGCTCGACGCCGCTGTTCTACTACAACAAGGTCATCTGGGCCGAGGCAGGCCTGCCCGACCGCGGGCCCGCCTCCTGGCAGGAGTTCGACGAGTGGGGTCCCCGGATCCAGCGCGTCGTCGGCGACGGCCGGTGGGCGCACGGCTGGGGCGACGCCAAGAATTACCTGGGCTGGACCTTCCAGGGCCCGAACTGGACCTTCGGCGGCGCCTACTCCGACCAGTGGACGCTGCAGTTCACCTCCCCCGGCTCGATCGCCGCCGCCACCTACCTGCGCGACTCGATCAACGTCAAGAAGTACGCCTCCATCCGGCCGCAGATCGCGGTGGACTTCGGCGCGGGCGTCACCGCCTCGACCATCGCCTCCACCGGCGACCTGCGCGGCATCACCAAGAACGCGAGCGGCAAGCTCGAATTCGGCACCGCCTTCCTCCCGCACCCCGCCGGTCCCGGCGTCACCACCGGCGGCGCGGGCCTGGCCATCCCGTCGCGGATCTCCGACCAGCGCAAGGAGAACGCGCTGAAGTTCATCGAGTTCGTCACCAACGCGGCCAACACGGCGTACTTCTCGCAGAACACCGGCTACATGCCGGTCCGCAAGTCCGCGGTGACCGACCCGAGCGAGGTCGACTTCCTGGCGAAGAACCCGAACGCCAGGGTCGCCATCGACCAGCTGCCGCTGACCAGGTCGCAGGACTACGCGCGGGTGTTCGTGCCCGGCGCGGACCAGATCATCGGCACCGGCTACGAGCGCATCGGCCTGCAGAACGCCGACCCCGCCGCCACGCTGGCCGACGTCGCCGCGCAGGTCCAGGCGATCATCGACCGCCAGATCGCCCCGAAACTGCCCAAGTAGGAAGAGGATCCATGACCGGCGTGCAGTTCGACGGCGTCACCCACCAGTACCCCGGTGCGCCCACCCCCGCGGTGGACGACCTCGACCTGGAGATCGCCGACGGCGAGTTCCTCGTCCTGGTCGGGCCGTCGGGCTGCGGCAAGTCGACCAGCCTGCGCATGCTGGCCGGGCTGGAATCGGTGCAGCGCGGCCACATCCGGATCGGCGCGCGCGACGTGACCGCGCTGCCCCCGCGCGCCCGCGACGTCGCGATGGTCTTCCAGAGCTACGCCCTGTACCCGAACATGACCGTCGCGCAGAACATGGGCTTCGCGCTGCGCAACGCCGGGATGAGCCGGTCCGAGACCCTGGACCGGGTACGCGAGGCCGCGACGATGCTGGAGCTGGGCGAGCTGCTCGACCGCAAGCCGGCGAAACTGTCCGGCGGGCAACGGCAGCGGGTCGCCATGGGCCGGGCCATCGTGCGCAGGCCCGCGGTGTTCTGCATGGACGAACCGCTGTCGAACCTGGACGCGAAGCTGCGGGTGAGCACCCGCTCCCAGATCGCGGCCCTCCAGCAGCGGCTGGGCACCACCACGGTCTACGTCACCCACGACCAGGTGGAGGCGATGACC
Source organism: Nocardia thailandica NBRC 100428 (assembly GCF_000308795.1). Classification (GTDB taxonomy): domain Bacteria; phylum Actinomycetota; class Actinomycetes; order Mycobacteriales; family Mycobacteriaceae; genus Nocardia; species Nocardia thailandica. The sequence continues at coordinate 27,418 of NZ_BAGK01000071.1, read as the reverse complement.
ATGGGCCACCGGGTGGCGGTGCTGCGCGAGGGCAGGCTGCAGCAGGTCGCTCCGCCCCGCGAGCTCTACGAGGATCCGGTCAACACCTTCGTGGCCGGATTCCTCGGCGCGCCGGGCATGAACCTGCTCGAGGCGCCGGTGCGCGAGTCGGCCGCCCGGCTCGACACCCTGCGGATCCCGTTGCCGCACGGGCTCTCCGGCCGCGACCGCGTCGTGGTCGGGGTGCGGCCGGAGGGCTGGCGGGTCGCCACCGGGCCCGACGGTCTCGCGGTCACCGTGGAACTGCTCGAGGAACTCGGGGCGGAGTCGTTCGTCCACACCCGTGCCGACGGGGACGGCCCCGCCGCGCGGCGGGACCGGGTGGTCGTGCGGGTGGATCGCCGCTTCCGGGCCGAGCCGGGCACCGCGCTCACCCTGCTGCCGGACCCCGGGCAGGTGTACTTCTTCGACGCGGACTCCGGGAACCGCCTGCGCTGACTCAGAACCGGGCCACCACGGCCCGGAAGTGCTCGGATTCGTAGAACGGGGCGATGCGGCGCCGCAGGATGCCGTCGAGATAGCCCCGCTCGTCGAGCTTCTCGATGACCGGCGGCCCGAACCGCAGGGCCTCCTCGACGAGATCCTCCCGCCCGACGCCCAGTTCGGTGAGCAGGTCGGCCAGCGAGGTGTCGCCGTACTTGTCGAAGACGTGGTCGATGCCCTCGTCCAGCAGGGCACGGAAGTAGTCGGTGTCGCGGAAGGTGCGCCAGAACTCGAAGACCAGCACCACCGTGTCCTCGATGTCCTCGGCGGTGACGAGCTCCCGGAACGAGCCGACGGCGTCGCCGGTGTGCTTGCGCCAGGTGTCGCGGGCGGCGTCGAGCAGGACCTCGTCGGCGTCGTCGCGGTTGCCGCGCAGCACGAATCGCGCGCCGCTGCGGGTGAGGCGGCCGACGCCGGTCTCGATGGCCGGCAGCGCGGGCTCGGCCAGCCGGGCCAGCGTGCCGCGCAGCGTGCGGGCCAGGCCGCCGCCGCCGGGATGCCGGTTGTCCTCGACGGCGGTGACCACGGCCCGCTGCACGATCTCGGCGAAGGTGTCCACGGTGACCTGGCTGCCCAGCACCAGCCGCACCAGCCGGTGGGTGAGGTCCATGTCGGAGATCGCGGCGACGAACTCGTCGAACCGGCGCTCGTCGACGACCTCGCCGACCTGGATCTCGTCGTTGGCCTCGTGGTTGTAGAGCCGGGCCGCGATCTCGCCGACCAGCTCCGGGATGGCGCCCTCGACCGGGATCTGCACGGCGTACTTGTGCGCCACCGCCTTGATCAGCTCCGGGGTGACGGCCTCGGCCAGGGTCAGCTCGTTCGCCTCGGCGAGGAACCCGTCGACCTCGTCGATGACCAGCCCGAGGAACATCTCCGGCGTGCGCAACTGCTCCCTGCCGAACGCGACCTGCGCGTCGAGCAGGGCCGCGGCCAGCTCGCCGGCGCGCGGGTCGCGCCCTTCGTTCGTCTCACCCATGCCTCACAGGGTGGCACACCGCACCCCGATCGGCACACGCCCCGGCGGTCAGCGCAGCGGCACCGCGGGGAAGTCGAGCGGCACGTCGAGGGCGATGTTGACGTAGTTGGTGAACAGGTTGAGCGCGACGTGGGCGATGGTTTCGACGATCTCGGCCTCGGTCCAGCCATGGGCACGGACCGCGGCGAGCCGGTCGGCACCGACGTCGCCCCGCGCGTCGACGAGAGCGAGGGCGAACCGCAGCAGGGCCGCGGTCTTCGGGTCCGCGGAGTCGCCGGTCTGGGCCGAGGCCAGCTCGGCCCCGGTGAGCCCGGCCCTGCGGCCGAGTCCGGTGTGCGCGGCCAGGCAGTACGCGCAGGCGTTGCGGTTCGCGACGGCCACCGCGATCTGTTCGCCCAGCGCGGCGCCGAGCGTGCCCCCGCCCAGTGCCCGGAACGAGCCCCACATGCTGTCCAGCGCCGCGGGCGAATTCGCGACCGCGCGGAACATGGCGGGGGTGGCGCCGAACGCCACGGTGATCTCGTCGAGCAGGGCACGGGTCGGTGTGACGGCGTCGGCGGGGGCGATGAGCGAGACATGCGACATGGTGTTCAGGTCCTCGAGGTCGGTGGAGTTCCCGGCCGTGCGGGTGGCGACGGCCGGCTGCCTTGCGGCATGTCTCCAGCATTGCCGCCCCGGCACTACAGATAGATACGAAAAGTCGTTGATGCTTACCCGATCGTCTATTCTCGGGCGATGTCGAGCTTCGACCGCCTCACCCCACTGCTGGAACGCTTCCGCGTGCGCACCCACCTGCTGCACACCGGCCCGCTGTGCGGGGTGACCCGGTTCGGCGCCGAAGGGCGCGGCTACCTGCACATCGTCCGGTCCGGCGCCTTCGAGGTGGAACAGCGGCTGCCCGGCGTCGGCGTGCGCCGGTCGACCGTCACCGAGCCCAGCCTGCTCTTCTACCCGCGGCCGCTGGCACACGACTTCTACAACCCGCCCCACGAGGGTGCCGACTTCGCCTGCGCCACCATCGATTTCGAGGGCGGATCGCAGCACCCCCTCGCCCGGGCGCTGCCGCCGGTGCTCCTCGTCCCCCTGGCCGAGGTGGACGGGCTCGACGAGGCGCTGACCCTGCTGTTCGCCGAGATCGACCGGCACCGCTGCGGACACCGGCTCGTCGCCGACCGGCTCTTCGAGGTCGTCCTGCTCCAGCTCCTCCGCTGGCTGCTCGACCATCCCGACCGGGCCGGTCTGCCGCCCGGGCTGCTCACCGGTATCGCCGATCCCCAGCTGGCACCCGCCCTGCTGGCCGTCCACGAGGCACCCGGACAGGACTGGACCCTCGACACCATGGCACGGCGAGCGGCCATGTCCCGCAGCGCCTTCGCCGCCCGCTTCCGCGATCGGGTGGGCACCACCCCGCTCGACTACCTCACCGGCTGGCGCCTGGCCCTGGCCCGGATGTGGTTGCGGGACGGGCGGCCGGTCAAGGCGATCGCCGCGGACCTCGGCTACGCCAACCATTCCGCGCTGACGCGGGTCTTCACCCAGAAGGTCGGTTGCTCACCGACCGTCTGGCTGGCCCGCGACCGCGCGGGTGACTCAGGCGCCGAAGACGCGTTCGACGACCGCCCTGGCGCGGCGGGTGACGCGCAGGTAGTGGTCGAGGAACTCGCCGCCGTCGAAATTGGGCCAGCCCGCGGCGCGCGCGACGGCCGATAGTAGACGGCCCGGCGAGGGCAGCTGATCGGTCGGTTTGCCCTTCACCAGGACCAGGGCGTTGCGGGCGCCGGTCGCGGTGAGCCAGGACTCGCGCAGCAGCGCGACGTCCCCCGGCTCGAGGATGCCCTCGGCCTCGATGACGTCGAGCGATTCCAGCGTCGAGGTGTTGTGCAGGGCGGGCACCTCGTGGGCGTGGCGCAGCTGCAGCAGCTGCACGGTCCACTCGATGTCGGCCAGGCCGCCGCGGCCCAGTTTGGTGTGGGTGGCCGGGTCGGCGCCGCGCGGCAGCCGCTCGGAGTCCACCCGGGCCTTGATCCGGCGGATCTCGCGGACCGCGTCGGCCGACACCCCGCCCGCCGGATAACGGACCGGATCGATGACGTGCAGGAACCGCACACCCAGGTCCTCGTCGCCCGCCACCTGATGCGCCCGCAGCAGGGCCTGGACCTCCCAGGGCTGCGCCCACTGGGTGTAGTAGGCCTTGTAAGCGGCCAGGGTGCGGACCAGGGCGCCGTTGCGGCCCTCGGGGCGCAGGCCCGCGTCGACCTGCAGCGGCGGGTCGGTGCTCGGCGCGCCCAGCAGGCGCTGGACCTGCTCAGCGATGCCGATGGCCCACTTCACCGCGACGGTCTCGTCCTCGCCGGGGCGGGGATCGCAGACGAAAAGCACGTCGGCGTCCGAGCCGTAACCCAGTTCCCAGCCGCCGAGCCTGCCCATGCCGATGACGGCGAAGTCGGCGGGGGCGGGCGCGCCGCGCTCGGCCTCGGAGGCGCGGATGACCGCCCGCAGCGCGGCCTCGAGCACCGCCACCCACACCGAGGACAGCGCCTTGCAGACCTGCTGCACGGTGAGCAGCCCGAGCAGGTCGGCCGAGGAGACCCGGGCCAGCTCGTGCCTGCGCAGCGACCGCGCCGCGGCCACCGCCTTGCGCGGGTCGTCGTAGCGGGCGGCGGCGGTGAGGATGCCGCGGGCGACCTCGTCGGGCTGGGGCACGGTCAGCTGCGGGCCCGCCGGGCCGTCGGCGTACATGCGGATCGTCTCGGGCGCGTTGATCAGCAGATCGGGCAGGTACTCCGAGGAGCCGAGCACCGTCATCAGCCGCTGAGCGACGATGCTCTCGTCGCGCAGCTCGCGCAGGAACCAGATCTGGTCGTTGAGCCCCTCCGACACCCGGCGGTAGGCCAGCAGGCCCGCGTCGGGATTCGGTGTGTCGCCGAGCCATTCGAGCAGGGTGGGCAGCAGCAGCGCCTGGATGCGGCCCTTGCGCGAGACGCCGCCGGTGAGCGCCTTGAGGTGGCTCAGGGCGTTCTCCGGGGCCGCGTAGCCCAGCGCCGCGAGCTGGCGGACGGCGGCGTCGGGGCTCAGCCGGAGCGCGTCGGAGTCGAGACGGGCCACCGACTCGAGCAGCGGCCGGTAGAACAGCTTGGCGTGCAGCCGGCGCACCTGCACCGCGTTGCGCCGGATCTCGGTGTCCAGCACGCCCGCGGCGCCCTGGCGGCCGTCCGGGCGGATGTGCGCCGCGCGGGCCAGCCAGCGCATGCCGTCGGCGTCGTCGGCCGCGGGCAGCGTGTGGGTGCGCCTGAGCCGCTGCAACTGCAGCCGGTGCTCGAGCAGGCGGAGGAACTCATAGGACTCGGTGAGATGCGCGGCATCCTCGCGGCCGACGTACCCGCCCGCGGCGAGCGCGGCCAGCGCCTCGACCGTGTTGACCACGTGCAGCGACTCGTCGACCCGGCCGTGCACCAGTTGCAGCAGCTGCACGGCGAATTCGACGTCGCGCAGGCTGCCCGCGCCCAGTTTGAGCTCGCGGTCGCGCAGGTCCTCGGGGACAAGGTCCTCCACCCGCCTGCGCATGGCCTGGACCTCGGCGACGAAATCCGGGCGCTCGCTGGCCTGCCAGACCATCGGCATGACCGCGTCGCGGTACTGCTGCCCGAGCTCGAGGTCGCCGGTCATCGGGCGGTTCTTCAGCAGCGCCTGGAACTCCCACGTCCGCGCCCAGCGCTTGTAGTAGGCCAGGTGCGAGTCCAGCGTGCGCACCAGCGCGCCCGCCTTGCCCTCGGGGCGCAGCGCGGCGTCGACCTCGAAGAAGGCCTGGCTGCCCACGCTCATCATCTCCGCGGCCAGGCGGGTGGCGGTCGTGTCGGCGGGCTCGGCGACGAACACGACGTCGACGTCGCTGACGTAGTTCAGTTCGCGCGCACCGCATTTGCCCATGGCGACGACCGCGAGCCGCACCGGAACCGGACCGTTGCGGCAGACCCGCGCGACCGCGACGGAGAGCGCGGCGGTCAGCGCGACGTCGGCCAGGTCGGACAGGTGCTCGCCGACGGTCAGGTACTCGGGCTCGGGCTCGTCGTCCTCGACGGTGGAGGCCAGGTCGATCGCGGCCAGCACCATCAGCTGATCGCGATACCGCTTGCGCAGCAGGGCGATCGCCTCGGGACCGTCCACGCCGGCGCGGAACAGCATCGGCCCGGCGTTGGGCCCCTCCTCGGGCACCGCGTCGACCGCGTCGAGCAGGTCGGCCAGCATCTCCGAGCGGGTCGGCAGCTGGGGCCTGCGCAGCAGCTGCCAGCCCCGCGGTTCCGCGACGAGGTGGTCACCGAAGGTGGTCGACGAACCGAGCAGCGCGAACAGCCTGCCGCGCAGGGTGGTGTCGGTGCGCAGCGCCGAATCGAGTTCGGCCCAGCCGTCTTCGAGCGCCTCGCGCAGACGGATCAGCGTGGTCAGCGCGAGATCGGCGTCGGGCGACCGCGACAGCGACCACAGCAGCGGGACACCGTCGACGGTGTCCCAGCCGAGCTCGTGCAGATTGTGCGCCGCCGACGGCTCTAGCAAGCCGAGCCGTCCGACGCCGGGGACAGCGGAACGGGTAGTCGGGGGCCGGACCATGCTTAGAAAATACATGCCGGAACCGACACCCGGCCCCGCCGAAACCGCTGGGTGAGACTTCGGCCGGGGCTAGAGGCCCAGGTACTCCGAGAGCTCCCACGGGGTGACCTGGCTGCGGTAGCCCGCCCACTCCCGGCGCTTGTTGCGCAGGAAGAAGTCGAACACGTGCTCGCCGAGGGTCTCGGCGACCAGTTCCGACCGCTCCATGGCCTGCAGCGCCTCGTCCAGGGTGCCCGGCAACTCGCGGAAGCCCATCGCCCGGCGCTCGGCGGAGGTCAGCGACCACACGTCGTCCTCGGCCTCCGGCGGCAGCGTGTAGCCCTTCTCGATACCGCGCAGGCCGGCGGCCAGCAGCACCGCGAAAGTCAGGTAGGGGTTGCAGGCCGAATCGGGGCTGCGGATCTCGACGCGGCGCGAGGAGGACTTGTTCGGGGTGTACATGGGCACGCGGACCAGCGCCGAGCGGTTGGACCGGCCCCACGACGCCGCCGTCGGGGCCTCGCCGCCGTGGATCAAGCGCTTGTAGGAGTTGACCCACTGGTTGGTGATCGCGCTGATCTCCGGGGCGTGCTCGAGGATGCCCGCGATGAACGAGCGCGCGGTCTGGGAGAGGTTCTCCGGGTCGTCCGGATCGGCGAAGGCGTTGTTCTCGCCCTCGAACAGGCTCATGTGGGTGTGCATGGCCGAGCCGGGCCACTCCGGGAACGGCTTGGGCATGAAGGTGGCCCGCACGCCCTCGTCGATCGCGACCTCCTTGATGAGGTAGCGGAAGGTCATCACGTTGTCGGCCATGGACAGCGCGTCGGCGTAGCGCAGGTCGATCTCCTGCTGGCCCGGCGCGCCCTCGTGGTGGCTGAACTCGACCGAGATGCCCATCGACTCGAGCGCGTCGATGGCGTGGCGCCGGAAGTTGGGCGCCGAGTCGTGCACGGCCTGGTCGAAGAAGCCGCCGTTGTCGGCGGGCTGCGGCGGCGCGCCGTCGGGGCCGTTCTTCAGCAGGAAGAACTCGATCTCGGGGTGCACGTAGCAGCTGAAGCCGACGTCACCGGCCTTGTTGAGCTGGCGGCGCAGCACGTGGCGCGGGTCCGCCCACGACGGCGAGCCGTCGGGCATGGTGATGTCGCAGAACATGCGCGCGGAGTGCTGATGGCCCTTGGAGGTGGCCCAGGGCAGCACCTGGAAGGTGGACGGATCCGGACGGGCGACCATGTCGGCCTCGGAGACGCGGGCGAAGCCCTCGATGGCCGAGCCGTCGAAGCCGATGCCCTCCTCGAACGCGCCCTCGAGCTCGGCGGGGGCGATGGCGACGGACTTGAGATAGCCCAGCACGTCGGTGAACCAGAGACGTACGAAGCGGATGTCCCGCTCTTCGAGCGTCCGCAGCACGAATTCCTTCTGGCGATCCATACCGGCGAGCGTAAGCACCCGGCGTTAAATCCGTGTTACATACACGCGCTCGATTTCGAACCCGTCACATCTCACGGCCGGTTCCGGCCAGCTGTGCGGAGTCAGCAGGTGAGGCCGTCGGCGGGCTCGGTGAGGTCGACCAGATAGGCGATGACGGCGCCGTCGAGGCACCGGTCACCGGCCACAAGGGCGGCGGTGTGCTGGTTGCCGCGATAGGTGATCAGCGCGGCGCCCAGCTGCGCGGCCAGATCGACACCGGACTGATACGGAGTGGCCGGGTCGTCGGTGGTGGAGACCACCACGGTACGCGGCAGCCCGGGCGCGGAGACGCGGTGCGGGGTACTGGTGTTGGGGACCGGCCACACCGCGCACAGTTCCAGCGGCGCGATGCCCGTGCCGCGGCCGTCGTCCAGGAAAGGCGCGGCGCGGCGGTACTCGGCGTCCTGGCGGGCCGCCACGGCCGGGTCCGTCACCCGCGGGTCGTCGACGCAGCGGATGGCGTTGAACGCGTCCTGGGTGTTGCTGTAGGTGCCGTCCGGGCGGCGCCCGTCGTACTGGTCGGCCAGGGCGAGCAGGGTGTCGCCGGTGCCCGCGGCCAGCTCGGCGAGGCCCTGGCGCAGGTCGGGCCAGAACGACTCGCTGTAGAGCGCCTGCTGCACGCCGGTGACCGCGTCGTTGTAGCCGAGCCCGCGCGGGTCGCTCGTGCGGGCGGGCGTGGTCTCCAGCGGGATCAGCAGCGCCCGGAAGCGGGCGACCGCCTGGCCGGGATCGGTGCCGAGCGGGCAGTCCGGCAGGGTCGCGCAGTCGGCGGCGAAGGCGTCGAACACGCCCTGGAAGCCGGCGGCCTGGCGCAGCGACTCCTGGATGGGGTCCTGGGCGGAGTCGACGGCGCCGTCGAGGACGAGCGCGCGCACCCGGTCCGGGAACTTCTCGGCGTAGGCGGACCCGAGGCGGGTGCCGTAGGAGTAGCCGAGGTAGGTCAGCTCCGGATCGCCGAGCACCGCCCGGATGACGTCCATGTCCTGCACGACCTCCCTGGTGCCGACGTGGGCGAGGAAGTCGTCGCCGGTCCGCTCGGTGCAGCGGCCCGCGTATTCGCGGTTGTCGGCCTCGGCGGCGGCGACGCCCTCGGGCGTGTTCGCCACCGGCGGCTCGGCGCGCTCGGCATCGGCCTGCGCCGGGGTCAGGCAGACGATGGCGGGCTCGGAGGAACCGACGCCGCGCGGGTCGAAGCCGACCCGGTCGAACCGCTGGGCCAGCGCGGTGCGATTACCGACCCCGGTCATCGACAACCCCGACACCCCCGGTCCGCCGGGATTCATCAGCAACGAGCCGATCTTCGGCCCGGTGGCCCGGGCACGCGACAGGGCGATCCGGGCGGTCGGCCCGTCCGGCCTGGCGTAATCGACGGGGACCTCGATGCGGGCGCACTGGGTGTTGGGCGGCAGCCGGTCGTCGGGGCCGCCGAACGACTCGCACGAGCCCCAGTCGACCCGCTGCTCGTAGAACCGGGCGAGGCCGTCCGGCGGCGGGGGGAGCTCCCGGGAACCGCCGGTGACCGTGCAGCCCGCCAGGACGACCGCCGCAGCGACCACCGTGGCGACGACTCCGCGACGCAGCAACGTCGGCCCACCTCTCCGCGCCCGTGGCGCACCCCGCGGACCCCCGAGTGGGCCCGCCACACCGTAACCGACGCCGGTGCCGGGCCCGCGCTGTGACGAACCCCACCGGCGGGATCACTTAAACCGGCATCCGCCGTGGTGGCACACTGGATTCGTCAGAAAAACCCGGGGACCCGCTACGGGCCTCGAGGAACCAGACGAAAGAGGGACGACGATGTCCGTATCCGATGCGGAGACCCCTGCCTACGGTGCCGCTCCGGCCGAGAACCGGCCTCGCCGCAAGACCCGCGTCCAGCATCTGCAGCAGATGAAGGCCGACGGTCAGCGCTGGGCCATGCTCACCGCCTACGACTACTCCTCGGCCCGGCTGTTCGAGGAGGCGGGCATCCCCGTGCTGCTCGTCGGCGATTCCGCGGCCAACGTGGTCTACGGCTACGACACCACCGTGCCGATCACCGTGGACGAGCTCGTCCCGCTGGTGCGCGGCGTGGTGCGGGGCGCGCCGCACGCGCTCGTGGTCGCCGACCTGCCGTTCGGCACCTACGAGTCCTCGCCGCAGCAGGCGCTGGCCACCGCGACCCGGTTCATGAAGGAGGGCGGCGCCCACGCGGTCAAGCTCGAGGGCGGTGAGCGGGTCGCCGAGCAGATCGCGCTGATCACGTCGGCGGGCATCCCGGTCATGGCGCACATCGGGTTCACCCCGCAGAGCGTCAACACCCTGGGCGGCTTCCGCGTGCAGGGACGCGGCGACGGCGCCGAGCAGCTCATCGCCGACGCGCTGGCCGTGCAGGAGGCGGGGGCGTTCTCGGTGGTGATGGAGATGGTGCCCGCCGAACTGGCCGGCCAGGTCACCCACAAGCTGACCATCCCGACCGTCGGCATCGGCGCGGGCGCGGACTGCGACGCCCAGGTGCTGGTGTGGCAGGACATGGCCGGCTACACCAGCGGCAGGACCGCGAAGTTCGTCAAGCGCTTCGGCAACGTCGGCGACGAGCTGCGCGCGGCCGCGGCGGCCTATGCCGCCGAGGTCGCCCAGGGCACCTTCCCGGCGCCCGAGCACAGCTTCTGACCCGGTCCTGAGCCGGTCCGGCGGCGGACCACCGGTGCGGAGATCACCGGTACCGCAACCGAAGTCCGCCGCCGCGACCCGCTCCCCCGCCCCGCGCGGATCGCCGCCCCGCCGAAGGCCCGGTCTCGGCGCGCGCGACGATCCCGCGGACCCGCCGGTGATGGCAGACTCGGAAGGGACACAGCCGACCCCGAGTATGAGGTGCCATGCCGTACCGTCCCTGGATCTCCCGCGCCGTCGTCCCGATCGCCGGGGTCCTGACCGCCCTGTCGCTCACCGCCTGTGGCGGCGCCGACCCCGATCCGACCGGGAGCGCGGGCGCGACGAGCACGGCGCCGGCGACGAGTTCCGCGACGGCCCCCGGCGGTGGCGCCCCGGCCACCCCCGGACCGCTGGTGATCTCCGACGCCGCGGCCACGCAGCTCTGCGACATGCTGCGCCCCGAACTGTCCAACCTGCGGGTGCAGGGCCCGACGCTGGGCAGGCTGGGGCTCAACGCCATGGTGCACGAATGGGCGCTGCGCAACGGCGGCATCAACGGCCAGGTCCTGGCCGACAAGGACGTCGTTGACCGCGTGATGACCACGTCCTGCCCCCAGGTGCGCACCGAGGCCCTCACCGCCCTCGAACTGCCCAGCCTCGCCGCCGGATTGGCGTTCTGATGCGGACGCTGTATCCGCCCGTCGAACCGTACGCCACCGGCCTGCTCGACGTCGGCGACGGGCAGCGGGTGTACTGGGAGACCAGCGGCGACCCCGACGGCAAGCCGGTGGTGTTCGTCCACGGCGGCCCCGGCGGCGGCACCGGCCCGGTGCAGCGGCGCTTCTTCGATCCCGCCGTGTACCGGATCGTGCTGTTCGATCAGCGCGGCTGCGGGCAGTCCGTGCCGCACATCGCCGACGGCGCCGCGCTGGCGACCAACACCACCGCGCACCTGATCGCCGACATGGAGGCGCTGCGCGCCCACCTGGGCATCGACCGCTGGCAGATCTTCGGCGGCTCCTGGGGCTCCACCCTCGGCCTCGCCTACGCCCAGGCCCATCCGGACCGGGTCACCGAACTCGTGCTGCGCGGGATCTTCCTGCTGCGACGCGCGGAGATCGACTGGTACTACAACGGCGCCGCGGGCAATCTGTACCCCGACGAGTGGGAGAAGTTCGTCGCGCCGGTGCCCGAGTCCGAGCGCGGCGGCGACTTCGTCGAGGCCTATCACCGGCTGCTGCACTCCCCCGATCCCGAGGTCGCGCTCGCCGCGGCGGTGGCCTGGTCGACCTGGGAGGGGGCGACGAGTTCGCTGCTGCCGCAGCCGGACCGGGTCGCCGAGACCGCCGAGCCGCGCTTCGCGCTGGCCTTCGCCCGGATCGAGAACCACTACTTCCGCCATCACGGCTTCCTCGACGAGGGGCAGCTGCTGCGCGACATCGACCGCATCGCGCACCTGCCCGCGGTCATCGTGCAGGGCCGCCACGACGTGGTATGCCCGGCGGTGAGCGCCTGGGACCTGCACCGGGCCTGGCCCGGATCGATCCTGCATCTGGTGCCGGACGCCGGGCACACCGCGCTCGAGCCCGGCATCGTGCACCATCTCGTCGAGGCCACCGACCGCTTCGGAAAGCAGGTGTGAGATGACCGCCGCGGGCCACGCGCTCACCGCCGCCCTCGGGGCCGACGTGACGCGGTTGCTGGAGGCCGAGCCGGAAGTCCGCGGCGACGAACCGGATTCGGTGCACCAGATGCGGGTGGCCACGCGGCGGCTGCGCAGCGTGCTGCGCTCCTACCGGAGCGTGTTCCGCGCCGGGCCCGCCGCCGAGGTGACGGCGGAGCTGAAGTGGCTCGCCGAGCTGCTCGGCGTCGCCCGCGACGCCGAGGTCCGCGGCGACCGCTTCGCGACCCTGCTCGTCGCGCTCGACGAGGTCCCCGGTGAGGTCGTCGACGCGCTGGTCGGCGCCGAGCGCGACGCCTACGCCGAGGCCCACACCCGGGTGCTGGCCGAGCTCGACACCGGCCGCTACACCGCGCTGCGGGACACGCTGTCCGCGTGGCGTTCCGAGCCGCCGCTGCGCCGCGGGCGTGCCGCCGCGCCCGCCGCCGACGCGTTCGCCGACATCCTCGACCACGATCGCGACCGCCTGCGCGCCCTCGTCCTTGCCGAACCGGCCGCCGCCACCGCCGACCGGGTGGAGTTGCTGCACGACATCCGCAAGGCCGCCAAGCGGCTGCGCTACGCGGCCGACGCCGCCGCGGACGTCCTCGGTGACGACGCCGCCGAGCTCGGCAAGCGGGCCAAGCAACTCCAGACGGTCCTCGGCGACCACCGCGATGCCGTCGAGTCCGGCGCGGTGCTGCGGGCGCGGGCCGAGGGAGCGCACGGCCGGGCCGCCGAGGTGTACGAGATCCTGGTCGACACCGAGGCCGACGCCGCGGGGCGGGCGCTCGCCCGCTACCCGGCCGCCGCGGCCTTCGTCACCGGGCCGTAGCCGCCGGGGCCTGTTCGGGGTACGCGAACCGGACGGTGCGGGCGGCCGGATCGGCCTCGGTCAGCCGTGCCCTGATCCGCTTGCCCTCCTCGGGCTTCCCGTCGCAGCGGGCCATGACCGGCGGGTCCTCGACGAAGATCTCCGCCGGGCGTGACCCGTCGGCGTCGCGCAGGACGATCGCGTCGAAGCCCTGGCCGACGCGGGGCGCCAGCACGGTGGCCTCGGTGAGGTCGATGCACGCGCGGTCGACCTTGTTGGCCTCGGCGTCGGTGCGGCGCATCGTGTCGGCGGCCGCGGCCAGGCCCGTGCGCACCCAGTCCGGGACCTCGGCGCCCGCGCAGTAGGCCAGGCAGATCTCGGTGGTGTAGCGGTCGGCCAGCCGGCGCAGCGGGGCCGTCACGTGCGCGTAGGGCGCGCCGATCGCGCTGTGCGTCAGCTGCGCCGGGGTCCGCGGCGCGTCGTCGAGCAGGGTGTAGGCCGCGCCGCGCAGCAGGCCGGTCGCCTCGGAGTTCAGGACGAGGGATTCGGGGCTGTTGGGGTCGAGCCCGCCCAGGACCCGGCCGACGCCCGCGCCGTCCGGCCAGGGCACGCCGAGCGCCGCGGCGGTGCGGCGCAGCGAGGCGACCGCGGACTCCGGTGGCGGTGGCATGGTGCGCAGCAGGCCGGTCCGGCCGGGACCGGGATGGTCGAGCATGATCCGGGCGGCGACCATGCCCGTGAGCAGGGAGACCTGCTCGTTCCAGTCGTCGGCGGCGGTGCGCGGCTCGAGCTCGAGGCGCCATCCGGTGCCGTCGCGCACCACGTCCTGGGCGGGCAGCCGCAGCGCGATGGCGCCGCGCGCGTGGCCGGATTCGATCCGGAGCCTGCCGAATTCGGGGAGGTCGGCGATGGCGGGGTGCGGCGTGCCCGCGTCGGCGGCGGCCTGCACGCCCGCGTAGTCGAGCCGGGCGACCGAGCGGATCAGCGCGCGGGCGACCTGCCAGCGGCGCGGCTCGGCGGCGTGGTCGAGCTCGACGGTCCACAGCACGGCGGGGCGGGTGCGCTCGGGCAGCAGGCTGGCCGCGTCCTCGGACAGCACCGGCGGATGCAGCGGCACGGTGCCGTCGGGCAGGTAGAACGTCTGGCCGCGGCGGCCCGATTCCTGGTCGAGGGCACTGCCCGGGACGATCACGGCGGCGAGGTCGGCGATGGCGTAGTGGAGGGTGAAGCCGGTGTCGGTGCGGCTCAGGTGCAGCGCCTGGTCGAGGTCGAGGGCGCCGGGCGGGTCGATGGTGACGAACGGGATGTCGGTCGCGTCGATCCGGTGGCCCGCGAACGCGTCGACCGCGTCGCGGGCCTCGGAGACGGCCCCGGCCGGGTAGGCCGAGGCCAATCCGAATTCGGAACGGACGGCGCCGAAATCGACCGGCGCCGAGACGATCCGCTGGTGCAGTTCCACGCGGCTACTGCAACGCCAGCATGGTGCCGTTGAGCTGATCCAGCGGCCCGTACACCGTGAAGGTGACGCGGCCGTTGGGCACCGCGGAGGAGACCGTGGCCGCGGCGTCGAGCGCCTGGCCGAAGGAGGCCGCCGACGGATGCGGCAGGCCGGCGATGCTCAGCCCGATCCGGGACTGGCTGACCCAGGCCGTGTCGGCCGGGCTCAGGTCGACCTGGACACCACCGGACAGGGGCGTCACCGCGACCGCACTCGCCTGACCGGCACCGAGGACGCCGAGCACCGCGGCGGAACCGGCGATCAGCGCACCGGCGACAAGGGAACGAACTACCCGCATTGAAATGAGACCTGCTTCCACTCGTGGAGAATCCGGTCCCGCCACTGCCAGGTGGGAGACCGTGCCGACGGCGAACACTCTATGACCTCAGTCACCTTTCCGGCGAGTTCCCGGGAAAATGTTCCGCCGACCCGGCTCGCTCCGGCGCGGCGGCGCGCACTGTTACTGTTGCGGCGCACGACCCGGGTCGTGCGCGAAAAAGTCCAACCCGCACCGAAATAAGGGGAGCTCGAGAGCGTATGTCTTCGATCCTTTTCGATTACCTGCTGCCGATCGTCGGACCGGACCAGGCCTCCTACTGGGCCCAGCTGCTGATGATCAACCCGCAGTAGATCTCACACGGGCGCGGGTGGAGATGTCATTTTCCGTTAACCGCCTGGCAGGCGACTCGTTTTCCGGGCGGCTAGCATCCCGCAGCGTGAGTAGAACTTCCGCAGCGATCGTGGCCGGAGCGGCCGCCTTCGCCCTGTTCGTGGCCGGCTGCGGCGACGATTCGTCCAATTCCGCCGCCCCGACCACCACGTCGACCGCACCCGAGGTCAAGGTCGACGCGACCCAGGCCGGCGTTTTCGTGGTGAACTATCGAAACGCGTTCCCGAAACTGGCCGAAGGTTTGGACGACCGGGCGGTCAGCAAGGTCCTGACGACCACCTGCGGGGAGATCAAAGCGGGCAAGAGCCAGGACGAGGTGGTGAAGTCCATCGTGACCGTCGCCAAGAACGGCTCGGCCGCGCCGACCAACGACGAGGCGCTCGCGGTCTACCAGGTCGCCAAACTCATGTGCCCGGCCTGACACCGAACGAGACGGAACGCCGAACGGCGGCGACCCCTTCTCCGGGGTCGCCGCCGTTCGGCGTTCGGGCGGACGAGCCGGCCTGTAAGCCGGATCCTGTCCCCGATTCGCATCGGGGGGCGGCCATCCATCTGGACACACCGTCGCCGGGTGCCTCGAGCGGTCCACCCGCAGGCTCGGGCGAGCAGCCCTCGAACACCTGCGCAGCCGCACCTCGCGGTGCGGCCTTCGACCTTGCTCCGGGCGGGGTTTACCGAGCCGCCCCGGTCACCCGGGGCGCTGGTGCGCTCTTACCGCACCGTTTCACCCTTACCGCGCCTGCGCGCGGCGGTCTGTTCTCTGTGGCACTGTCCCGCGGGTCGCCCCGGGTTGCCGTTAGCAACCGCCCTGCTCTGTGGAGTCCGGACTTTCCTCGGCGCCGGGCGGCAGCACCGCGGTGCTGTGTTCCCGTCGCCGCGGCCGCCCGGTCGGCTCGTCCGCCGCTACAGCCTACCGTGCGCGCGGAAGGTAAATTTGCGCGCATGGAACGTGTGGAGGTCAGTTTCCCGTCGGGCGGCCGGCAGTGCGCCGCCTGGCTGTACCGACCCGACGGGGCGCCCAAGCCGCGCCCGCTGGTGGTCATGGGACACGGGCTGGGGGCCGATCGGGAGATGGGGCTGGACCGGTACGCGCGCCGGTTCGCCGCGGCGGGAATGGGGGTGCTGGCGTTCGACTACCGGCATTTCGGGGCCAGCGAGGGCACACCCCGGCAACTGCTCGACATCGGTAAGCAGCGCGAGGATTGGCGGTCGGCGATCGCCTACGCGCGCAGCATCCGCGGCTTCGACGCGACCCGGATCGCGCTGTGGGGCTCGTCGTTCGGGGGCGGACACGTGCTGTCGGTGGCCCCCGAGGACGACTACCTCGCCGCGGTGGTCGCCCAGGTGCCCTTCACCAGCGGGCTGTCCTCGGCGCTGACCAAGGGCCCGATCAGCCTCACCAAGGTCGCCACCATCGCCGCCGTCGACCTGGTCGTCGGCCCGATCCGGCGCAAGCCGGTCGGCGTCCGGCTGGCGGGCCGCAAGCGCTCGGCGGCCCTGATGAGCGCCCCCGACGTGCCGGAGGGATACGGCAGGCTGGCCGAGGAGAGCTCGGTCTACGAGCCGAAAGTCGCCGCGAGGGTGGCGCTGTCGACCCTGTTCGACTCCCCCGGCCGCCGCGCCAAGTCCCTGAAGATGCCGGTGTTCTACGCCATCGCCCAGAACGACACGGTCGCGCCCGCGGGCCCGACCCGCAAAGCGGCCGCGCGCACCAAGCACGCCGTCGTGAAGGAGTACCCCGTCGGGCATTTCGACGTGTACTTCGACGACGTCTTCGAGCAGGTCGTCAAGGACGAGACCGACTTCCTGGTGTCGGTGCTGCGCCCGTGACCGGCGCCGGGGGCGGATGATGGGGACATGGAGTCACTGAGTTCCCGGACGGTGTACCGCAATCCGTGGATGCGGGTACGCGAGGACACCGTGCGCCGGGCCGACGGATCGACCGGGATCTACGGGGTGGTCGACAAGTCCGATTTCGCGCTGGTGATCCCGTTCGACGGCAACGGCTTCCGGTTGGTCGAGCAGTTCCGGTATCCGATCGGGGCGCGCAGCTGGGAATTCCCGGCGGGCGCGCCCCCGCCGGAAACCGAAGCGACGCCGATCGAACTGGCGCACAACGAGCTCCGCGAGGAGACCGGGCTGCGGGCGGGCCGCATGACCTACCTCGGCGCGCTGGCGGCGGCGCCGTCGACCATCAACGCGACCGGGCACTGCTTCCTGGCCACCGAGCTCACGCAGGGCGCGCACGAACGCGAACCCGAGGAGCAGGACATGGTCGAACGCTGGTTCGCCCGTGCGGAGTTCGAGCGCCTGCTCGGCACGGAGATCGTCGACACGCACACCCTCGCCGCCTACACCCTCCTGCTCATGCACGAGCGGGCGCAGGCGGGCTGAAACGGCATGAGCCCCACCGGATTTCGCACCCGGTGGGGCTCCTGCGCGCGGTCGGCCGTCAGAAGACGGTGAAGCCCGCGCCCACCCCGCCGCGCTTGTCGAGCGCGGCCAGGATCACTCCGATCGGCTGGAAGTAGGCCGGGGAGTGCACCGGGTTGGCACCGCCGTTGCACGGGACGTCGAAGGAGACCGGCCCGTAGCCGACGAAGCGGCCCTGGTTCATCCCGACCAGCCGGTCGCCGACGACGACCGGACCGCCCGAATCACCGGGCTGCGAGCAGTACTGGTTGATCGAGGTGCCCTCGAGCTCGCCCCAGACCACACCGCAGCTGCGGCCGGTGGTGCGCCCGTCGGCGCACACCGTGGCGCCCGAACCGGGCTTGGCGCCGATCCCGGCGACCGTGGTCTGGCCGATGGTGCGCGTGGGCGCGACCTTCTCCCGATCCAGTTCCAGCACCGCGAAATCCAGGAACTCCGCGTCGTCGGAGTAGGCGACGGTGCCGATGACGCCCGCCGAGAGCGCCTTCTCCGCGCCGACCCGGGCACCGGTGGAGGCGCAGTGGCCCGCGGTGATGCCGACCAGACGGCCGCCGTTGTCGGTGCCGATGGCGGTCAGCGAGCACGCCGAATTGTTGTCGAACACGATGCCGGACCCGGCACCGAGCACCACACTCGGCGCGGCCGTGGCGGTTCCCGCCCCCACACCCGCGCCGAGCACCCCCGCGATGGCTGCGGCGACGGCGGCCATCCGTGTGAATTTCATCTACTACCTCTCCTCCGCGGCGGACCACCGGGAATCCGGTGGCCCCTGTGCGTTTCGGCCCGCCTCGGGCGACCGTTACGCAGGCCCGCAGGTTACAGGTAGGAGGTGTCGTTCACCAGACGTACGGAGGAACCGCCGTCGGGATAGAACTCGGCGATCGAGAGCGAGGCCAGGTCCAGATGCAGGCGGTAGAGCAGCGACGAGCCGACCCCCAGCGCCAGCTGGAGCAGGGTCTTGATCGGGGTCACGTGACTGACGACCAGCACCGTCTCCCCCGGATGGGCGTCGACGAGCTCGCGGCGCACCCCGTCGACGCGCGCGCGGACCTCGTCGAAACTCTCGCCGCCGGGCGCCGGGACCGCCGGGTCGCCGAGCCAGGCGCGATGCAGCCGCGGGTCGCGGGCGGCCGCCTCGGCGAAGGTCAAGCCCTCCCACTCGCCGAAATCGGTCTCGATGAGGCCGTCGGAGACCCGCACCGGCAGACCGAGCGCGGCGCCGGCCGCCCCCGCGGTGTCGCGGGCCCGGCCCAGCGGCGAGGTGACGATCGCGGCGATGCCGCCCTCGGCGGCCAGCCTGCGCGCCGCGTTCGCGGCCTGGGCGCGGCCCAGCTCGGTCAGCGGCGGGTTGCCGCGGCCGGAGTAGCGCCGCTCCACCGACAGCTCGGTCTGGCCGTGCCGCAACAGCAGCAGCCGGGTGGGACGGCCCATCAGGCCGGTCCAGCCGGGCGGATGCCGGTCCGTCGCCTCGGTCGCGCCCGGCGCCGCCGAGGCCGCCTCGGCGGCGGACTGCGCGCGGTCGTCCTCGGCGACGGCGGCCTGGACGATGTCGGTGGCGTCGCCGTCGTCCATCGCGGCGTTGGCGAGGCCGTCGGCGTGCGCGTTCTGCGCGCGCGGGATCCAGGTGTGGTCGACGGCGTCGAAGCCGGCCGCCAGGGCGCGCGCCTGCTCGGCGAGCGGCCGCATCGCCGGATGCTTGACCTGCCAGCGACCCGACATCTGCTCGACGACCAGCTTGGAGTCCATGCGCGCGTGCACCACCCGCGCGCCCAGCTCCGCGGCGGCCTCCAGCCCGGCGATGAGGCCACGGTACTCGGCCACGTTGTTGGTCGTGACACCGAGGAATCCCTTGCGCTCGGCCAGGATTCGCCCGTGGCCCGCGTCGAACACCACCGCGCCGTAGCCGGCCGGTCCCGGATTACCGCGCGAGCCGCCGTCGGCCTCGACGATGACCTCGCGCGGACTCACAGTCCGGATTCCTTGGTGCGCACCAGGATCGCGCCGCACTCGGGGCAGCGCACGACCACGTCACCCGCGGTCTTGGCGATGCGCTGGATCTCGCCGCGGTCCAGCTCGATCCGGCACCCGCCGCACCGGCGGGCCTGCAGCAGCGCCGCGCCGACCCCGCTCGTCGCCCGCTGCTTGTCGTAGATCGCCAGCAGCTCGTCCGGGAACAACCCGACCAGCCCGGCCCGGTCGGTCTCGCACCGCTGCTGGGCCACCGCGAGATCGGCGATCGCCTCGTCGCGGAGCCGCTCGGCGTCGGTGAGCTCCTCCTCGGCCTTGGACAGGCGGGCACCCGCGTGATCGTGATCGGCGACCTTGGCCTCGCGCTGCTCCATCACCGCCAGCAGCTCGTCCTCGAGCACCGAACGGCGGCGCTGCAGGCTGCCCAGCTCGTGCTCGAGCTCGGAGAGCTGCTTGGCGCCGACCGACCCCGAGGTCAGCAGCGACCGGTCGCGGTCCTCGCGCTTGCGGACCGCGTCGACCTCACCCTCGAGCTTGCGGATGTCGCGATCGAGATCGTCGATGCCGATCTCCACGGCGACGGCCGCGTCCTTGTACTTGTTGCGCTCGGTCGCCAGGCGGTCGACCTCCTTCTGCTCGGGCAGCGCGGTGCGCCGGTGCGCGATCCGCGTCAGTTCGGCATCGACGGCGGCGAGCTGGAGCAGCTTGGACTGGACCGACGGTTCGACATTCAACGCGTACGAACTCCTGTGTTGTTGGAGCGCTGGCGCGCTCGAGTCGCGGCCCCTTGGGTCCCGCGGTGCGGCGGACCGGGACTCGCGGCTGCGCCGCATGGTCTCGGCCCGCCGCACCGCGGGACGGCCGCGACGCTCGCTGCGCTCGCGGGCCTCCTCGAGGTCGGCCCCGACGTGGTGGGTGACATCGAATGGTACCCCTTCGGCGGGGTGCCGACGGGCGCCGGTGGTCGGCCGCTCAGGGGGCTTCCGCGGCCCCGGCGGCGACCGTCCAAGGGTCGGTGCGCAGGGTGCTGACCCTGGTCTCCACGGTGGGCAGCGCGGCGCGCACGAAGCCTTCGGCCTGGGCGCACCAGGGGAATTCGGTGGCCCAGTGGGCGGCGTCGATCAGGGCGGGACCGTGCCTGCGCAGGTGCTCGTCCACGGGGTGATGCCGCAGGTCGGCGGTGAGATAGGCGTCGACGCCGCGGCGCAGCACGGTGTTCAGGTACGAGTCGCCCGCGCCGCCGCACACGGCCACGCGCTCGACCACGCGGTCGGGGTCGCCCGCGGCCCGCACCCCCCAGACGGTGCGCGGCAGGGCGGCGCCGACGCGGGCGGTGAACTCCCGCAGGCTCTGGGGACGGTCGAGGGTGCCGACGCGGCCGATGCCCAGCGACGACGGCAGCGGCGCGCGTTCGGTCAGGTGGAAGGCGGGCTCCTCGTAGGGGTGCGCGGCGCGCAGCGCGGCCAGCACGCGGGCCCGCGCTTCCGGGTCGGCCACGACCTCGACGACGTCCTCGGCGACCCGTTCCACCGCGCCGACGACGCCGAGGGCCGGGTTCGCGCCGGGCAGGGGCCGGAACTGCCCGGTGCCGCCGGTGTGCCAGGCGCATTCCCGGTAGTCGCCGACGGCGCCCGCCCCGGCGGCGAACAGCGCGGACAGGAGCGCCTCGGTGTGGGTCCGCGGGACGTAGACGACCCACTTGTCCAGTGGGGCGGCGGTTCTGGGGTCGAGCGGGCCGGTGACGGTCAGGCCGACGGCCGCGGCGAGCGCGTCGGAGACGCCGGGGTCGGCGGAATCGGCGTTGGTGTGCGCGGAGAACAGGGCGCAGCCGGACCGGATCAGGCGGTGCAGCAGCGCGCCCTTGGGGGTGTCGGCGGCGACCGTGTCCACGCCGCGCAGCAGCAGCGGATGGTGCACGACCAGCGCCTGCGCCCGCCAGGCGATCGCCTCGTCGACCACCTCGGCGGTGGCGTCCACCGCAAACAGCACCCGCTCGACCTCGTCGCCGGGGTCGCCGCACACCAGGCCGACCGAATCCCAGGACTCGGCCAGGTGGGGCGGGTAGGCGGCGTCGAGGACGGCGATCAGGTCGGCCAGGGTGGTCATCGGGTCTCCGGTGGTCGGGTCGGCTGGACGGAGGCGGCGGCCCCGGTGCGGGCCGCGGGCCACCCCGGCGTGCTGCCGAGGGCGGCGACCAGCGCCGCGCGTTCCCGCGGTCCGCGGACGGCGACGCGCAGGTGGTCGGGGGTCAGGCCGGGGAACGTGTCGGCGCGGCGGACCGCGATGCCCAGGCCGGCGAGATGCTTGCGGACCAGTTCGCCGTCCTCGACGCGCAGCAGCAGGAACGGGCCGTCGGCCGGCGTGTGCACGGCGACGCCGAGCGCGCGCAGGTCGGCGACCAGCGCGGCGCGGTCCTCGGCGAGGCGGCGGGCCAGGTCGGCCGCGTCGGCGACGGCCCGCGGGTCCGCGGTCGCCGTGATCGCCTCGAGCTGGAGGGTGCCCAGCGGCCAGTGCGGGCGCCCCTCGGCGAGGCGGGCCAGGACGGCCGGGTCGCCGAGGAAGTACCCGCAGCGCAGGCCCGCCAGAGCCCAGGTCTTGGTGAGGCTGCGGACCACGAGGACATCGGGCAACGCGGCGCCCGCCAGGGAATGCGGTTCGCCGGGGACGGCGTCCATGAACGCCTCGTCGACGACGACCACGCGGCCGGGACGCCGCAGCGCGCGCAGGGTCGCGGCGGGATGCAGCACCGAGGTCGGATTGGTGGGATTGCCGAGCACGACGAGGTCGGCCGCCTCGGGGACCGCGGCGGGATCGAGGACGTACGGCTCGGTCAGCACGACCCGGGTCACCGCGACACCCGCCTCGCGCAGCGCGAGTTCCGGCTCGGTGAACGACGGGTGCACGACCGCCGCGAGCCGGGGACGCAGGCGGGGCAGCAGCGTGAAGCCCTCGGCGGCGCCGGACAGCAGCAGGACCTCGGCCGGGGTCCGGCCGTGGCGGGCGGCGACGGCGGCGCGGGCGGCGAGGTCGTCGGCGGCGGACGGGTAGCGGGCCAGGTCGGCGAGCCGGGCGGCCAGGCGGTCGCGCAGCCAGCGCGGCGGCGCCGCGCCCTGCACGTTGACGGCGAAGTCGAGCAGGCCGGGGGCCGCGTCCACATCGCCGTGGTGGCGCAGCAGCGCGTGATCCACAGTGTCGTCCGGCACGTCTGCACACCCTACGTGGCGACGTTCGCCCGCCTCGGGCCAGAATGGCTGACGTGGCCGATCTCCATGTCACCTTCATCTGCACGGGCAACATCTGCCGGTCCCCGATGGCCGAGCGGATCTTCGACGCGCACCTGCGGCGCGCCGGGCTGTCCGACCGGGTGCGGGTCAGCAGCGCGGGGACCGGTGCGTGGCACATCGGTCACCCCGCCGACGAACGCACCGACGCCGTCCTGCGCCGCGCCGGTTACCCCACCGGCCACGTCGCGGCGACCTTCGGTCCCGAGCACGCCGACGCCGACCTGATCGTCGCGCTGGACACCACCCACGACGACGAGCTGGCCCGGCGCGGCGTCCCCGCCGACCGGCGCGTGCTGCTGCGCACGTTCGACCCGGCGGCCGAGGGGCGCGACGTGCCCGACCCCTACTACGGCACCGCCGCCGACTTCGAGCTCGTCCGCGACCAGATCGAGGCCGCCGTTCCCGGCCTGCTCGACCGGGTGCGCACCGAACTCGACGCGCGCGAGCGCGCCCGCTGATGCGCCGGATCGCCTTCCTGTTCCGCCCGAGCTGGCTGATCCTCGCCGGCGTGGTCGCCGCGTTCGCCTACCTGTGCTTCACCGTGCTCGCGCCGTGGCAGCTGGGCAAGAACACCAGCACCGAGCACCGCAATCAGCTCATCGCCGACTCGGTGCGCGCGGAGCCGGTCCCGCTGTCGTCGGTCCTCGACGGCGAGGGCAGCGAGTGGCGGCGGGTCACCGCGACCGGCGCCTACGTCCCCGAGTCCACGGTGCTCGTGCGCCTGCGCCACCTCGACGGCGCCCCCGGCTACTCGGTGCTGGCCGCCTTCCGGCTCGACGACGGGCGCACCGTGCTGGTCGACCGCGGCCTGGTCGCCGCCGTCGACGGGACCCGTCCCCCGGTGATCGCCGCGCCGCCCGCGGGCCCGCAGACCCTGGAGGGCCGCATCCGCGCCTCCGAGGGCGTGGTGCCGGACAAGCTGCCCGCCACCCAGGACGGCTACCGGCAGGTGTACTCGGTCGACACCGGCCAGGAGAGCACGGTCCTGAACGTGCCGCTGACCGCGATCCCCACCGGCACCGCCGCGGCGGGCTACCTCCAGCTGGCCGAGGGCCAGCCCGGCGCCTTCCGGCCGCCGCCGCTCCCCCAGCTCGACGCGGGCCCCTACCTGTCCTACGGCTTGCAGTGGCTGGCGTTCGGCGTGATGGCGCCGCTCGGCCTCGGCTATTTCGTCTACGCCGAGCTCCGCGCGCGCCGCCGCGAACGCGAGGAAACGCACGCGCCCGCCCCCGCGGCCACGCCGGTGCCGGGCGACACGGACGAACCGGCGAAGCCCGCCGCGCGCACCACCGAGGACCGGCTGGCCGACCGCTACGGCCGGAGCCGCTGAACCCGGACTACCCGCCGGTCCGCCGCCCGATCAGCGCCGCGCAGGCGGCCGCGACCACCAGCGCCCCGGCCTGGACCAGTTCCGACAGCCGCACCGCGCGGCGCAGGTCGGGCACCGTGGGCGCGGGCCCGTCGCCGAGGCTCGGGCGCATCTCCACACCGTGCCGGTACTGCGTGCGTCCGCCGAGGCGGACGCCGAGTGCGCCCGCCGCCGAGGCCTCGACGACGCCCGCGTTCGGGCTGGGATGCGCGGCGGCGTCGCGGCGCCACGCGCGCAGGGCCGCCGCCGGTGTGCCGCCGACGGCGGGCGCCAGCGCGACGGTCAGCAGGCCCGTCAGCCGCGCCGGGAGCAGGTTGGCGCCGTCGTCGACGCGGGCGGCGGCCCACCCGAACCGCTCGTAGCGGTCGTCGCGATAGCCGATCATGGCGTCGAGGGTGTTGACCGCCCGGTAGGCCAGCAGCCCCGGGACGCCCGCCACCGCGCCCCAGACCAGCGGCGCGACGGTCGCGTCGGCGGTGTTCTCGGCGATGGATTCCAGCGCGGCCCTGGCCAGCCCGTCGGCGTCGAGGACCGACGGGTCGCGGCCGCACAGCGACGGCAGCAGCTCGCGCGCGCCCTCGAGGTCGCCGTCCTCCAGGCGGTCGGCCATGCGGTGCCCGACCCGGGCCAGGCTGCGTCCGCCGAGCACGGTCCAGGTCGCCAGCGCCGTGACCGCCACGCCCGCCACCTGCCTGCGCGCGACCGCGCGCGCGGCGAGGACGCCGACCCCCGCCACCGCGCCGACGGCGATCGCCTCGTGCGCCACACCCGGCAGCCGCCGGTCGCCGTAGGTGGACCGCTCCAGCGCCGCGGCGGCCGTGCCGAATCCGGCCACCGGATGCCACCGGCGCGGATCGGCGAGCACCCGGTCGAGGCCGAAACCGAGCACGAGCCCGATCGCTGTCACTGTCCCGTTCCGCACCCGGGCGAGCCTAATCGGCCGCGATGTCACACCCCGCGCCGCCGCGTCGTCGTCCCGGTGTCAGCACCCCTACACTCACCACGAGCACGGCGAGTAGACCCGAACGGCGGAACACAGTGGACGACGCATCCTCCGGCCCCCTCGACCAGGCCGGGCTGGCGCTCCGTTTCGAGGAGCACCGCCCCTACCTGCGCAGGCTCGCCTACAGCACGCTGGGCAGCCTGGCCGACGCCGAGGACGTCGTGCAGGAGGCGTGGCTGCGGCTGCAGCGCCAGTTCGAGGCGGGCAGGGCGGCCGAGATCGACAACCTGCGCGCCTGGCTGACCACGGTCACCGGCCGGCTGGCCCTTGACCACCTCGGCTCCGCGCGGGCCCGCCGCGAACAGTACGTCGGCGAGTGGCTGCCCGAGCCCGAGGTCACCACCTGGGACGACCCGGCCGACCGCGTCTCCCAGGACGAGCGGGTCACCACCGCGCTGCTGGTTGTCCTGGAATCGCTGTCCCCCGCCGAGCGGACCGCGTTCGTGCTCCAGGACGTGTTCGGCATGAGCGGCCCCGAGGTCGCCGAGGTGGTCGGCCGGACCCCGGCCGCGGTGCGGCAGCTGGCCTCCCGCGCCCGCAGGCACGTGGAGCAGGGCACCCCGCGCTTCCCGGCCACCGCGGCCGAGCAGGAGAAGGTCGTCTCGGCGTTCGCGCTGGCCTGGCGGTCCGGCGACCTGAGCGCGCTGCTCGGCGTGCTCGACGAGAAGGTCGTGCTGACCGCCGACGGCGGCGGCAAGGTGCCCGCCATCCGCAAGCCCGTCCAGGGCGCCGAGCTCATCGCCAAGATGCTGCTCGGCTGGTACCACGCGCCCTCGGCCGCCGGTGGCTGGGGCCGGGCGGTGCTGGTCAACGGCGTGCCGGGGCTGGTGGTGTTCGACGGCACCACCCTCGGCGTGTTCTCCTTCGTCGTCGACGACGGCCGCATCACCGCGATCAACGTCGTGCGCAACCCCGACAAGCTGCGCGACCTGCCGACCGAGGGCGCCCCGGACTGGTACCTGGGCGAGCAGGACTGAGCGCCCGGACGCTCACGCCGGGGACCGGCCGGCGACCGTGAGCCCGTGGGCGGCGGCGACCTCCCCCGACAGCAGACTGCCCTGGTCGACCGTCAGCCCGCGGGCGAGCCCGGGGTCGGCGGCGCAGGCCCCGCGCCAGCCGCGGTCGGCGATGGACAGCGCGTACGGCAGGGTCGCGTTGGTGAGGGCGACGGTCGAGGTGTGCGGGACCGCGCCGGGCATGTTGGCCACGCAGTAGAACAGCGCGTCGGCGACCCGGAAGGTCGGGTCCGCGTGCGTGGTCGGACGGGAGGACTGGAAGCAGCCGCCCTGGTCGATGGCGATGTCGACCAGGACCGATCCCGGCCGCATGCGCGCCACCAGCGCGTCCGGCACCAGTTCCGGCGCCCGCGCGCCGGGGACCAGCACCGAACCGATGACCAGGTCGGCGCCGAGCACGGCGTGCTCGATCTCCACGGCGTGCGAGGCCAGGGTGGTGACGCGGCCGGCGAACCGGGCGTCGAGTTCGCGCAGCCGCGCCAGGTTGGTGTCGAGCACGCTGACCCGCGCGCCCATCCCCACGGCCACGGTGGCCGCGCAGGTGCCCGCCACGCCGCCGCCGAGCACCACCACGTCGGCCGGGCGGACGCCGGGCACCCCGCCGAGCAGCAGCCCGGCCCCGCCCAGGGGCGCCATGAGGTGGTAGGCCCCGACCTGGGTGCCGAGTTTGCCCGCGACCTCGCTCATCGGCGCCAGCAGCGGCAGGCCGCCGTCGGGGCCGCGCACGGTCTCGTACGCGATGGCGGTGATCCCCGAGGCGAGCAGGGCGTCGGTGCAGGCCCGCGAGGCGGCCAGGTGCAGATAGGTGAACAGCACCTGCTCGGCCCGCAGCCGCGGATACTCCTGCGCGACGGGCTCCTTCACCTTCAGGACGAGTTCCGCCGCGGCCCAGACCTCGTCGGGCCCCGGCACGATCCGCGCGCCCGCGGCCAGATACCGGTCGTCACCGAATCCCGACCCGGCCCCGGCCCCGGCCTGGACCAGCACCGCGTGGCCGTGCGCGCGCAGTTCCGCCGCGCCCGCCGGGGTGAGCGCGACCCGGAACTCCTGTTCCTTGACCTCCGACGGAATCCCGATCACGGTCATGCCGCCAGCGTAGAACGCGGCGCGGGACTACCGGCCCGTTCACGGGGTGCGTGTTCCGAGTGCCCCGACGGGTGATGCCGGGTCGTCGACCATGTCGCCGCCCGTCCGGCCGCGACCGGACGGGCGGCGGCACCCCTCGGTGCCGCCGCGGCCGGGCCCGGAGGCCCGGCGCGGCGGAGTTCTCACGAGACCGGTGTCGGCTCCGGCGTTGCCGTGGTCACCGGCGCCGCGACCGCGGAGGTGGTGGCGGGGGCCGTCGTCGGTGCCGCGGTGGTGGCGGGCGGCGTGGTGCCCGCAGGCGGCGCGGCCGTCGTCGTGGCGGTCGGCGGGGTCGCCCCGCACTGATCGGTGCAGTTGTCGGTGCCGCATCGCGGGCCGGGCACACAGGTGTGGCCGGGCGGGATCTCGCCGCACTGGTCGGTGCAGGTGTC
>NZ_BAGK01000072.1 GCF_000308795.1 Nocardia thailandica NBRC 100428 | reverse complement strand
CGCAAAGAAACCCGACCCAACGTGGCGCAGCCACAAGGATCGGGTTTCTTTGCGTCGGGGCCCGAGGAGCCCCGACTCGAGCGCGCCAGCGCTCCATGTCTCAGTGCTTCTCGGCACCCAGGTAGTACTCGAACACCAGGCCGCCCGCGGCGATCAGTATGAGCAGCACGCCGAGCCCGATCAGCCAGAACTGGAAGAAGGCCAGGCCGAGGGCGGTGACCGAACCGGCGCCCGCGAGCAGGATGGGCCAGAACGAGCCGGGCGAGAAGAAGCCCAGGTCGCCGGCGCCGTCCACGATCTCGGCGTCCTCGAAGTCCTCGGGACGCAGGTCGATGCGGCGGGCGACGAACCGGAAGTAGGTGCCGACGATCAGCGACAGGCCCGCCGACAGCACGATGGCGGTGGTGCCCGCCCATTCGACGCCGGTGCGCGACTGCCCGGTGAAGAAGCCGTACACGATGGCGACGAGGATGAAGAACACCGTCAGCAGTTCGAAAATGCGTGCTTCGAGCTTCATGTCAGTTCAGTCCTCACTTGCTCTCGGCCGAAGCGCTCTTGATGTCGCGCTTGGTGTCGAACGGGTGGGTGGAGGTGGCCACCGGCGACTCACCGATCGATTCCAGCGCCTGAGCGTTGGTCTTGCCGGCCTCGCGCGCCTTGATGTAGAGCGCGAACTTCTCCGGCGAGACCGCCCGGACCTCGAAGTTCATCATCGAGTGGAAGGTGCCGCACATCTCCGCGCAGCGGCCGACGAAGGCGCCTTCCTTCTGGATCTCCGAGATCTGGAAGACGTTGTCGGAGTGGTTCTCCTTCGGGTTCGGCATCACGTCGCGCTTGAACAGGAACTCCGGCACCCAGAAGGCGTGGATCACGTCGGTCGCGGCGAGCTGGAACTCGATGCGCTTGCCGGTCGGCAGCACCAGGACCGGGATCTCGGTGGAGTTACCGATGGTCTCGATCTTGTTGTAGTGCAGGTAGGAGAGGATGTCGTTCTCCGGCAAGCCGTGCAGCGGGCCCGGCTGCGGGTGCCCGTGCTCCGGGTCGACGCGCTCCTCGTAGGCCTTCAGCTGCTCGGCGTTGATCGCCTCGCGCTCGGTGTCGACGCCGTTGTAGGTCAGGCCGCCGACGTTGTTCACGTTGCGGTAGCCGAACTTCCAGTTCCACTGGAAGGCGGTCACGTCGACGGTGACATCCGGGTTGTCGGTCTTCTCGTGCACGTAGTTCTGCACGACGACGGTGAAGTAGAACAGCACCGCGATGATCACGAACGGGATCGCGGTGTAGGTCAGCTCCAGCGACACGTTGTATCCGGTCTGCCGGGGGAACTCCGGGGAGTTCTTGCGCTTGCGGTGGAAGATGACCGTCCAGAAGGTCAGGCCCCACACCAGCACACCCATCGCGAGCGCGGCGAGGACCGACCAGGTCCACAGCTCCCGCATCCGGGTGGCCTGCGGCGTGACGCCCGAGGGCCAGCCGAACCGCAGCCAAACATTGTCGATCGAGCAGCCCGAGACGAGCATCGCGGTGATCCCCAAGGACACCGCCAGCCCGGCCCGCCGAAGGATACGGCCCTGCCGACCCTTCACGGGTCGGGCCCCGATCTCTTCGCTCGCCTTGTGCGCCACGCTCACGCCTTCCTGGTCGCCACACATTCCGACACATTGCGCCGTCCGGGCCGCGATCCGCCCGTCCGACACGTAATAAAGCACGTTTCAGGTCATCCTGGTTCCGGAACGCCGCGAGGCATGCGGGACCTGAGAAGGACCTGAGTACTACGCAGCGTAGACCAAACGCGACACCTCATCGCCGCGGGGTCGCGTTCGACACTCCGCCGTTACCGATCGGGTCGTCGCGACCTGCGAATACGTTGCCGGATCCGGTATCCCGCGCGAAGGACAGTAGGGTGGACGCCATCACCGCCGTTCGGGCGCGCGCGTGTGCGCGCCTGCCCGCATCCCACCTAGAGACGAGGTTGCCGACACCGTGTGCGGACTGCTCGGATTCCTGACAGCTTCCCCGGCGACGACCGACGTGGTCGACCAGGTCTACGACGCCCTGCACTGCCAGCGCCACCGCGGCCCGGACGAGAAGGGCACCTGGCACGACGAGCACATGGTGTTCGGGTTCAACCGGCTGTCGATCATCGACATCGAGCACTCCCACCAGCCGCTGCGCTGGGGCCCGGCGGACGACCCGCAGCGCTACGCGATGACCTTCAACGGCGAGATCTACAACTATCTCGAACTGCGCGAGCAGCTCGCCGCCGAGCACGCGGCCGAGTTCCCCGAGGGCAGGATCTTCGCCACCGACGGTGACGGCGAGGCCATCGTGGCCGCCTTCCACTTCTGGGGCCCGGACGCGGTGCGCAGGCTGCGCGGCATGTTCGCCTTCGCGATCTGGGACACCCGCACCGAGCAGCTGTTCCTCGCGCGCGACCCGTTCGGCATCAAGCCGCTGTTCTACGCCACCGGGCCCGGCGGCACCGCGTTCGCCAGCGAGAAGAAGAGCGTGCTCGAGCTGCTGGGCCCGCTCGGCATCGCCGACGACCTCGACCCGCGCGCCCTGGAGCACTACACCGTGCTGCAGTACGTGCCCGAGCCCGAGACCCTGCACGCCGGCATCCGCCGCCTCGAGTCGGGCACCTATGCCACCGTGCGCGTCGGCCAGGCGCCGAAGGCGACCCGTTACTTCCGCCCCGACTTCCGGGTGCGCCCGTTCGTCGAGGGGTACGCCCGCGACCGCTACCGCGAGATCGCGGCCGCCCTCGAGGACTCCGTCGCCAAGCACATGCGCGCCGATGTCACCGTCGGCTCGTTCCTGTCCGGCGGCATCGACTCCACCGCCATCGCGGCGCTGGCCATGCGGCACAACCCGAAGCTGATCACCTTCACCACCGGCTTCGAACGCGAGGGCTACTCCGAGGTCGACGTGGCCGCCGAGAGCGCCGAGGCGATCGGCGCCCGCCACATCGTCAAGGTGGTCTCCCCCGCCGAGTTCGCCGCGGCGATCCCCGAGATCGTCTGGTATCTCGACGACCCGGTGGCCGACCCGGCGCTGGTGCCGCTGTACTTCGTGGCCAAGGAGGCCCGCAAGCACGTCAAGGTGGTGCTCTCGGGCGAGGGCGCCGACGAGCTGTTCGGCGGCTACACGATCTACCGCGAGCCGCTGTCGCTGCGCCCGTTCGAGTTCCTGCCGGGCCGGGTCCGCAAGCTCGCGGGCAGGCTCAGCGACCGGATCCCCGAGGGCAGGCGCGGCAAGAGCCTGCTGCACCGCGGCTCGCTCACCCTCGAGGAGCGCTACTACGGCAACGCCCGCAGCTTCAACGACGCGCAGCTGCGCGCCGTGCTGCGCGAGTTCCGGCCCGAGTGGACCCACCAGGACGTCACCGCCCCGATCTACGCCCAGTCGCGCGGCTGGGACCCGGTCGCCCGCATGCAGCACCTCGACCTGTTCACCTGGCTGCGCGGCGACATCCTGGTCAAGGCCGACAAGATGACCATGGCCAACTCGCTGGAACTGCGCGTTCCCTTCCTCGACAGCGAGGTGCTGAAGGTCGCCGAGGGGCTGCCCTACGAGCAGAAGATCTCCAAGGAGACCTCCAAGTACGCGCTGCGCCAGGCGCTGGAGGGCATCGTCCCGCCGCACGTGCTGCACCGGGCCAAGCTCGGCTTCCCGGTCCCGCTGCGGCACTGGCTGCGCGGCACCGAACTCTACGACTGGGCGGAGGCCCAGATCGCCGACTCCCAGACCGATCACCTGCTGAACAAGCCGGCGATCCTGCAGATGCTGCGCGACCACCGCGACGGCCGCTCCGACCACAGCCGCCGCCTGTGGACCCTGCTGGTCTTCATGGTGTGGCACGGCATCTTCGTCGAGGACCGCATCAAGCCCGACATCGCCGAACCCACCTACCCGGTGTCGCTGTAGCCCGGTGAAACGCGAAGCGCCCCGCGAGTTCTCGCGGGGCGCTTCGTGTTTCGTGGCCTAGAGCAGGACCGAGAGTTCGTCGGCGGCCTCGGCGCCGTAGGCCTTGGTCAGGCGGACCAGGGCCTCCTCGCGGTCGAGGGTCCACTCCTGGGTGCCGGTGGTCTCGAGGATCAGCACCGCGACCAGCGAGCCCAGCTGGGCCGCGCGCTCGAGGCTCAGGCCCGCGCGATGGGCGGTCAGGAAGCCTGCGCGGAAGCCGTCGCCCACGCCGGTGGGGTCGACGCGGCCGGTCTCGGGCACCACGCCGACACGGACCTCGGCGCCGTCACGGTCGGTGACCAGCACGCCCTCGCCGCCCAGGGTGGTGACCCGGATGCCGACCTTGCCGAGGATCTCGTCCTCGGCCAGCCCGGTCTTCTGCTGCAGCAGGCTCCACTCGTACTTGTTGGTGAACAGGTAGGCCGCGCCCTCGATCAGCTCGGCGGCCTGGTCGCCGTCGAGGCGGGCCAGCTGCTGGGACGGGTCCGCGGCGAACGGCAGGCCCAGCTCCCTGGCCTGGCGCGTGTGCGCCAGCATGGCCTCGGGATCGTTGGCCCCGACCAGCACCAGATCGATGTCGCGGCCCTGCGCCACTTCGGCCAGCGCGATGTCGCGCGCCTCGCTCATCGCGCCCGGGTAGAACGAGGCGATCTGCGCCATCGCCTCGTCGGTGGTGCACACGAACCGCGCCGTGTGCGCCCTGTCCGAGATCAGCACCGCCGAGCAGTCCACACCGGCGGCCTCCAGCCACTGCCGGTAATCGGCGAAATCGGCGCCGACCGCGCCGACCAGCACCGGCCGCTGCCGCAGCAGGCCCATGGCGTAGGCGATGTTGCCCGCGACCCCGCCGCGGCGGATCTGCAGGTCGTCGACGAGGAAACTCAGCGACACGTTGTCGAGCTGATCGGCGAGCAGCACATCGCTGAACTTGCCGGGGAAACGCATGAGGTGGTCGGTGGCGATGGACGCGGACACGGCTACAGACACGAGGCGGAGCCCCTTCGGCGCTAGGTGAGAAAACGAAAAGGTCCGGGATCTCCCCGATCCCGGACCCCAACCGTAGCAAGATACCGACCGCCTCCGGTTCACCTCGCGGCAACCCGCGAGACCGGACGGCCACCCCGCGGACGGCCGACAGCGGCCACCGGCCGCCACGGAAAACGGCCGGCAACACCCGAGACCCGCCCGCGCAGACCGCGACGGCTCGACCGATCAGCGAGGTCGGAACCCCGCGACACCCGCCGTTATGTCAGTTGAACGAGTCGCCGCAGGCGCACGAACCCGTGGCGTTCGGGTTGTCGATGGTGAAGCCCTGCTTCTCGATGGTGTCGACGAAGTCGATCGAGGCGCCCTGCACGTACGGGGAGCTCATGCGGTCGACCGCCAGCTTCACGCCACCGAAGTCGACGACCAGGTCACCGTCGAGGATGCGGTCGTCGAAGAACAGCTGGTAACGCAGGCCGGCGCAACCACCGGGCTGCACGGCGATACGCAGCGCCAGATCGTCGCGGCCCTCCTGATCCAGCAGTGCCTTGGCCTTGCTGGCCGCGGCATCGGTGAGGGTCACGCCGTGGGTGGCGGTCTTCTCGTCGTTCTGCACAGTCATGGACTCTCCTAGGGACAGCGTGGTCAACCCGTGAACAGTTCGCGGCCGCGAACTACACAGCTCGTGCGTGTCAACACCGCGGGTCGGGCTGCTATTCCATTGTATTGGAGCGCGGGCGCGCGCGAGTCGCTGCCCCGGGTGTCCCGGCACCACCGGCCGCGCGGCGCCGCGGGTCGCGTGGTGAGCGGGGCCACTTCTGCGCACTCCTGAGACACGGCACACGCCTTCACCTGCCCGAATTACCCGCTACCTTCCCGCATCGAATAGCCTGGCGTCGTGAAATTGTTCCGTCGCGGCGAGTCCAGCACCATCGACGAGTCCGTCGACCCCACGGTGACCGAGACCACCGAAGAGTCCGTTGCCGTCACCGGCTCCACCACACCCGGCAAGGGCAGGCCGACGCCGAAGCGGCGCGACGCCGAGGGCAAGCGGCGTGGGCCGGTGGCGCCCGCGCCGATGACCGCCAAGGAGGCCCGGGCCCGCCGCAAGGCGGCCAAGGGCACCAAGGAGGAGCGCAAGGTGGCCGCCGCCGAGCGCAAGGCCGCGGTCCAGGACCGGCGCGCCCGCATGCTCGCCGGCGAGGACAAGTACCTGCTGCCCCGCGACCAGGGCCCCGTGCGCGCCTACGTGCGCGACCTGGTCGACGCGCGACGCAACCTGGTCGGCCTGTTCATGCCGATGGCGCTGGTGCTCATCCTGTCGATGTTCGTCGCGCCCGGCCTGCAGACCATCGTCACCCTGGCCATGCTGGTCATGATGCTGTTCATGATCATCGAGGGCTTCGTCCTCGGCAAGATCATCAACAACCGTGTGCGCGAACGCTTCCCGGACACCACCGACGGCGGCATGCGGCTGGGCTGGTACGCCTTCGTCCGCGCCTCGCAGATCCGCAAGATGCGCGCCCCCAAGCCCCGCGTCTCCCCGGGGGACGCTGTGTAGGTGGAGCGCTGGCGCGCTCGAGTCGCGGCCCTTCGGGCCCCGACGAAAAGAACCCCGATCCTCGTGGCTTCGCCCCTTGGGTCGGGGTTCTTTTCGTCGGGGCGGCCGCGACCGCCGCTGCGCGGCGGGGCCTCCTCGGGGTCGGCCCGGACGGGTTGCGGTGGAAGTGGACGTGTCGGCCCGGTGGTCTCGTACGTCGTGCGTCCGGGTGCACGTGGCTTCGGTCCGGCCCGGATTCGGGGCAGGCGGATCGTCGACTCCCTCGCGCCCGATCCCGGGGCGCGGCGGACCGGCCGGTTGCCGCGGACAGGCGCGGCCGACTCATCGCCGGGCGGCCAGTTCGGTCCTGAGGCGGTCGGCGTCCCGGTCGCGGACGCCGGTGGCGCCGGTCCGGCCGGAGCCGAGGAACACCGTGGCCGACAGGAGGGTCAGGAACAGGATCGCGAGCAGAAGTGCCATGGCAGAAATTTTGCGCGCATCTGATTTCCGCCGACAGTGGCCGTTCTGTCATTGTCCGTAAATATCCGGCCAGCTATGCTCGGTCCATGCTGTCGCGGGTCGCTGTGGTGCTCTCCGATCGCCTCGCCATGTTCGAGTTCGGGGTGGTGTGCGAGGTCTTCGGGCTGGACCGGACCGCGGACGGGCTGCCGGGGTTCGACTTCCGGGTCTGCGCGGCCGAGCCGGGCACACCGCTGCGCTCCACGACGCCGGGAGTGACCGTGACCCCCGAGTACGGGCTCGACTCCCTGCTCGGCGCCGACCTCGTGGCGATCCCGGCCTTCCCGGTCTCCTTCGGGCAGCCGTTCGATCCGCGCGTGGTCGAGGCGGTGCGCGCGGCGGCGGCCGCCGGGGCCACGGTCCTGACCGTGTGCTCGGGCGCCTTCCTCGCGGGCGAGGCGGGGCTGCTCGACGGGCGCGCCTGCACGACCCACTGGCGCTACGTCGAGCAGCTGGCCGCCCGGTTCCCGGCGGCCACCGTGGACCCGGACGTCCTCTTCGTCGACGCGGGGCGGGTGATCACCAGCGCGGGCACGGCGGCGGGCATCGACGCCTGCCTGCACCTGGTCCGCCGGGAGCTCGGGGCGGCCGCCGCGAACGCGATCGCGCGGCGGATGGTGGTCCCGCCGCAGCGCGACGGCGGGCAGCGTCAGTTCATCGAACGCCCGGTCCCCCACGCCACCTCGGAGGGCCTGGCCCCGACGCTGGCCTGGATGGGCGAGAACCTGTCCCACCCGCACACGGTCGACGACCTCGCCGCCCGCTCGGCCATGTCCACCCGCACCTTCGCCCGCCGCTTCGCCGCCGAGACCGGAACCACCCCGGTCAAGTGGCTGACCACCCAGCGCGTCCTGTACGCCAAGCAGCTGCTCGAGGACACCGACCACCCGCTCGAGCGCATCGCCACCGAATCCGGTTTCGGCTCCGGCGCGCTGCTGCGCCACCACTTCCAGCGCCAGGTGGGCATCGCCCCCACCGAGTACCGCCGCCGCTTCGGCGCCTGACGCCACGCTCCGGCCCCGGGGCCCCGAGCCCACCGTCACCAGGCCGCGGGCCGGATCCTGCCGGGCGTCACCAACCCGGCCAGCGCGTCGCGGATCTCCGCGAGTGTCCCCGCGCCCACCCGCTCGCCCGCCCGCCGCAGCCAGGCGGCGGCCGCAGCGTCGGCGGCGCGGGTGCAGGCCCAGCCGCGTTCGGTCAGGGTGACGAGCTTGGCCCTGGCGTCGGCGGGGTGCGGTCCCCGCGCGACGTAACCCTTGCGCAGCAGCTCGTCGACGAGCTGACTGGCCGCCTGCTTGGTGACGCCGAGGTGGTCGGCGATCTCGCCGATCGTCGCCCCGGCGGGCGCCAGGCGGACGAAGACGAAGCCGTGAGTCGGGCGGACGTCGGTGAATCCGGCGGCCTGGACCCCGGCGTGCACGGCGTCGGTGACCTCGGTGGCCGCGGCGAGCAGCAGGTACGGCAGGTCTGGGTCTGGGTCTGGGTCTGGCATACCGGCCATCTTGACACTTGACAGAACAGTCAACAAGCTTGACTATATAGTCAAGCAAATTGACCAAGGAGATTCCGTGCCCGCCACCTTCACCGCCGACATCACCCCCATCGACCTGCACAACGCCCGCTTCACCCCGCTCGTCCGTCCCGGCACCGGCAGCACCGAACTGTGCGTCTGGCGCGTCGAGGTCGCCCCCGGCTCGACCGGGGTGCCGCACCGCATCCACCGGGAGGAGGCCTTCGTGATGCTGTCCGGCAGCGCGGTCGTCACCATCGACGAGGAACGCCACACCCTGGTCGCGGGCGATGCCGCCGTGGCGCCCGCGGGCTCGTGGCTCGGCATCGACAACTCGTCGGCCGAACCGGCCGTCGTCCTGGTGACCGCGCCGGTCGGCTTCACCGGCGAACTCGCCGACGGCACCCTCGTCGACCCGCCGTGGGTGCACTGACGGGTCCCGACGTGGGCGCGCGCTACCGTGCAGCCATGCCGAGCGAGCCCGCCCCGACCCCGCGCACCCTGGTCCTCGGGGGCGCCCGCTCCGGCAAATCGGCCTTCGCCGAGGACCTGGCCTGCGCGGGCGGCCTCCCCGTCCGCTACCTCGCCACCGCCGAATTCGACCCGGCGGACACCGATTTCGCCGACCGGATCGCCGCGCACCGCGCCCGCCGCCCGGCGGACTGGACCACCGTGGAGAACGGCGATCCCGTCGAGGTCCTTGCCGAGGAGACCCCGGCCACCCTGCTCGACGACCTCGGCACCTGGCTCACCGCCCGCCTCGACGCCCGCGCGGCCTGGGAGGCGCCGCGCGGCACCGTCGGCCCGGACACTGACGCGCTGGTCGCCGCCGTCGCCGCCTACCGCGGCAGGCTGGTGATCGTCAGCCCGGAGGCCGGGCTCGGCGTCATCCCCGCCACCCGCTCCGGGCGACTGTTCCGCGACGAGATCGGCACGCTCAACCAGCGTCTCGCCCGGGTCTGCGACGCCGCCTACCTGGTGGTCGCCGGCCTGCCGATGCGGCTGAAGTAGCGCGACGCGCCCGGGACGAATCCCGCTGCGGCGCACACGCCGAGGGCGCATGCGCCCGGCGGGCCGGGACGGGGCAAGATGGGCGTGCGACACACCATCACTTGGAAGGCGGGCACAGTGGCCGAGGGTTTCGGACCGATCACTCCCCCGGACGCCACGGTCCTGGCGGCCGCGCGGGAACGCCAGGGCAGGCTCACCAAGCCCGCGGGCGCCCTCGGCAGGCTCGAGGACCTGGGCAACTGGGTCGCCGCCTGCCAGGGCGTCTGCCCGCCGAAGCAGTTCGACCGGGCGCGCGTGGTCGTCTTCGCCGGCGACCACGGCGTGGCCCGGCACGGCGTCTCGGCCTACCCGGCCGAGGTGACCGCGCAGATGGTGGCGAACTTCCTGCAGGGCGGCGCGGCGGTGAACGCGGTCGCCCGGGTCGCGGGCGCGACCGTGCGGGTCGTCGACATCGCCGTCGACGGCGACACGGACCCCGGCGTCTCCGCGCACAAGGTGCGCCGCGGCAGCGGCTCCATCGACCGGGAGGACGCGCTCGGCCCCGACGAGGTCGCCGCGGCGCTGGCCGCGGGCCGCGCCGTCGCCGACGAGGAGATCGACGCGGGCGCCGACCTGCTGATCGCCGGGGACATGGGCATCGGCAACACCACCCCGGCCACCGTGCTGATCGCCACCCTGACCGGCACCGAGCCGGTGGCGGCGGTCGGCCGGGGCACCGGCGTGGACGACGCGGGCTGGATCCGCAAGGTCGCCGCCATCCGCGACGGCATGCGCCGGGCCCGCCCGATCGCCACCGACCCGGTCGACCTGCTGCGGGTGGCGGGCGGCGCCGACCTGGCCGCCATGGCGGGGTTCCTCGCGCAGGCCGCGGCCCGGCGGACCCCGGTGATCCTCGACGGCGTCGTGGTGACCGCGGCCGCGCTGGTCGCCGAGGACTTCGCGGCGGGCGCCAAGGCGTGGTGGCTGGCCGGTCACCGCTCCACCGAGCCCGCGCACGCCCTCGCGCTGAAGCACCTGGGGCTCGAGCCGCTGATCGATCAGCGGATGCGGCTGGGCGAGGGTTCCGGCGCGCTCACCGCGCTGCCGATCCTGCGCGCGGCGGTCGCCACCCTCGCCGAGATGGCCACCTTCGCCGACGCGGGCGTCAGCACGGCCGAGGCCGCCGACCCGGTCGACATCCGCAAGTGAGGCCGTCGGCCCGCCCATGAGCACCGCGCGCCTCGCCCTGTCCTGGCTCACCGTCCTGCCCGTCCGCGGCCCCGACGCCGTCGACCGGACGGCCGCGGGGCGGGCGATCACGGTGGCGCCGCTGGTCGGGTCGCTGCTCGGGGGCGCCGCGGCGCTCGTGCTGTGGTCGCTGACCGCGCTCGGCGCCGCGCCCGCCCTCGCCGGCCTGCTCGCCGTCGGCGCCCTCGCCCTGCTCACGCGCGGCATGCATCTGGACGGGCTGGCCGACACGGCCGACGGGCTGGGCAGCTACGGCCCGCCCGAGCGGGCGAGGCAGATCATGAAGTCCGGGTCGGTGGGGCCGTTCGGGGCGGCGGCCCTGGTCTTCGCCCTCGGCGTCCAGGGCCTGGCCTTCGGCGCCCTGGCCGACGGCGGGCGGTGGTGGGCCGTCGTCGTGGCGGTGGCGGTGGCCCGGGTCGGCGTGGTGCTGGCGTGCCGGCGCGGGGTCGACGCGGCGCCCGGGGCCGGGTTCGGCGCGCTCGTCGCGGGCACCCAGCCGCGGGCCGTGGCGGTGGCCTGGTTCACAGTCGCCGCCGTGAGCGCGATTCCCGCTGTCCCCCAGCACTTCTGGCAGGGACCGGCCACTGTGGCGGTTGCCCTCGCGATCGTGATGTTCGTCTCCCGGCACGCGGTGAAACGCTTCGGCGGGCTGTCCGGTGACGTGCTCGGCGCGGGCGTGGAGATCGCCGTCGCGATCGCCGCCGTGGGGTTCTCGCTGGGCTGATCCCATAACTGGTCACAAGTCCAGCAGTCCGAAACCGTGGCCGGTCACCGGAGCTACCCCGAACCCCCCGCGAATGCGACCCCGGCACACTCTGGGCAATAGTCTTGAACCATGTCTTCCGAACGCCTCTATTTCCGCCAGCTGCTGTCGGGCCGGGACTACGCCGCGGGCGATCCCATCGCGACGCAGATGCGCAATTTCGCCTATCTGATCGGCGATCGGCAGACCGGGGATTGCGTGCTGATCGATCCCGCCTACGCCGCCGCCGACCTGGTCGACATCGCCGCCGCCGACGACATGCGCGTCTCCGGCGTGCTCGCCACCCACCACCACCCCGACCACGTCGGCGGGTCCATGCTGGGCTTCACCCTGGGCGGCGTCCGCGAACTCCTCGAGCACACCAGCGTGCCGGTGCACGTGAACCGGCACGAGCTGGACTGGGTCGCCCAGGTCACCGGCATCGCCCCCAGCGAACTCACCGGCCACGAGCACGGCGACAAGGTCAGCGTCGGCGCCATCGACATCGAACTGCTGCACACCCCCGGCCACACCCCGGGCAGCCAGTGCTTCCTCGTCGACAACCGGCTCGTCGCCGGCGACACCCTGTTCGTCGACGGCTGCGGCCGCACCGACTTCCCGGGCGGCGACTCCGACGAGATGTTCCGCAGCCTGCGCTACCTCGCCGGCCTAGACGGCAACCCCGTCGTCTACCCGGGCCACTGGTACTCCCAGGAACCCAGCGCGCCGCTGTCCACCATCCGGGAGAACAACTACGTCATGCGCCCGCAGACCCTGGAACAGTGGCAGATGCTCATGCTGTGACGTGGCGCGCCGGCGCGCTCGGGTCGCGGCCTGTCGGGCCGCGACGAGACGAGCCCCGATCCTCGCGGCTGCGCCGCAGGGGCTCGGGGCTCGTCTCGTCGGGGCGGCTGCGACGCTCGCTCGGCTCGCGGCCGGGCCCGTCGTGGTTGCTCCGGGCGACGGATCCCGGTTGCCTCCCTAGACTTTCCGCATCCAGCCGTGGATGTCGGCGAAGGTGCCGCGCTGGATGCCGGTCAGGGTGTCGCGCAGGGCCATGGTGACCTCGCCGGGTTCGCCTCCGCCGATGGTGAATTCGCCCTCGGTGGAACGCACCCAGCCGACGGGCGTGATGACCGCGGCGGTTCCGCACGCGAAAACCTCACTGATCTCGCCGGATTCGGCGCCCTCGCGCCATTCCCGCACGGAGACCTTGCGCTCCTCGACCGCGTACCCGGCGTCGGCGGCCAGGGTGAGCAGCGAGTCGCGGGTGATGCCCGGCAGCAGCGAACCGGACAGTTCCGGGGTCACCAGCCGCGCCTCGGATCCCTTGCCGTAGACGAAGAACAGGTTGTTGGTGCCCATCTCCTCGACGTAGCTGCGCTCGCAGGCGTCGAGCCACACGACCTGATCGCAGCCCTTCTCCGTGGCCTGCGCCTGGGCGAGCAGGGAGGCCGCGTAGTTGCCCGCGACCTTCGCCTCGCCGGTGCCGCCGGGGGCCGCGCGCACGTACTCGGTGGACAGCCACACCCGGACCGGCTTCACGCCGCGCGGGAAGTACGCGCCCGCCGGGGAGGCCAGCAGCAGGTACTTGTAGGCGGAGGCGGGCTTCACGCCGAGCCCGGCCTCGGTGGAGAACATGAACGGCCGCAGGTACAGCGACTCCTCGCCGCCTGCCGCGGGCACCCAGTCGGCGTCGACCCGCAGCAGCTGCTCGACGGACTCGATGAACAGCTCCTCGGGCAGCTCGGCCATCGCCATGCGCGCCGCGGACCGGCGGAAGCGCGCCGCGTTGGCGTCGATGCGGAAGGTCGCGATGCTGCCGTCGCCCTGGCGGTAGGCCTTGAGGCCCTCGAAGATGGCCTGCCCGTAGTGGAAGACCATGGTCGCCGGGTCCATGGCGAGCGGGCCGTAGGGCTCGACCCGCGGGTCGACCCAGGCGCCGTCGCGGTAGTCGATGCTCACCATGTGGTCGGTGAAGAACCGGCCGAAGCCGGGCGCCGCCAGTACCTCGTCCCGCTGGTGCGCCGGGACGGGCGCGGGGTGCGGAATACGGGTGAACTGTGCAGCGACTGTCATGAGGTCATCCTATCCGGGCAGGCCGGTCCACCGGCTACTTGGTGCTGGTCTCCACGAACGGCGGGCGGACCACCGCGCAGCGCAGCCGGCGGCCGCGCACGTCGACCTCCACCTCGTCCCCGGGGGCGAGCCCGGCCTCGGTGTCGAGCAGGGCGAGCGCGATGCCGACCTTCAGGGTCGGCGAGAAGGTGCCGGAGGTGGTCTCGCCGACCGGCTCGCCGTCGCGCAGCACGGTCTGGCCCTGGCGCAGCACGCCGCGGTCGAGGGCGGACAGGCCGAGCAGGGTGCGGCGCGGGCCCGCCTTCTTCTCCTGCTCGAGGGCGGCCTTGCCCCAGAATTCCGGCTTCTGCCAGCCGACGGCCCAGCCGGTGCGGGCCTGCACCGGGGTGATGTCGAGCGAGAGCTCGTGCCCGTGCAGGGGGTAGCCCATCTCGGTGCGCAGGGTGTCGCGGGCGCCGAGACCGGCGGGCTGCCCGCCCGCGGCCCGCACCCGCTCGGTCAGCGCGCGGAACAGCGCGGCCGCGTCGTCCCAGGCGGGCAGCAGTTCGTAGCCGTGCTCGCCGGTGTAGCCGGTGCGGCAGACCCGCACGGGGCGGCCGTCCCATTCGGCGTCGGCGTAGGCCATGTACTCCATCTCGGTGGGCAGCCCGAGCGCGGTGAGCACCTCGGCCGAGCGCGGGCCCTGCACCGCGAACACCGCGTAGTCACGGTGCTGGTCGGTGACGGTGATCCCCGCGGGCGCGGCCGCGCGCAGTTCGGCGACGACGGCCGCCGTGTTGGCCGCGTTCGGGACGAGGAACACCTCGTCGTCGGAGACGTAGTAGGCGATGAGGTCGTCGATCACCCCGCCCTCGGCCGTACAGCACAGCGTGTACTGGGCCTTGCCGGGCCGGATGCGCGCGAGGTCGTTGGTCAGCGTCGCGTTCACGAAGGCGGCCGCGCCCGGCCCGGCGACGGTCGCCTTGCCCAGGTGGCTGACGTCGAAGAGCCCGACCGCGGTCCGGGTCGCGGTGTGCTCGCCGACGGTCCCCGCGTACTGCACCGGCATCTCCCACCCGCCGAACGGGGCGAACGTCGCGCCGAGTTCGACGTGGAGTTCGTGGATGGGGCCCTGCAGCAGCGTGGAATCGGTCATCGCCCGAGCTTATCGGGCCGGGCGGCGCCGGGCCGCCTCCCCCGGTTTTCGGGGCGTGCGCCCCGGCGCGGGCCGGGCGAGGATCGCCCCATGACCCTTCGCACAGTTCTCGCCGGCGCCGCGCTGGCCGTCGCCACCGTCGTCGCGACCGCGCCCGCCGCGGGCGCGGTCGGCTCCTCGGAGATCAACGTGGGCTGCCTGCTGCAGGCCCTGTCCGGCACGCCGCCGACCGCCGACTGCGCTCCGGTGCAGATCCCGGTCCCCTGAGCACCGCGCCGCTGCGCCGCCCGGCCCGCCGGCGCTAACCTCGACGCGTGAGTGAGTTGTCGGGCCGCAGGTTTCGCAGTGTCGGCCAGGTGGACCGGGCCGTCAGCCGGGCACTGGCCGCCGTCCCCGAGTCCGCGTTCGACCGCGGCATGGTGCGGTTGACCACCTCGGCCAACCGGGGCGGGCTGTGGCTGGGCATCGCGGCGGCGCTGTCGACCCGCCAGGGTCCGCCGCGCCGGGCCGCGCTGCGCGGCGTCGTCGCGGTGGCCGGGTCCGGCCTGCTGGTCAACGTCGTGCTGAAAACCCTTGTGCCGCGCCGCCGCCCGGCCGCGGACCTGATGCCGGTCGGCCGCAGGCTGATCCAGGCGCCGACCTCGTCGTCGTTCCCGTCCGGGCACGCCGCGAACGCGGCCGCCTTCGCCACGGCGGTGGCCCTGGAGAGCCCGCGCACCGCGCTGTTCGTCGCGCCGGTGGCCGCCGCGGTCGGCTATTCCCGGGTCCACACCGGGGTGCACTGGGGTTCGGACGTGCTCGCGGGCGCGGCCGTCGGCGCGGCGGTCGCCCTGACCACGCGCCGGTGGTGGCCGGTGCGGGAATCCGACGAGGCCGAGGCGCATCCCGTGCACGACGCGCCCGTCCTGCCGGAGGGCAAGGGCCTGGTGCTCATCGTCAACCCCAACTCCGGCAACGCCGCCTACGACCCGACCCCCGAGATCGCCCGCACGCTGCCCGCCGCCACCCTGGTGCACACCGAGCCCGGCGTCGACGCCTCGGACCTGCTGGACCGGGCGCTGACCGAGGCCGCCGAGGCGGGCACACCCGCGGCCGCGGTGGGCGCCGCGGGCGGCGACGGCACCATCGCCGCGGCGGCCGCGGTGGCGGTGCGCCACGGGCTGCCGCTGGTCGTCGTCCCGGCGGGCACCCTCAACCACTTCGCCCGCGACCTCGGCGTCTACGACCTGCGCGAGGTCGCCGACGCCACCGGCACCGGCGAGGCCGTCGAGGTCGACATCGCCGCCGTCGACTTCGAGACCGACGGGGGCCCGCGCAGGCACTACCTGGTCAACACCGCGAGCATCGGCGCCTACCCGGACCTGGTCCGGCTGCGCGAGAAGTGGGAGAAGCGCTGGGGGAAATGGCCCGCCTTCGCCGCCGCGCTGGTCATCACGCTGCGGCGCACCACGCCCCTGCGGGTGCGCCTGGACGGCCGCGAACACGCGGTCTGGTTCGTGTTCGTCGGCAACGGGCCCTACCACCCGCACGGCGCGGTGCCCGCCTTCCGGTCCCGGCTGGACGAGGGCCTGCTCGACCTCCGCTGGTTGCGCGCCGACCTGCGGTTCTCCCGGACCCGCGCCGTGCTCGCACTCGCGCTCGCCGCGATCGGGCACAGCAAGGTCTACGGGGAACGCCAGGCGCGGCAGGTCGAGGTCGAGCTGCCCGAGCCGACCGCGCTGGCCGCCGACGGCGAGGTCCTCGGCGACACCACGCGGTTGCGTTTCTCGGTGGCTGGGCGCATCCCGGTGTACCGGCGCGACGAGGACAACCCCCGCTGGGCCACCCGGCCCCGGCCACATTTCCGCCGCGGTCTGCCCTGGCTGACCCGCTGATCTCACAACCCGGTCACCGCCGGGTCACCATCCGTCCCAACACCCTTGCGCCCCATCGCCTCCCGTGGCGAAGATGGGCCATGGGTGTTGTTCCCGCGGGTGGGCGAGTCATGAGCAGGGCCGAAGCCGAACGCCGCTGGGACCCATGGACACCCAGCGTGATCGCCGCCCTGCTCGCCCACACCCCGGTGGACTGGTACGTCGCGGGCGGCTGGGCGATCGACCTGTTCCTCGGCTCGCTGACCCGCGCCCACGCCGACCTCGAGATCGGGGTTCCCCGTGGCGATTTCCACCACCTGGCCGACACGTTCCCCGGCTACGCCTGGGACGCCGTCGGCGACGGCCGGGTCTGGCCCTACGCCGAGGTCGCCGACGATCCCGGCATCCACCAGACGTGGCTGCGCGACCTCACCACCGGCACCTACCATCTCGACGTCTTCCGGGAGCCGCACGAGGGCACCACCTGGGTCTGCCGCCGCGACCCCTCGATCACCCTGCCCTACACCGAGCTCGTCCGCCGGACCGGCAGCGGCATCCCCTACGCCGCGCCCGAGGTCACCCTGCTGTTCAA
This sequence comes from Nocardia thailandica NBRC 100428, assembly GCF_000308795.1. Classification (GTDB taxonomy): domain Bacteria; phylum Actinomycetota; class Actinomycetes; order Mycobacteriales; family Mycobacteriaceae; genus Nocardia; species Nocardia thailandica. Next base: position 2,755 of record NZ_BAGK01000072.1, on the reverse strand, counting down.
GGCGAAGGCCAACCGGGTCAAGGACGCCGGCGACTTCGCGCGCTGCCTGCCGCTGCTGTCCCCGCTGAGCCGCGACCGCCTGCGCACCTGGCTCGATCGCGTCCACCCCGGCCACCCGTGGCTGCCGAGCCTGACAGCGTGAAGCGGCGGTGGCCCGGACCCGCCGCGCCCCGCGCCTCCGACGCGCACTGTTCGCCTCCGCAACGGCGGGCGCATAACCTGACCCCATGACAGCTGCTGCAGATCGCTCTCTCGGACCGGAACTGGCCCGCATCGAATCCATCGGCCAGGACACCGATGTACTCGTCATCGGCTTGACCTCCTCGGAGAACGGGCCCGCCATCGTGCCCGACGACCTGTTCAGCGACATCCTGCCCGCCGACCTGCGCGCCGAACTGCTCGATCAGCTGGGCGCGGTCGGGGCCAAGGGCAAGGCCGAGGAACTCACTCGCATCCCGGCGCCCGCCGGGCTGATCAACGTCACCAGCGTGCTGGCCGTCGGTCTCGGCCCGGCCGAGAAGATCGACGCCGAGCAGGTCCGCCGCAGCGCGGGCGTGGCGGCGCGCTCGCTGGCGGGCACCGAGCTGGCGGCCACCACCCTGTCCGGGATCGACCTGGCCGCCGCGGCCGAGGGCTTCTACCTGGGCGCCTACACCTTCACCCCGTTCAAGACGAAGTCGGCGCCCAAGCCCGAGGAAGCGCCCGTGCTGCGGGTCGAGTTCCTGGTCCCCGAGCCGGAATTCGGCACCCTCGACCTGCTGCGCGCGCAGCTGACCGCCGAGGCCGTCGCCACCGCCCGCGACTTCGTCAACACCCCGCCCAACGCCCTCTACCCCGCCGAATTCGCCGAGCGCGCCCGCGTGCTGGCCGAGGCCGCGGGCCTGGAGGTCGAGATCCTCGACGAGACCGCCCTGGCCGCGGGCGGTTACGGCGGCATCCTCGGCGTCGGCCAGGGCTCCTCGCGTCCGCCGCGCCTGCTCCGCATCACCTACGCGGGCGGGCCGACGAAGATCGCGCTGATCGGCAAGGGCGTCACCTTCGACACCGGCGGCATCTCCATCAAGCCCGCCGCCAACATGGAGAACATGACCTCCGACATGGCGGGCGCCGCGGCGGTCATCGCGACCACCCTGCTGGCCGCCCGGCTCGGCCTGCCGGTGACCGTCGTCGCGACCGTGCCGATGGCCGAGAACATGCCGTCGGCCACCGCCCAGCGACCCGGCGACGTCCTGACCCAGTACGGCGGCACCACCGTCGAGGTCCTCAACACCGACGCCGAGGGCAGGCTCATCCTGGCCGACGCCATCGTGCGCGCCGGCGAGGACGACCCCGACTACCTCATCGACGTCGCCACCCTCACCGGCGCGCAGATGGTCGCCCTCGGCACCCGCACCCCGGGCGTCATGGGCACCGAGGAGTTCCGCGACCGCGTCGCCCGCATCTCGCGGGAGTCCGGCGAACACGGCTGGGCCATGCCGCTGCCCCCCGAGCTGCGCGCCGACCTCAACTCCAAGATCGCCGACCTGGCCAACGTCGCCGCGCACCGCTGGGGCGGCATGCTCTCCGCGGCGCTGTTCCTGAAGGAGTTCGTGCCCGAGGGCGTGCAGTGGGCGCACCTGGACGTCGCCGGTCCCGCCTACAACACCGGCGGGCCGTTCGGTTACATCGGCAAGGGCGGCACCGGTGTGCCCGTCCGGACGCTGATCAACGTCATCGAGGACATCGCTGGGTCTGATTGAGCGCTGGCGCGCTCGAGTCGCGGCCCTTCGGGCCCCGGGGATACGCGACGCGGTACTCGCGGCTGCGCCGCATGGTCCCGGGTCGCGTATCCCCGGGGCGGCCGCGACGCTCGCTGCGCTCGCCGGTCTCCTCGGGGTCGGCCACGAGTTGGTTGCGCAGCAGCCAGTGACCCATCCCCCGCGACCTGTGCCCCTGGGTGGACGCGGGGCCGGGCCCGCCGCCGGGTCCCGTTCAGCGGGCTGAGGTTCCTTCCGCTCGGCACGTTTGTGACAATGTGTGACATCAGCCACTTCCCGCGCTGCGACGCGCGGCGGGTGACTGATCGGTAACCATCTCCGAGCCGCGTGGAATGCAGCTCACCGCCTCGCATTCCGCGCTGCCAGGTCTGCCCGGAATGCCGCCCTGTGCTACACGCCGCGCGAACGAGTGCAAGGATGGTTGCCGGAACAAGAACCACACGGATTCCCGGGCGACACCGGCCACGCTGGTGCAGGCGTCGATGTCCGCCGCGACCCGCGACGGACATCTGCCGGGACCCGCGAACTGTTGTAGAACCCAGTCGAACAGTCAGAGGAGTCAACGGACATGGCCTTCTCCGTCCAGATGCCGGCTCTTGGTGAGAGCGTCACCGAGGGAACGGTGACCAGGTGGCTGAAGCAGGAAGGAGACACGGTCGAGGTCGACGAACCGCTGCTCGAAGTCTCCACCGACAAGGTCGACACCGAGATCCCGTCGCCCGCCGCCGGTGTGCTGTCGAAGATCGTCGCGCAGGAGGACGACATCGTCGAGGTCGGCGGTGAGCTCGGCGTGATCAGTGCCGCCGACGAGGCTCCCGCGACCGCGCCCGATCCGGCCCCGGCCGCCGCGCCCGCCCCCGAGCCCGAGGCCGCCCCGGCTCCGGCGCAGGCGGCCGAGCCCGCCCCGGCCGAGCAGGCCCCGGCCGCCGAGCCCGCCCCGGCCGCCGCCGCGTCCGCTTCCTCCGGCACCCCGGTGAAGATGCCCGAGCTGGGCGAGT
>NZ_BAGK01000073.1 GCF_000308795.1 Nocardia thailandica NBRC 100428 | reverse complement strand
CGACGCGACCGGCGGCCGGGACGCGGGCCGGGCCCGGGCGCGCTCCGGCGGCCAGGCCGCCGAGGACGCGCGGCGGTCGGCCCGCGCGCCGCGCTCGCGTTACGTCGACATCCCGGTCACCATCCGGGGATGACCGCGCCGATCGCCCCCCAGCATCTGCTCACCGTCGGGATCGACGTCGGCGGCACGAACATCCGCGCGTCGGTCGTCGACAGCGCGGGCGAGGTGCTCGACACCGTGCAGTCCCCGACCCCGCACGCGGCGCGTGCCCTCGAGGACGCCATCGCCCGCTCGGTCGACGAGCTGCGCACGCGGCACCCCGTCGCGGCGGTCGGCCTCGCGGTGGCCGGCTTCCTCTCGGCGGACCGCTCGACGGTCCGGTTCGCCCCGCATCTGCCCTGGCAGGACGACGCGGTCGCGGCGCGGCTCACCGGGCGGCTCGGCCTGCCGGTCATCCTCGAGCACGACGCGAACGCGGCAGGCTGGGCCGAGTACCGGTTCGGCGCGGCCGCGGGCGGGCACACGGTGGTGCTGGTCGCCATCGGCACCGGCATCGGCGCGGCGCTGCTCATCGACGGCACGCTCTATCGCGGCAGTCACGGGGTCGCCCCGGAACTCGGTCATCTGCAGGTGGTGCCGGGCGGGCGCGGCTGCCCGTGCGGCAAACGCGGGTGCTGGGAGCGCTACTGCAGCGGCACCGCGCTGGCCGACACCGCGGTCGAACTGCTGGCCACCGAGCCGTTCCGCTCGGTGCTGGCCCACGACGTGCGCCGCGACCCCGGCTCGCTGACCGGGCGCCGGGTGGCGGGCGCCGCCCAGGACGGCGACCCGCTCGCGCTGGCGGCGATGGCCGACTTCGCCCGCTGGCTCGGGCTGGGGCTCGCCTTCGTCAGCGACCTGTTCGACCCGGACCTGATCGTGATCGCCGGCGGCGTGTCGAGTTCGGCGCCGCTGTTCCTCGACGACGCCCGCGAACACTACGCCCGCTCGGTCACCGGCGCGGGGCACCGGCCGCTGGCCCGGTTGCGGACCACCCAGCTCGGCGAGGCCGCCGGGATGATCGGCGCGGCCGAGCTGGCCCGCGCCGAACTCGGCGCCCCGGTGGCCGGCGGCCCGGCGCGACAATGATCACACCGGGGTGACCGGCGCGGCATCTCGGGTTGGATGTGACCTGCGACCAGCGGTAAAGTCGGGTTTGCGACGAGGCAGCACATCATGATCCCGGTTCCGAGGAAAGGACACCATGTTCTACTGGTTGCTCAAATTCGTCTTCCCGGGACCGTTCATGCACCTCTACAACCGGCCGATCGTCGAAGGTGTGGAGAACGTGCCCGCCGACGGGCCGGCGATCATGGCCGGTAACCACCTGTCCTTCGCCGACTGGCTGTTCGCCCCGCTGCTGAGCCCCCGCCGGATCAGCTACCTCGCCAAGGCCGAGTACTTCACCACCCCCGGGATCAAGGGGCGTCTGCAGAAGTTCTTCTTCAGCGGCACCGGCCAGTACCCGATCGACCGCAGCGGCGCCTCGGCCGCCGAGGACGCGCTCAACGCGGCCCGCCGCCTGCTGGACAAGGGCATGCTCGTCGGCCTGTACCCGGAGGGCACCCGCTCCCCCGACGGCCGCCTGTACAAGGGCAAGACCGGCATGGCCCGCCTCGCGCTCGAGACCGGTGTCCCGGTCATCCCCGTCGCCGTCATCGGCACCGACGTCGTCTCCCCGCCCGGACCGTTCCGCTGGCGGCGGCACCGGGTCGTCCTGAAGTTCGGCAAGCCCCTCGACTTCTCCCGCTACGAGGGCATGGCGGGCAACCGGTTCGTCGAGCGCGCGGTGACCGACGAGGTCATGTACGAGCTCATGCGCCTGACCGGCCAGGAGTACGTGGACGTGTACGCGCACAGCCTGAAGAAGGGCGTGCCCTCGGGTTCGGCCCCGGCCGCCGACGCCGCGCGCATCCCCGACACCGCCGCGGGCTGACCCGGGCGAGATCCAGCTCACAGCTTCAGCTTTCGACAAGCACCCGGTAAGCGGCACCGGCCAGACTCTGCGTCATGTTCAAGCAATTGCTGGCCGCGGCGGGTGTCGGTGGCGCCGAGGTCGAGACCGAACTGTTCACGCCCGGTGTGCAACCCGGCGGCCTGGTCGAAGGGGTCATCCGTCTGCGTGGCGGCAAGGTCGCCCAGGACGTCGGGCAGGTCGCGATCGAGTTCGTCACCCGCGCGGAGCAGGAGTACTCCGACGGCGAGGAGACCGTGTCCACCGTCGGTTTCGGCCGTGGCGCGGTGACCGGGCCGTTCACCCTGCATCCGGGGCAGCTCGCCGAATTCCGGTTCGGCGCACCGGCTCCGCTGGAGACGCCGATCACCTTCTACAACGGCCGCGTGCTGCCGGGCGCCTACGTCGCGGTGCGCACCGTGGTCGAGATCCGGGGCGCGGTCGACGCCGCCGACACCGACCCGATCGGCATCGGCGCCCTGCCCGCCCAGCACGTGCTGCTGGAGGCCGTGGAACGCATGGGGTTCCCGCTGGTGCGCACCGACGTGGAGGCGGGCCACATCCGCGACACCCCGCAGACGCTGCCGTTCTATCAGGAGATCGAGTTCGGCCGGTCGCCGCACTTCCCCAGGGTCAACCAGCTCGAGGTCACCTTCGTCCCGGCCGCGCACGGCATGAGCGTGGTGCTCGAGGCCGACATCGACGGCGGCTGGCTGCGCGAGGACCGCGACGGGATCGGCATCCTCTGGGTGGACTACGACCGGCTCGGTCATCACGACTGGTCCGCCGAGATCCACCACCGGCTGGGCACTCTCGGCGCCCTGCACTGATCCCGGCCCCGTCCTCCCTTCCGCCCTGCCCGACCCCGCCGCCCGGCTACACTGCACTCGCCGGTGGGAGGGCGGGCCGTGAAGCGGGGTGGCGAGCGTCGGCGGGTCAGTGAGGTGGACATGATGGGTCGGGAAACCGGTGCGAAGGTCATGCCGTTCGCCCGGCGTGGCGACCGGACTCCCCCGCCGCGCACCGGGCTCCCCCCGACCGGGAAGTTCGCCCGCGGCGCGAAACTGGCGGCGGTGCCGGTGGCCCACGCGGGCCGCCGGATCGCCGGGCTCGGCCGCCGCGTCGCGGGCAGGCCGAGCGACGAGGTGTCGCGCGAGATCCAGGCCCGCACCGCCCAGCACCTGTTCGACGTCCTCGGCGAGCTCAAGGGCTGCGTGGCGAAGCTGGGCCAGCTGCTCGGCCTGCTGGAGTTCGGGCTGTCCCGGGAGATGGCGGTGCCGTACCGGGAAGCCCTGACCCGCCTGCACAATTCGGCGCCCGCCATGCTGCCCGGTGCCCTGCACGCCGAGCTGGCGACCCATCTGGGGCCCACCTGGCGCACCCTGTTCCGCGAGTTCGACGACCGCGCCCACGCCGCCGCCTCCGTCGGTCAGGTGCATCGCGCGGTCTGGCACGACGGCACCCCGGTCGCGGTCAAGGTGATGTATCCGGGCGCGCGCCGCGCGGTGCTCAACGACCTGCAGGTGCTGTGCCGGGCCGCGCCGCTGCTGGCGGCGCTGCTGCCCGGCGCGGACACCCGCGCGGTCGTGGAGGCGCTGTGCGCGGAGATCCGCGACGAGCTCGACTACGCGCGCGAGGCCGCCAACCAGCGCGCCTTCGCCGCCGCCTTCGCCGGGGACCCGGACGTCACCGTGCGGCGGGTGATCGCCCAGCACGGGGACGTCATCGTCACCGAGTGGATGGACGGAAGGCCCCTCGACAGCGTCATCGCGGCGGGCGACCGGGCCGAACTGGACCGGATCGGCGTGCGGATCATGCGCTTCCTGTTCTCCGCGCCCGCCCGCGCCGCCCTGATCTACGGCGACCCGCACCCCGGCAACTTCCTGCTCATGCCCGACGGCACCCTCGGCGTGGTCGACTTCGGCGCCTGCACGCCGTGGCCCGCCACCTTCCTCGCCGCCGCCGGTGACGTGGCCGCCGCGGTCATCACCGGCGCCCACACCGAGCTGGAGGACGCGATGCGCAGGCACGGATTCGTCGCGCCGGGAAGAGAACTCGACGTGGCCACGGTGGCCGCGCGGCTGGCGCCCTTCCGGGACGCCCTGCTCGCACCCACCTACCCGCTGACCTCGGACTGGCTGCGCGAACAGGTCCGCCTCGTGGTCGATCTGCGCCTGACCAACGTGCTGCGTCAGCTGACCATGCCCGCCGTGCACACCCCGATCCTGCGCTCGTTCCTGGGCGGGATCGCCGTGCTGTGCCGGCTGCACACCGAGGTGCCGCTGCGGGAGGAATGCACCCGCTGGTACCCCGAGACGGCGGCCGCCGCGGGTTTGTGAGACCGGGTGCGACGTACCGAGCGCGCGAAGCGCCCGGCTGTGGTTAGCTATCCTGCCATGGGCACGCCGCATTCTGTCTTCGCCGAAGAATATCTCCCCCGTGACACCGCGGATGTCGTTCGCACTGTACGGGATTCACGGGATCGCGCGGAGCGTCTGACCGTCCGTGGCGGCGAGCAGACCGAAGAGTCCTACGGGCTGCCCGATCAGCAGGCCGTCCTGTCGCTGCGCAAGATGAACGCGGTGCTCGACATCAACCTGGGCAGGCGCACCGTGCGTGTCCAGGCGGGCGCCAAGCTGTCCGACATCGATCGCCGCCTCGGCGCGCACGGCCTCGGCCTGCCCGTGGTCGGCGACCACCGCGACATCACCGCGGGCGGGTTCGCGTCGGTGGGCGGGGTCAGCACCGCCTCGCACCGCTACGGCATGTTCATCGATCAGATCTCCGATCTCGAGTACGTCGACACCGACGGTCGCCTCGGCACCTGCGGGCGCACCCACCACACCGAGCGCTTCCACCGGATCCTCGGCGCCGGCGGCCGGGCGGGCATCATCACCGCGATCACCCTGGACGTGGTCGAGGTCGACAAGGACCACACCTGGCTGACGTCGGACTCCGACCGGTTCCTCGACTTCGACTCCTTCGTCGAGCACGCGACCACCGAGATCGCCAACCCCGGCAGCGCCGCCCTGCAGGTGGGCCGCTGGGTCGACACCGCGCCGCTGAAGGTCGCGCGGCCCGTCGGCACCGGTCAGGTGACCCTCGGCGCGGTCCGGTTCGGTCAGTGGTCGAGCCTGTACCCCACCGCCCCCACCCGCGGCCTGCGGGCCCGCCGCGAGGTCGGTTCGCGCACCCGCAAGTCGCTGGGCGCGATCGCCTCGGCCGCGGGCGGCCGCGCCGGCATGCCGGTGCGCAACGCGGCCGCGGGCGCGCTCATGTTCGCGCCCAAGGTGCTTACCATCCGCGACGCCGAGTATCTGGCCGACACGGTCATCAGTTCCTCCGAGCGTGGTCCCGCCTACCGCGTGGCCGTTTTCGCGCCCCTGTCGAACTACAGCGCCGTTTTCTACGGCCTCCACGACCTGTTCGCCGGTAACCGCGAGCGCACCGGCTGCTTCACCGTGATCTCGGCGATGACCTACGGCGTCCGCTCGGCCTACCTGCGTGCCGAGGCCGCCGCCCGCGGCCTCGCCCCCGCCGACTACGGCCTCATCAGCTTCACCTGCCGCCTCCGCCCCTCGGCCCTGCCCTCGGAGCAGCTGCGCGACATCGTGTCCTCCATCGACGACCTGTGCCGCGGCGAACACGCCCTGCGTTATTCGGGCGAGCTCCCCCTGGGCAACGTCAACGGCTGACCCGCCACCCCGACTCCCCCGTGAGGCCCGCACCACGAACCCGGTGCGGGCCTCACGTCTTCACCGCTGCCGCCCCGCACCACCGCCACCACTCCCGGCGCCGACCCCGGGAAGATCCAGCGGGCGATGCGATCACCACCCGACGCAACCACCCACGGGCCGACCCCGGAAGAATCCAGCGGCGATGCGATCACCACCCGGCGCAACCACCCACCGGCCGACCCCGAGGAGGCCCCGGTCGGGGCCCGAGGAGCCCCGACTCGAGCGCGCCAGCGCTCCATGTCTCAGTGCTTCTCGGCACCCAGGTAGTACTCGAACACCAGGCCGCCCGCGGCGATCAGTATGAGCAGCACGCCGAGCCCGATCAGCCAGAACTGGAAGAAGGCCAGGCCGAGGGCGGTGACC
>NZ_BAGK01000074.1 GCF_000308795.1 Nocardia thailandica NBRC 100428 | reverse complement strand
CCGGGCGACCCGGCAGGCTCTCGTCGTCGGTGTAGATCCAGGTCAGGATCTCCTCGTCGGTGTACTTGGCGTCGCGCATCACCGTGATCAGGCCCGGCAGCATGCGCACGATCTCGCCGTCGTCGGTGAAGAAGCGCGCGGGCACCGCCATGATGCCGTCGCGCCGGACCGCCAGGATCTGGTGATCACGCAGCAGCTGATGCACCTTGGTCACCGGCAGTCCCAGCTGCTCGGCCACGTCCGGCAGGGGGATCAGCGTCTCGTCGGCGGGCAGGACATCGTCACTGCAAGGGATGGCACTCACCTGGTCAACGGTAGTCCCTGCGCTCCGGCGCGCAGCCGCTGGCATGCCACGGCGGCCCGGTTACGATCGTGGGGGCCGCACAGCGCGGCCGTGTCGCTTGTCGCAGTGCCGCGAGGGGTGAGACGTTCGTGAAAGCCGGAGGACATCACTTGATCGGCCAGATGCTGGAAGGGCGCTATCGCATCGATGCGCCGATCGCGCGGGGCGGGATGTCGATGGTGTTCCGCGGCACGGACACACGGCTGGACCGCCCGGTGGCGATCAAGGTGATGGATCCGAAGTTCGCGGGCGATCCCCAGTTCCTGACGCGCTTCGAGTTCGAGGCGCGCGCCGTGGCCAAGCTCAAGCACCCCGGCCTCGTCGCCGTCTACGACCAGGGTGTCGACGGCGAATACCCGTTCCTGATCATGGAATTGGTCGAGGGCGGCACCCTGCGCGAGCTGCTGCGCGAACGCGGCCCCATGCCCCCGCACGCGGTGCGCGCGGTCGCCGAGCCCGTCCTGCGCGCCATCGGCACGGCCCACGACGCGGGCCTGGTGCACCGCGACGTGAAGCCGGAGAACGTGCTGATCTCCGACGCGGGCGAGGTGAAGATCGCCGACTTCGGCCTCGTGCGGGCGGTCGCCGCCGCCAACACGACCTCGGCCAGCGTGATCCTCGGCACGGCCGCCTACCTGTCGCCCGAGCAGGTCACCACCGGCACCGCCGACGCCCGCAGCGACGTCTACGCCTTCGGCATCCTGGTGTTCGAGCTGCTCACCGGGCAGGTGCCGTTCACCGGCGACAACTCGCTGTCGGTGGCGTATCAGCGGGTCGAGAACGACGTGCCGCCGCCGAGCCGGTTCATCGGCGGTGTGCCGCCGGAATTCGACGAGCTCGTGGCGCGGGCGACCGCGCGCGACCCCGAGAAGCGCTACGCCGACGCCCATCAGATGGCGGCCGCGCTGCAGAGCATCGCCATGACGCTGAACCTGCCCGCCTACCGGGTGCCCGCGCCGCGCGACTCCGCCGAGCACCTGAGCGAGAGTTTCCGCACCAGCGCGGTTCCGGCCGCGGTGACCCCGAATCCCGTTGCCGCCGCCGCGGTTCCGGCGCCCGTCGGCCCCCAGCACACCCGGGTGGTGACCGCGCAGCGGCCGCGCGAGGACTTCGGCCCGCCGCCGCACACCCCCCAGCCGCCGCACGGCTTCGGCCCGCCCGAACCGCCGCACGCCCGGCGCAACGGCCTGATCTGGGCCGCCGCGGTCACCGTGCTGACCCTGGTGGTCGGCATCGGCGGCTGGTGGCTCGGCGTCGGCCGCTACACGTCGGTGCCGCCCATCGCCGGGATGGACTCCGAGAAGGCCGCCGCCGTGTTGCAGGCGGCCGGCTTCGCGACCGAACTCCGCCAGAAGGCGTCCGACACCGTGCCGGTGGGCGGGGTGGTCGGCAGCGACCCGTCGGCCGGGGCCAAGCTCACCAAGGGCTCCACGGTCGCGGTGCTCATCTCCAACGGCAAGCCGCGCGTGCCCGAGGTCAAGCCCGGCGACCAGGTGTCGGCAGTCAACCAGGCCATCCGCGACGCCGGGCTGCAGCCGGTCGACGCGGGCGAGGCGGGCAGCACCGCGCCCAAGGGCTCGGTGGCCAGGGTCGAACCGGCGCCCGGCACCATCCTGCCGATGGGCGCGCAGGTCAAGGTGTACAAGAGCAAGGGCTCCCAGCCGGTGAACGTCCCGGACGTGAAGGGCAAGTCGGCCGACGACGCCACCCGCGCCCTCACCCAGGCCGGCCTCGCCGTCCGCGAGACCCGCACCCAGTTCGACAAGACGGTGGAGTCGGGCAAGGCCATCGGCACCGAACCCGCCGTCGGCACCACCCTGCAGTCCGGCGACAGCGTCGTCCTGCTGGTCTCCAACGCGGTCAAGGTCCCCGCCGTCATGGGCCGCACCGTCTCCTCCGCCCGCGCCGAACTCCAGCAGCTCGGCCTCCAGGTCGAGGTCAAGTCCCTGACCAACTCCGACAGCTCCCTGGTCATCGGCCAGGTCCCCGGCTTCGGCTCCAACGTGGAAGCAGGCAGTACGGTCACCCTGACCGCCCTGCCTTGAAGAGATCAGGCCCCGGACCGAGAAGAGAAGCCGGACAAACCCGGTCGCGGCCATCGCTGAGGTGCCATGCCTGTGTTCAGATCCCCAATTTCCGACCGATCCAGGCGATCCGCACCGTGCGTTGCTCGTGCACCATCCGTAGATGCAGGCGCCCCGGACCCGGCTGGAATCTCAGATGGGTGTCGAAGGTTCGCACCACACCATCGAGATCGGTGAATCTGCACTCCGCTCTACGTCCGCTGTACTCGGGGGTGACCTTGCTGTGCCAGGTCGGTTCGCGTGCATCTCCGGCGCGCCAGTCCTCCACCATGATCTGCAGTTCCCGCAATCGCTTGAACACCGGCTGCACCCACGCACTGTCTAGGCGCTGCAATTGATGCGCGACTTCCGGCAGGAAGGTCAGCGCCGGGAACAGCGCGTCTCGCTGTTCCCACAACTCGGCACCGCGGGTGACCGTCGCGGCCCGGCGCACGGAATCGAACCAGTCCTGATGCACGGGAATGTGGTCGGCGCAGGACAGATGGCGCACTTCCACAGTGTCCTCGACGAGGTCACCGGTGTCGTCGTCGATCCTGGTTCGATCCAGCCCGATCCTCGACGCCGCCCACCGCTCGTGCGTCGGCAAGCTGGCCGCGAGACCGTCATGACTGTGCGCCAGCCCGAGTCCCTCGACCCGAACTCCACCGTGGTGGTAATCGAGATCGTCGTCCTGCTGCGAAGCCAGTTCCGTGAACGAATACGGTGCGCGGTCCTGGAGCAGCCGCAGTGCTCGCCACAGGTCTTTGTTCCGGTCGGCCCAGCGGGCCATCGGATAGCCCGGAGACAACTCGATGTGCGGAAGACGCATCGGAGTCACCAGCATCGGCTTCGGATCGATATCACGTACCGCACGTACGAATCGCCTCATGACAGCGGTGATCTGGTCCTCGGACAGCGCGGTCGTGCAAGAGTGCTCGTTGAGGCAGACCAGCACCGGCATTGTTCCCCCGCCCTACTCCGAATCAGTCGATCAACGCGTCCAGCGCATGGTCCCACTCGTCGAAGAAGCCCGGAGGCCACGCCTCGATGGCCCCGCTGGGCAACACCGTGATCGGATCCGCACGCCTGACCCCGTTGTCATCCATGCGAAAGTACAACAGCTGCAACTCTTCCGGCGTGATAACTCCGCGTTTGACCGCGATACGCAGTCCGTTGAGCACGTGGTCACTGTGCGATTCGACGATGACCTGCGCCCCGGTTGCGGCGGCGCAGGCGATGAGTTGCGCCATGGCGGACTGGCCGCGGGGGTGCAAATGTGCCTCAGGGTTCTCCAGCAGGATGAGCCCGTTCCGGCGGGCGGTGAGGCAGGCGATGACAATCGGCAAGACGTAGGTCAGGCCGAACCCCACATTTGTCGGCCGGTACCGGTTCGACGACGATAGCCCAGCGGTGCCCTGACTGTAGGACAGTCGTACCGCGTCGGTGCCGTCGATACCCGTGGCCTGGAGATTCACCCCTGGGCACAGATCACCAAGCCATGCCTCGACTTGGCGGAGCAAAGTCACCCCCACGGCGTCAGAGTGCCGTAGGGCCGGGTCGACCTCGTCGTCCTGGTGGATACGCAGATAGTTCACTGCGTGTTCTCCCCGCGCACCGAGAAATCCGCTCTGCACGACGGTCGAACGGAGATAACTCGCTGCCGGACTGATCCGGTCGGCCCGCAGATACTGGAAGCCGCTGCCTGTGATCGCCTCTGGGATGTAACCGACCCGGTGCCGACGTTCGCCCCCCGGCTCACCCTGAGGTTCCAAGGCGCGGATCGCACCCGACCCCGATCTGATCAGCAACATGTCTTCCTCGGCCCGGTACTCGGCGGACCAGTGCCCCCACCCGCGTCTGCCGTCCGGCGCGACAACATCACTGTGCAACTCGACCTCGATCGCGCCGGCACCGATCCATGCCTCGTGCCGGACGTCCCGGCCAAGTCCGAGTTCGACGTATTCACCGTTCAGAGCGACTGCGTGTCCACCGATACCCGGCACGAACTCCACCTGCCGCATCAGTGCGAACGCCTGCAAAACCGTGCTCTTGCCGGATGAGTTCAGCCCGGTGAGCAACGTCAATCTTTTCAACGGCACGGTGATTTCGGCAAACGCCTTGAAATTCCGAAGCGTGATGCCGTCGATCACAGGTCCCCCTCGCCATCGATGCTCAGCAACTGCTCGATCTTCGCGAACCGGTATCGCACCGACGCCGGATCACCGGTACTGACCGAGATCGATCGGTCGAACCGGGGATCGTTGCCGCACAACGCGCGGAAGCGCGCAGCGAACCGGTCCGGCTCGCCCGCGATCCGCCGGACGTGACCCTGGTGACGCGCGAACCCGACCGACAGTGCCTCGAACAGGGCCTTGTTCACCGGATACCGTGGCGCATTTTCCTGATATTGTTTTCGAAAGGCATTCTTCCCGAATATGTCATGCGCGAAGACCATTGCGAAGAGGAATTCGCCGCGCAACCGGAGGATTTCGGCATCGTCCAGCTGATTGATCTGCCGCATGGCGTCTCGGAGGAACTTGTCGAAGTCCTTCTCCCGATATTTCTCCGGATCGGTGATCCTGAAGGCGAGGAACCGCAGTACCATTTCCCGGTCGGCCATTCGCCCCTTCGCCACCGAGTTATCCGTGGCTTCGCGGAACACCTGAGAACCGGCCAGCTCGGCCAAGAGTTCCCGTGCCCGGCCCGGAATGAGCGCGTGCCTCAGCTCCTGGGTGGTCAGGGGCAGACCACCGGTGTTCAGTCGCGCGAAGATATTGAACTTGGCCTCGTCCGGCGTTCCCTTCCGGATGAGGTGCAGCACGATCTCGGTTTCCTCGAGCCGTGTCTGTAACCGCCCGGGAAGGTCCCCGAAGCGCTTACCGTTGAAATCGAGGTAGTTGAGGCCGCTCAACGTCAGCGGTGGGAAATCGGCAGAAGGCGCCATGAACCGCACGATCGCTGTGAGCCGTTGGATGCCGTCGACGATCGCCCACCGGTCGGTCCCTTCTCCGAGATCCGGTATCTCGGCGGCGTAGAAGGCGGGCAACGGAATCCTCAACAGGATCGACTCGATAAGTCGACTCTGATTGGATTCGCTCCAGATGCCCGCGATCCGCTGGAAGTCGGGTTGCAGGTCGATGGTGCCCCTGTTCAATCGGGACAGAATCAAGGCGACGGTCGGAGTCCTGGTGACCACATCGATCCGCTCGGGGTCGTAAGGCGCACCGTCCGCAGTACCCAGGTCCTCACGTTCGATATCAATGATGTCGCCGCCGGCCCCCAGATCACGTTCGGTATCCCGCGAGTCCGCGATCCGGTCACCGTCGTGCCCAACGCCCATATGGCCGACAGCTCCCCTGTAGTCCGTTGTGTGTCAACCGAACTGTACCGTCTGCTGCCCGAATCTCACGGCCGTACGCACGGCTGTCGACCGCACGAACCGCGCGTCCTGGCCGTCTACCGCAGCATCTCCGCGACCAGGAACGACAGTTCCAGGGACTGCTGGGTGTTGAGGCGGGGGTCGCAGGCGGTCTCGTAGCGATCCTCGAGGTCCAGGTCGGAGATGTCCTGGGCGCCGCCGAGGCATTCGGTGACGTTCTCGCCGGTGAGTTCGATGTGCAGGCCGCCGGGGTGGGTGCCCAGGGCCCGGTGGACCTCGAAGAAGCCCTGGACCTCGTCGACGATGCGGTCGAAGTGGCGGGTCTTGAAGCCGGTGGAGGACTCGTGGGTGTTGCCGTGCATCGGGTCGCACTGCCAGATGACCTGGTGGCCGGTGGCCTGCACCTTCTCGATGATGGCGGGCAGCACCTCGCGGACCTTGGTGTTGCCCATGCGGGCCACGATGGTGAGGCGGCCGGGCTCGTTGTTGGGGTCGAGGCGCTCGACGTACTGCACGGCCTGGTCGGGGGTGGTGCTCGGGCCGATCTTGAGGCCGATCGGGTTGGCGAGCAGTTCGGCGAAGGCGATGTGGGCGCCGTCGAGCTGGCGGGTGCGCTCGCCGATCCACAGGAAGTGGGCCGAGAGGTCGTAGAGCAGCGGCTCGCCGGTCTCGCTCTCGCTCAGGCGCAGCATGGCCCGCTCGTAGTCCAGCACCAGCGCCTCGTGCGACGCGTAGATCCGGGCGGTCTTGAGGCTGGGGTCGTTGACGCGGCAGGCGGTCATGAACGCCAGGCCGCGGTCGATCTCCTCGGCCAGGGCCTCGTAGCGGGCGCCTGCCGGGGAGTTGGCGACGAAGTCGCGGTTCCAGTCGTGCAGCTTGTGCAGGTCGGCGGTGCCCGCGCTGGTGAGCGCGCGGACCAGGTTCATGGCGGCGCTGGCGTTGGCGTAGGCGCGGACCAGGCGCGACGGGTCGTGGCGGCGCAGCGCCTCGTCGGCGACGAGGGAGTTGACCATGTCGCCCCGGTAGGACTTCAGGCCGAGGGCGTCGGTGTCCGACGAGCGCGGCTTGGCGTACTGGCCGGCGATGCGCGCGACCTTGACCACCGGCAGGCTGGCGCCGTAGGTGAGCACGACGGCCATCTGCAGCAGGGTGCGGATGTTGCCGCGGATGTGCGGCTCGGTGTTGTCGGCGAAGGTCTCCGCGCAATCGCCGCCCTGCATGAGGAACGCCTCGCCACGGGCCACCTCGGCGAGGCTCGTCTTGAGCTCCTCGACCTCGGCGGGCAGGCAGATCGGCGGCACGCTCTCGAGCACGGTCCGCATCGCGGCGGCCTCGCCCTCGTCCCAGGACGGCTGCTGGAGGGCGGTCCGCGCCAGCGCGTCGTCCAGTCGCGTGCGCAGCGCGGCGGGCAGCGGCGGCAGTTCCGGCAGGCGGTCAATGGGTACGTCGACGGTCCAGGTCACCAGATCAGAATACGGACCGCCCGGCGTGTAAGTACATCCACCATGGGGTGGGAATCGCCCTCCCCCGCCGGGTTTCCTCACGCCCGGCAAACGGCCGGTCCGGTGGACTGGCGGGCGAGCCGCGATCCCGCGGCCGCACCACGGAGAAAGGCCGTTCCACGATGACGAGGAAAACGACAGCCGCAGTGTTCGCCCGCGCCCTCCTCGGCGCGGTCCTGGTGGCCGCCGCCACGGCGGGCGCCCTCGGCACCGCCGCCGCCGACCCCGGCGACCGGCCGCATCCCCTGCTCGACACCACGTGTTCGCTGGACCAGATCGACGCCGCGCTCGCCGAGCGCGCGCCCGCCCTCGCCCAGCGCTTCGCGCAGCATCCGGAGTTCCGCACCCGCCTCGGCGAGTTGCTCGCCGTGGCGCCGGACCAGCGCCGGGTGATGATCTTGCAGAAGCGCGGCGAGCACAGTGACCGGCACGAGGGCGGCGAGCGGCGGATCATCATCCAGGAAGGGCCGGAGGGCGGCCACGCCGCGCTGACCGACGTGCTCGAGCACTGCGGCTCCTACTGAGCGCCGCGCGGTTCCCGGCCCGCCGTGCCGGGAACCGCGCCCGCGGTCAGGGGCGGTCGGCGGCGGATTCCGCGTCCGGCACCGCAGCACACCCGGGCACCGTCACGGTGACGACCAGACCGCCGTCGGTCCCGGGCCGGGCCGCCGCCGACCCGCCGTGCGCGCGGGCCACCGATCGCACGATCGACAGGCCGAGTCCCGCGCCGCGGTTCGACCCGGGCGCGGCCGCCCGCCGGGTCGTGGCGGCCGCGCGGCGGAAGGGCTCGAAGAGCGACTCGACCTCGAACTCCGGCACCGCGGGCCCCGTGTTGCGCACGGTCAGGCGGACGGTGTCGCCGACGGGAGCGCAGTCGACGCGGACCTCCCCGTCGGCGACGTTGTAGCGGACGGCATTGTCGACCAGGTTGTGCACCAGCCGTTCGAGCAGCACCGGGTCCCCGGCCACCGGGGCGGGCGCGGCCGCGCAGCGCAGCCGCGCCCCCGCGGCCTCGGCGTCGGGCGCGGCGAGGGCGACGACGTGCCGGGTCAGCGCGCCCAGGTCGCACGGGCGGCGATCGAGGTCGAGTTGTTCGCTGGACACCAGCAGCAGCAACCCGTCGATGAGGCGTTCGTGGCGGGCGTTGACCTCGAGCAGGGTCTGCCCGAGCAGGCGCAGCGATTCCGGTGGATCGGGCCGGTCGAGGGCGACCTCGATCAGGGTGCGGTTGATGGCCAGCGGTGTGCGCAGTTCGTGGGAGGCGTTGGCGACGAACCGGCGCTGGCTGTCGAAGGCGCGGTCGAGGCGTTCGAGCATCGCGTCGAAGGTGTCGGCGAGGTCCTTGATCTCGTCCGGTGGTCCGTCCAGGGCGATCCGTTCGTGCAGGCTGCGGTCGGCGACCCGGCGCGCCGTCGCGGTGACCCGTTGCAGGGGCGCCAGCACGCGGCCCGCCAGCAGCCAGCCGAAGCCCGCCGCCGCGACCCCGACGACGACCAGCGCGGTCAGCGAGGACAGCAGCATCGCGCGCAGCACGTCGCGGCGTTCCTGTTCGGACTGTTCGGTGATGGCGGCGGCGAGACGGTCGGCCGCCGGGAACTGCTCGCGCACCACCAGGTTGCGGGTGATCGTCAGGTGCGCGGCGCCCACCGGCCTGCTGTCGAGCCACTGTTCCAGCGACAGGTACATCAGCCCGATGAGCACCGCGCCCGCCACGAAGAACGAGCCGCCGTAGAGCAGGGTCAGGCGCAGCCGGATGGTGGAGCGGGGCCGCCTCATCGGATCCGGTAGCCGGCGCCCGGCTCGGTCGCGACCAGGGTGGGGTCGCCGAGTTTGCGGCGCAACATCATCACCGTGTAGCGGACGACGCCGGTGAACGGGTCGATGTGCTCGTCCCAGGCCTTCTCCAGCAGGTGTTCCGCCGACACCACCCCGCCGTCGGCCCGCAGCAGCTCGGCCAGCACGGCGAACTCCTTGCGCGACAGCGTGACCGGCGCGTCGTGCAGCGTGACGGTCCGCCGGTGCGGGTCCAGCCGCAGGCCCGCCCTGGCCAGCACCGGCGGCGCCGCGGGCCGGGCCCGCCTGCCCAGCGCCTGCACCCGGGCGACGAGTTCGGCGAAGGCGAACGGTTTCGTCAGGTAGTCGTCGGCGCCGAGGCCGAGACCGGCGACCCGGTCCGGCACGCCCGCCGCCGCCGTCAGCATGAGCACCCGGCTCCCGACCCCGTTGGCCACCATCCACCCGCACACCTCGTCCCCCGAGGCGCCCGGCAGGTCCCGATCCAGCACCACCACGTCGTAGTCGTGCACCGGCACCCGCTCCAGCGCGGCGTCCCCGTCGTAGACGACGTCCACCGCCATCGCGTACCGCCGCAGACCGTCCCCGATCGCGTCCGCCAGCACCGTCTCGTCCTCGACCACCAGTACCCGCACCCGCGCCATTGTGACCGTTCCAGCTGTTCGGTTCCTGTGAGGAAGTCCAGGGTCACCTGATCCGATACCCGATTCCGGGGACGGTGACTATCACTGTCCGGTCACCGATTTTGCGGCGCAGCGTCATGACGGCGCGGCGAACCACGCCGGTATCCCCGGTGTGACCGGATCGGACCTTCTCGCGCAGCCGCCCGGCCGAGACGACGTCACCGTCGGCGCGGAGCAGCTCCGCGAGCACAGGGACCGACGATCTCCGGTCCCAGGTCACCGTACCGATCGAGAATCGTGTGCGCCCATTCGACCAGATCGGCCACCCGTTGCCCGGACGGCTGCCGCCTCAGCCAGAGTTCGAGGTTCTCCGGACGGTTGTCGAGCTTGTCCCCGTTGATGTGGTGCACGTTCTCCCCCGGTGCGAGTTCGCGGCCGAGTGCGGATTCCATGACCAGGCGGTGCTCCAGCTTCCATCCGCCATCTGCCAGGCGAACGATCCAGTACCCGGACGACGACACCCGCCGCGCGTCGAACACACTCTTCCGCTTCCTGCCGGGCGCACCGCGGCCCGGCGCGGCCTCGACGCTCCCCCAACGCCGTACCTGCACCACGTGCGGGCGGCAGATGCCGTGCTTGGGGGTCGCGGGGCGGAGGCAGCCCGTGACGGCACACTTCTGCCGGATCCCGAGCGGGTCCAGGTCGTAGTGCCTGCGGCACATCCCGAGCGCGATCGAGCCGCGACTACAATCCACGACGGCGCACACAGCGGTCACCCCCGGTCATCGACAAGCCGACGGGATCCTAACTCGAGGGCAGGTTTCTTGCGATATTTCTACGATTCAGAATTCGTTGAGGACGGCGTGACCATCGATCTGATCTCGATCGGTGTCGTCTGCGAGGACGGGCGGGAGTACTACGCCGTCTCCACCGAATTCGATGCGGGCCGGGCCGGGCCCTGGGTGCGCCGCAACGTGCTGCCCAAGCTGCCGCCGAAGACCTCGCCGCTGTGGCGCACCCGCGAACGGATCCGGGACGACCTGCTGAAGTTCTTCCTCCCCCGGCCCGGCATCGTGCCCGAGCTGTGGGCCTGGGTCGGCGCCTACGACCACGTGGCGCTGTGCCAGCTGTGGGGCGACATGACCAAGCTGCCGAACACGCTGCCGCGCTACACCAACGAGCTGCGCCAGCACTGGGAGTCGGCGGGCCGCCCCGCCCTTCCGCCGATCCCCACCGACGCCCACGACGCGCTGGCCGACGCCCGGCACAACCTCGCCAAGTTCGAGGCCATCGAGACCGCCCGCCGCGCGGTCCCCCGCCTCTGACCGCGACACCCACGCGGAGAGTCGCTTCCTCCGACAACGGAACCGGGCCCCGAATCGTGACGATTCGGGGCCCGGTTCTCGGTGTGACTACCGCGATCAGTGGTGACCGTCGGAGCCGCCGCCCTGGCGGGCCTGCTCCTCGGCCAGCGCCGTGAGCATGCGGTGCTCCTCGGCGTGCTCGTTCGCGAAGTACTCGTCCGACTCGGACTTCGGGTCGGGACGCAGGAACGAACCCAGACCCGGCTTGCCCGCCGAACCCAGCTTGTTCATCTTCTTCGGCACCGCGGCACCCTGGTACTCCAGCGGCAGCGGGTGGCCGTGGTCGTCGACCGGGCCGAGCGGCTGGTGCACCTCGATGTACTCACCGTGCGGCAGGCGCTTGATCACGCCGGTCTCGATGCCGTGCTCGAGGACCGCGCGGTCGCTGCGCTGCAGGCCGATGCAGAACCGGTACGCCACGAAGTAGGCGATCGGCGGCACGATCAGGATGCCGATGCGACCCATCCAGGTGGTGGCGTTCAGCGAGATGTCGAACTTCAGCGCCAGGATGTCGTTGACGCACGACAGGGTCAGCACCACGTAGAACGCGATGGCCATGGCACCGATGGCGGTGCGCACGGGCACGTCGCGCGGACGCTGCAGCAGGTTGTGGTGCGCGGTGTGGTCGCCGGTGAGCCGCTTCTCGATCCACGGGTAGGCGATCAGCAGCGTGAACACCAGACCCATGATCAGCGCCACCCAGAACACGGCCGGGATGGTGTAGCGACCCAGGTAGAGCTCCCACGGCGGCATGAGGCGGGCCATGCCGTCGGTCCACATCATGTAGAAGTCGGGCTGCGAACCGGCCGAGACCTGCGACGGGTTGTACGGGCCCAGGTTCCAGATCGGGTTGATCTGCAGGACGCCGCCCATGATGCCGACGATGCCGAGGGTGAAGGCGAAGAACGCGCCCTGGTCGGCGGCGAACACCGGCACGATGCGGGCGCCGACGACGTTGTTCTCGGTCCGGCCGGGGCCGGGGAACTGGGTGTGCTTCTGGTACCAGACCAGCGCCACGTGGGCGGCGATCAGGGCCAGGATGATGCCGGGGAACAGCAGCACGTGCGCGACGTACAGGCGCGGGATGATGATGTCGCCCGGGAAGTCACCGTTGAAGATCAGCCAGTGCATCCAGGTGCCGACGACCGGGATCGAGATGGTGATGCCGGAGAACGCGGCGCGCAGACCGGTACCGGACAGCAGGTCGTCGGGCAGCGAGTATCCGAAGAAGCCCTCGAACATCGCCAGGATCAGCAGCAGCGAGCCGATGACCCAGTTCGCCTCACGCGGCTTGCGGAACGCGCCGGTGAAGAAGATGCGGAACAGGTGGACGATGATCGACGCCGCGAACAGCAGCGCCGCCCAGTGGTGCACCTGGCGCACGAACAGGCCGCCGCGCACCTCGAAGGAGATGTTCAGCGCCGTCTCGTAGGCACGGGACATGGTGACGCCGCGCAGGGGCTGGTAGGCGCCGTTGTAGACGACCTCGCTCATCGACGGGTCGAAGAACAGGGTCAGGTAGACGCCCGACAGCAACAGGATGATGAAGCTGTAGAGGGCGATCTCACCGAGCAGGAACGACCAGTGGGTCGGGAAGACCTTGTTGATCGACCGCTTCACGAACGCGGCGGCGCGATACCGCTCGTCCATCTCGTTCGCCTGGTTGGCGAGCATGCTGCTCATGAACGACGCTCCCAGTAGGCCGGTCCGAGCGGCTCGATGAAGTCGCCGTTGGCGACCAGGTAACCCTCGGAGTTGACGGTGATCGGCAGCTGCGGCAGCGCACGGGCGGCCGGACCGAAGACCGGCTTACCCCACTCGGTGGCCGAGAACTGCGACTGGTGGCAGGGGCACAGGATGCGGTTGGTCTGCTGCTCGAACAGCGAGGTGGGGCAGCCCAGGTGCGTGCAGATCTTCGAGTAGGCGAAGTAGTCGCCGAAGTTGAAGCTCTCCTGGCCCTTGCGCTTGATGGCCTTCTCGGCGTCCTCGGTGCGCAGACGGATCAGCATGACCGCGTTGCGGATGCCGCGCAGCGACTGGAAGGTGGCGTGCTCGTCGCCGCGCCACTTCTCCTTCCAGGGGAAGACGGTCTCCATGCCACCGGCGTCCAGGTCCTCCGGGCGCACCAGGACGACGTCCTCGGGACGGCCGGTGTCGCGGCGGATGTAGACGGTCTCGCCCGGGTAGTCCGGGGTCCAGCCCGAGACCCACAGCGGCGACTTGTCGCCCTTGGCCCACGGGTTCTTGATCATGCCGCCGATGAACACCAGCGCGGCACCGATGCCGAGGACGCCGACGCCGGCGCCCGCGGTGCCGAGCATCATCTTGCGGCGGCCCAGGGTGGAGGTCGCCAGCGCGTCGGACAGCTCCGCGGCCAGGGTGGCGCGCTCGACCTGGTCCGAGGGACCGTCGTGGCGCTGCTGGATGGAGATCTCGGCGGGGATGAACTTCTTGCGGATCAGCACGACCGCGATGCCGATGACCAGCACGGCGATACCGAAGCTCAGGCCGACCAGCGGGGTGAACAGCGAGTAGGCGGTGTGGCCCTCCTCGCCGTAGCCCTTCCACTCCCAGGGCCAGAACAGGAAGACGCCGATGAGCACGGCGGCGGCGATGCCGGAGACGGCGAACCAGAAGGTCACCGCGCGCTCGGCGCGCTTCTCGGCGCGGGTGCCGGGCACCGGCCACCGCTCGCCACGGTAGGCGACGTCGACGCCGTCACGCCCGGTGCCGAGCTCGACGAGCTCGTCCTGCGTCATCGCGTCCAGTTCGTCCGCGGTCGGTTCCCGACCCATGTCGTTGTGCTCCGTTCCACTCATGAGCTCTGTCCAATCGGCCATGCCCCGGCGCCCTGCGCGGTTACGCAGGCTGCCGTCTCCGGGCGCTGACGGGTCATGGCGGTATCCATCGGCCATGCCCCGGCGCCCTGCGCGGTGACACAGGCTGCCATCTCCGGGCGCTGACGGGTCATGTCCGGGATCCGATCCACATCGCGGCGCCGACCACGGCGGTGATGCCGAGGACCCACATGGCGAGGCCTTCGGTCGCCGGACCGAAACCACCCAGGTCCCAGCCGCCGGGCGACCGCTCCTCGGCGGCGTTCTTCACGTAGGCGATGATGTCGCGCTTCTCCTCCGGCGAGAGCTGCCGGTCGGAGAACTTCGGCATGTTCTGGGGGCCGGTGAGCATGGCGTCGTAGATCTGCTGCTCGCTGGCGGGCTCGAGCGGCGGGGCGAACTTGCCGCCGGACAGGGCACCGCCGCGGCCGGTGAAGTTGTGGCAGGAGGCGCAGTTCATGCGGAACAGCTCCGAGCCGCGGGCGATGTCGTCACCGCGCAGCGATTCCTGGGCGATCTCGCCGTTCGCGTCGCGCACGACCGAGGGGCCACCGCCGTTGGCGGCGACGTAGGCGCCGAGGGCGTCGGTCTGGTGGGCGTCGAACTTGACGGGCTTGCGCTCGGCCTGGGCCTCGTTGCGGGTCATCGGCATGCGGCCGGAGGACACCTGGAAGTAGACGGCGGCCTCACCGACACCGATCAGGCTCGGGCCGCGGTCCGGCACGCCCTGCAGGTTGGCGCCGTGGCAGGTGATGCAGGAGGTCTCGTAGAGCTGCTTGCCCTCGCGGATGAGCGCGGACTGGTCCTCGTGCGCCGTGGCGACCTGGGCGTCCGGGGTGACCGCGGTGGCCAGGAAGCCGGCTCCGACCAGACCCACCAGCAACGCGAGACCGCCCGCGATACGACGGCGAAGGCGCCGCTGCTTGCGGATCTTGGCAGCCTGACCGGTGCCGGGGCCGGCGGGCTCTTGGGCCGACGGGGGAGATGAACTCATCTGTGTCCCTTTGGAGTAGACGGAACCGACTTGTGCAAATGCTGTGCGCCCGCGCCTAGCGGACGAAGTAGATCGTGGCGAAGAGCCCGATCCAGACGATGTCGACGAAGTGCCAGTAGTAGGACACCACGATGGCGGCGGTCGCCTGCGCGGGCGTGAACTTGCTGAGCGTGGTGCGCACGAGCAGGAACACGAAGGCGATGAGACCACCGATCACGTGCAGGCCGTGGAAGCCGGTGGTGATGTAGAACACCGAGCCGTAGGAGCTGCTGGAGATCGAGGTGCCCTCCTCGACCAGGTGGAAGTACTCGTAACCCTGGCCGGCGACGAAGAACGCGCCCATCAGCAGGGTGATCAGGTACCAGCGGCGCAGGCCGAACACGTCGCCCTTCTCCGCCGCGAACACGCCCATCTGGCAGGTGAACGACGAAGCGACCAGCACGGCCGTCACCGGAACGGCGAGCTTCATGTTGAGCTCGGTCGGCTCCGGGGGCCAGTTGCCGTGCGCCTGCGCGCGCGCAACGAAGTACATGGCGAAGAGGCCGGCGAAGAACATCAGCTCGCTCGACAGCCAGATGATGGTTCCGACGCTGACCATGTTGGGCCGGTTCAGCGAATGCACACGCTGAGTAATGGCCGATCCTGGGGTGCCTACTGCGGTCGTCACGGGGTAAGTATGACTCTTCGTAGTACGACAGATGAACCCGGGTACGAAACTTTGTCCCGCGGGTCGGAAAACCCACGGACAGACGGGGTGTGACAGGCCCGATCGGCGTGTTGGCTCCCCCGCGCCCGACTGCCAGGATGGCACGTGCGGATAAGGAGAAGCTGAGACGAGGAGGCGGCGATGGTCGTGGTGCGGATGTGGCGGCGGCTCTTCGGCGGGGGCGGGGACGAGCCGCTCGACCCGGACCGGGACGACCTGGTGGTGGTCGCGGCGAGTTTCGACGACGCCGAGGCGTGTTCGGCGGCCCTGGACCGGGCGACCGGCCTCGACCGGGACGCGCCCGCGGTCCTGCGTCATCATCTGCGGCTGCCCGCCGGGCGGGTCGCCGAGGCGTCCGAGATCGCCGGGTACGACGGCTACACCGTGCAGGGCGAACCGGGCCTGCCCGGCGAGGACGGCCTCGTCGACGTGCTGCTGCGCCGCGTGCAGGTGCTCGACCCGCTGCACTGCTCGCAGGAGCGCTCCCGCATGGCGGGCCTGGCCCAGCGCCACGACGGCGTCGCCGAAGGCTGGGACGCGCTGCAGCCCCCCACGACTGCTGCGCCTCACTAAGCTGCACGACATAAGCTGCTCGCCGGAGGAGATCCGGCGCGCCCGGGTGCAACGAGAAGACAAGAAGGTATGAGCGTGCGCAGCTGGCCGCAGGTCCTGGGAACCCTCGCCGACGGCGGCGACCTGGCCGCCGAGGACACCACCTGGGTGATCGACGAGATCTTCACCGACAACGCGACCGCCGCCCAGATCGCCGCCTTCGGTGTCGCGATGAAGATCAAGGGCCCGACACCGACCGAGCTGGCCGGGCTGGTCACCGGCATGCTCGGGCACGCGCGGCTGGTGTCCATCGACGGCGACGCCGTCGACATCGTCGGCACCGGCGGCGACCGCTCCGGCTCGGTCAACATCTCCACCATGTCCTCGGTGGTCGTGGCCGCGGCCGGGGTGCCGGTGGTCAAGCACGGCAACCGGGCGGCCTCGTCCAAGGCGGGCGGCGCCGACGTGCTCGAGGCGCTCGGGGTGAAGCTGACCCTCGGCCCGCGGTCGGTGGCCCGCTCCGTGCGCGAGGCGGGGATCGGATTCTGCTTCGCGCCGCTGTTCCACTCCGGGCTGCGGTTCGCGGGCCCGGCCCGCAAGGAGATCGGCATCCCGACCGTGTTCAACGTGCTCGGCCCGCTGACCAACCCGGCCCAGCCGCGCGCCGGCCTGGTCGGGTGCGCGTTCGCCGATCTCGCGCCCGTCATCGCGGGCGTGTTCGCCGAGCGCCGCGCGAGCGCGCTGGTGGTGCGGGGCCGCGACGGCCTCGACGAGATCACCACCTCGGACCTGACCGACGTGTGGATCGTGCACGACGGCCGCATCCGCCAGACCGTGCTCGACCCGACCCGCATCGGGGTGCCCCGGGTCGACCTGGACGCGCTGCGCGGCGGCGACGCCGAGGCCAACGCGGTGGTCGCGCGGGCGGTGTTCGCCGGGGAGCCCGGCCCGGTGCGCGACGCGGTGCTGCTGAACTCCGCGGCCGCGATCGTGGCCTACGACCTCTCGCGCGGGGTCGGCGACGTCGACCTCGACCTGGACGCGGCCCTGGCCGCGGCGACCGAACGCGCCGCGGCCGCGGTGGACAGCGGCGCGGCGGCGAAGCTGCTGGCGACCTGGGCCGATCTCACCCAGACCCTCGACGAGAACTGAACGGCTACTCCCCCAGGGAGAATCCGGCCTCGACGTCGGCGCTGGAGTAGGACTTGAACGCGATGTGCGTCGTCGTGCGCACCACCCCGGCGACCTTGTCGATCCCGCCGGTGACCACCTCGGCGATCCGCTCGTGGTCGCGCACCCGCACGATCGCGATCAGGTCGACGTCCCCGGCGCACGAGTAGACCTCGGCGACGCCGTCGGTGTCGGCGAGCGCCTGCGCGGTCTCCGGGATACGGGAGTTGTCGGCCTGGATCAGCACGATCGCGGTAATCATGGCCTCAGCCTAGAGGGACCGGGCCCGGCGGTGGGCGCGGTGCGCGCCGCCGGGCCGGGGTCCGGTCAGCGGTCGGCGGGGACCGGTACCGGAACCCGGTCGAAGCGCATGGCCTTGTCGCGCAGCGGGCCGTAGCGCAGCACGGGCAGGTCGCGGAAGTAGTTCATCCGCAGCCGCCACGGGGCGACGTCGCCCTGTTTGGGGAAGCGGTCCAGCGAGCGCAGCACGTAGCCGGCGGCGAAGTCGAGGAAGGGCTCCTCGGCGACCGCGGTGTCGCGGTCGAGTTCGACGGTGCGGTGGCCGCGCGCGTCCATGTACTTCAGCAGCCGGATCACGTACTCGCACACCAGGTCCGCCTTCAGCGTCCAGGAGGCGTTGGTGTAGCCGACGACGAAGGCGAAGTTGGGCAGGCCCGAGAGCATCATGCCCTTGAACGCCATCGTCTCGGTGAGGTCGACCGGGCGGCCGTCGACGGCCAGGTCGATGCCGCCGAAGGCGAGCAGGTTCAGCCCGGTGGCGGTCACCACCACGTCGGCGTCGAGTTCGCGGCCCGATTCCAGGCGCAGGCCGGTGGCGGTGAAGCGCTCGATGCGGTCGGTGACGATGTCGAGGCGCCCCTTGCGGATGGCCCGGAACATGTCGTTGTCGGGGACCAGGCACAGCCGCTGGTCCCACGGGTCGTAGGCGGGGGTGAAGTGGGTGTCGATGTCGTAGCCGTCGGGCAGCCAGCGCCGCTGCAGGTCGCGGATGAACTTCTTCACGAATTCCGGTCGCCGCCTGCTCAATTCGTAGATACCGACCGATCGTGCCGAGTTCTTGAGGCGGGTCAGCGAGTAGGCGAGCCGTTCGGGGAGGAACCGGCGCAGGCGCAGCGCGACGGCGTCGGCCGACGGCGCGGAGAGGATGTAGGTGGGCGAACGCTGCACCATGGTGACCTGCGCGGCGGCCCGCGCCATGGCCGGACCGAGGGTGACCGCGGTCGCGCCGCTGCCTATGATCGCCACGCGCTTGCCCGCGTAGTCGAGGTCCTCGGGCCAGTGCTGGGGGTGCACGACGGTGCCCGCGTAGTCGGCGAGCCCGGCGAACTCGGGGGTGTAGCCCTGGTCGTAGCGGTAGTAGCCGGTGCAGGCGAACAGGAAGTTCGCGGTGAGCGTGACGGTGTCGCCGGTGTCGGCGCGGTGGACGCGCACCGTCCAGCGCGCCTCGGCGCCGGACCACTCGGCCCGTTCCACCCGGTGGTGGTAGCGGATGTGGCGGTCGACGCCGTGTTCAGTGGCGGCCTCGCGGATGTAGTCGCGGATCGCGGCGCCGTCGGCGATGGCCTTGTCGCCGGTCCAGGGCTTGAAGCGGTAGCCGAGGGTGTACATGTCGGAGTCCGAGCGGATTCCGGGGTAGCGGAACAGGTCCCAGGTGCCGCCGCTCGCGCCGCGGCCCTCCAGCACGGCGTAGGTCTTGCCGGGCAGGGCGGTGGCCAGGTGGCAGGCCGCGCCGATGCCGGAGAGACCGGCGCCGATGATGAGGACGTCGACGTGATCGGGGGACGCCGACTCCGCGGCCGGGGGTGGAGTGGGATCGGAGACGCTGCTCATGGCCTCAGTATGCGGACGGTCGCACCCCGGTTTCTTCACCCTGGGCGACAAAAATTTACCCCTGCGCGACAGCCTCGGCGGGTCGCGGGGACCGCGCGGCGCGGCGCACCCGCGACGGGGTGTCGGCGAACCAGCGCCGGGACGCGCGGGTCAGCGCCGACTGCCCGGCCAGCTCGATCAGCGAGGCCACCTGGGACAGCGGCAGATCGGTGCGGGTGAGCAGGCGCAGCGCCGTGGTACGGCGGACGTCGTCGACGATCGCCTCGAAGGTGGTGCCCTCGGCGGCCAGCCGCCGCTGCAGGGTCCGGGGATGCAGGTGCAGCCATCCGGCGATCAGCTCGAGCCGGACCGGCACCGTGCCGAGCGCCCGCCCGACCGCCGAGCGGGCGGCCACCGTGAGCCCGTCGCGCGGGTCGGTGTAGTTGGCCTCCAGATAGTCGACGACCATGCGCCGCAGCTCCGGGTTCACCCGCGGCGAGACCGCCTGATCCCACATCTTCGCCGGCATCCGCAGCACCGCCTCGTCGGCGCCGAAACGGACGGGCGCGCCGAAGAATTCGGCGTAGACGGCGGGATCGGTGAGCGGCGGGTGCGGCAGGTGGACGCCCAGCAGTTCGTACCCGCCGCTCATCGCCCCGACGCACCGGTGCAGCAGCCCGAGCCCGGCGTCGACCGCCTGGGGATCGTGCGGGATGTCCGGCAGCGACATCCGATAGGCCAGCGCGGCGACGCCCGCGTAGTGCTCCGGGTCCGCCACGCGGCTGAGCCGCAGCGTCGGATTGTGGACGAAGAGGAACCGCGAGGCGCATTCGAGCGCCCCGCCGAGCGTGTCGCAGTTGGCGACCGCCAGCGCCAGCGGTCCCAGCATCGACAGGTCCTGGCGACCGGCCAGCCGCAACCCGAAGTCGGGGCAGTCCAGCCGCCGCGCCGCGGTCCGCAGGATCCGCATGATCGTCGCGGCGGGCAGGACCGCCTCGTCGGAGTCCACCTCCGCCACCGTCACCCCGAACTCGCCGAGCAGGTCCCTCGGGTCGCCGCCGAGGTCGGCGATCAGGCCGTCGACCCCGCGCAGGGCGGCGGCACGGATCGACATGTCCATGCGCCGATCCTAGGCGCGGGCACGGGCGGCGGGCGCCGACGTGGCCTCAGCTCACCCGGGCGTCGGCGTACTCGACCTCGGGCGGCCGGGCCGCCGCGGCCTCCTCCGCGAGCTGCGCCCACGCCAGCCAGCGGCCCGCGCCGTGGCACGGCTCGCCGTAGCCGGTGTCGGCGCGCACGATCCGCACGCCGGGCCGGGTCAGCCACCGCGCCACCAGGGCCACCTCCTCCGGCGACGCGCCGCGCAGCGGCGGCGCCTCGGCGAGCAGGTGCGGCGGCATCGCGGCCGCGTCGTCGAGGTGGGGCGCGGGCCCCCGTCGGGGTCCGCGGCGCCGGCCCCCGTGGCACGAGCCGGGAGCGGCGCCCGCCCCGTGGCGGGCCCGCCCGGGTCGGGCGCCTGCGGCCGCGCGCGGGCCGCGTCCCCGAAATCGGGCAGAACGGTTTCCGCCGCGGCCGTGAGGCTTTCGACCACCGGCATCGGCGGGGTGCCCCGCCGGGCGACGCCCGCAGCGGCCAGCCTGCCGTACCGGATGACCGCGAACTCCCAGCCGCGATCGCCGTCGGGGGCGGCGGCGACGAGCTCGCCGACGGCGGCCAGGGCGGCCGACCGCTGGGTGCGGTAGAGGGCCCGGATGACGGCGCGCGCACGGTCGCGCAGGCGGGCGGCGGCCTCGAAATGCTCGGCGGCCGCGTAGGTCTCGATGCGCTCGACCATCGCGCGCAGGACGGTGTCGGCGCGTCCGGTGAACAACTCGCGCACGGCGGCGGGCGCGGCGGCATAGGCGGGCGCGTCGAGGTCGCCGTCGGCGCGGGCGACGGGACAGCCGCCGACGACGGCGGGCGGGCAGGTGTGCCGCGCGCGGCGGGTCAGCCGGGTGGTGCAGGTGCGCAGGCCCGCGTACTCGGCGATCGTGGCCGCGACGTCGGCGGCGTCGGCGCGGGAGGTGAAGGGGCCCACCGCGGTCCGGGCCGGGACACGCACGGTGACCAGGCGCGGGAACGGCTCGTCGGACAGGGTGATCCACCATCCGCGGCGGGGGAACTTGGAACGCCGGTTGTAGGGCGGGGCGTGCGCGGCCAGCAGGCGCAGTTCGCGTACCCCCGCCTCCAGACCGTGGGCGCACACGACGTGTTCGACCCGCCCCGCCAGCCCGACCATCTCCTTGATACGGCCCCGGGTCTCCGAGCCGGTGAAGTAGGAGCGGACGCGGCGGCGCAGATTCACCGCCGTCCCTATATAGAGGACTTCGTCGCCGGGCCCCTTGAACAGATAGACCCCCGGCGCGGCGGGCAGATCGTGGGCCAGGTTCCGCTTGGCCCGCTGCGGGCCGGTCACGCCGGGCAGGTAGTCGAGCAGCTCGGTGAGCGAGTGCACGCCCTGGTTGCCGACGCGGCCGATGAGGGCGTGCAGGACGTCGACGGTGGCGCGGGCGTCGTCGAGGGCGCGGTGGGTGGGCGTGGTGCTCGCGCCGAGGACGCGGGCGAGCACGCCGAGCCGGGCCGAGGGCGCCTCGTCGCGGGTCAGGACCCGCCGGGCCAGTTTCACCGTGCACAGGACCTGGAAGCTCGGCCAGGGCAGGTCCATCCGCGCCGCGGCCGCCTTCAGGAAGGCGGTGTCGAAGCGGGCGTTGTGCGCGACGAGCACCGCGCCCTCGGCGAAGGCGAGGAAGCCGGGCAGCACCCCCTCGATCCGGGGGGCGCCGTAGACCATGGCCGTGGTGATCCCCGTGACGTGGACGACCGCGGGCGGGATCGCCCGGCCCGGGTCGATCAGGGTGGCGAACTCGCCGAGCACCTGCCCGCCGCGGACCTTCACCGCCCCGATCTCGGTGATCGCGTCCCCCTCCGGGCTCGTCCCGGTGGTCTCCAGGTCGACCACGACGAAGGTGGTGTCGTACAGCGGCGTATCGAGCTCGTCGAAGGCCAGCTGGCGGGTGACGGGAACCGGGTCGGGCACGGCCGGGAGCGTAACCAGGGGGTCCGACAGACCGTGTCCGCGCGATGCGCTTTTCGTTCCGATGCGAACAAAATGCCGCCGATTACGGCCCGGAGAGACCGGGCTCACAGTGTGGGCGATACCGCATCACTGCGCAGCGCCGGGGCGGTCCGGCCGGGTGCCGTGCGCGGGGTCGGGCGGCCGGGTGACGCGCCGTCGCCGGGTCGAGTGGAATCCGGTAGGGCATCGTTCCGGATGGATCCCCGTTCACCTGGCGTTTCGACGGAGGTATCCGGTCAGCCGAGGCCCGAGCGACCCCGTCGCGACGCGCCGGGCGATCCCCCGGGAAAGGCCCGGCGTTATCGTTTCGTGATCGCTGTGAGCCAGATCGCACGATTTCCGGGGGCGCATGCGCCACACGGCCCCGTGGACGCCTGTCCGACTTTACAAACCACCGTTGCCGGTTCGTAACCTTTTCGAGACCTCACGGAGTCCGCCGGACCGGATCGGGAACCTTCCCGGCCCACGACGGCGAGACGACGTCCGCCGCGTCACACGGACCCGGCGTCGTGGGGCAGATTGGAAACACCGCATCATGGCGACCAACACCGTCAAGCGTCAGGCGCAGCGTGCCGTTGCCGCCGGAGCCGTCGGCGCTGCCACCATCGGCGCGTTCCTCCTGCCGGCCGCGCCCGCGTCGGCCACGCCGGTCACCGTCCCGGGCGTGGGCACCTTCGAGGTTCCCAACGAGATCCCGATCCCCGCGGGCATCCCCGGCATCGAGATCCCGGGCCAGGCCCCGCTGCCGTTCACCGCGCCGCGCGCCACCGCCGCCGACATCGCGCTCGACGCCGCGCTGAGCAAGGTCGGCTCCCCCTACGTCTACGGCGCCGCGGGCCCCGACGCGTTCGACTGCTCGGGTCTGGTCCAGTGGGCCTACCGTCAGGCCGGCGTCGAGGTGCCGCGCACCAGCGGCGCGCAGCTCTCCAGCGGCGTCCCGGTCTCCTTCGACGACCTGCGCCCCGGCGACCTGGTCTCCTTCTACGGTGGCGGCCACTCGGGCCTGTACACCGGTGACGGCAACGTCGTGCACGCCTCCACCGCCGGTTCGCCGGTCGCGGTCGCGCCGATCTCCTCGATGCCGTTCGCGGGCGCCCGCCGCTTCTGATCCACGCGGCCTCGGCCCGGGCCCGGAGCACGGGCCGAGGCCGCTGGACACAACGGGTTGCCGTTCCGTAACCTGATCGAGACCTTCATTCGGGCGGTACGGAGGGCCGGGTTCGCGTAGAGCTCCTCGCGCGCACCACAGCAGATCGGACCACGAGAGAACGGGGCACCGCAGCCAGTGAGCGCACACCATCGCTACACCAGACGGTGCTCGAGCGTCATCCTCGCCGCGGGCATCGTCGTCTGCACCGCCTACGGCTCGGGTCCCGCGCTCGCCGATCCGGTCGCGATGCCCGCCACCGCCTCCGACGCGGTCGCCAAGATGGTGGATCTGTCCCGGCAGACCGAGCAGCTCAACCAGCAGGCCCTCGGCGCCGCCGCCGACCTGGAGACCAAGCTCGCCGCCCAGGCCGACGCCGACGCGAAGCTGGCCGCCGCCACCGCCGCCGTCGACGCCGCCCAGGCCGAGGTCCGCCGGTACCAGCCGATGATCGACCGCACCGCGGTCGCCACCTACACCGGCGCGCGCACCAACCGCATGTTCTCCATCCTGTCGAGCAACTCCCCGCAGCAGCTGCTCGACCAGCAGTCGATCCTGGACGTGCTGTCCCAGCGCACCGCCGACACCGTCCGGCAGTTCAAGCAGGCCACCGACACCGCGACCGCCGCCCAGCAGGTCGCCCGCGCCGCCGCCGACGCCGCGCACGCCGCCGCCCAGCAGGCCGAGGCCGTGCGCGCCGACCTCGAACGCAGGCGCGCCGACCTCGGCGGCGCCACCGCCCAGGTGGTCGCCGCGTGGGCCGGACTGAGCGGCGCCGAGAAGGCGGGCCTCGCGGGCTCGCCGTTCCCGCCCGGTTTCGACCGCGACTCGCTGCTGAAGGGCCTGGTCCCCGGCAGCGGCACCAGCGCGCTGGCGGCCGGGCTCACCCGCGTCGGCGACCCCTACGTGTGGGGCGCCACCGGACCGGATCAGTTCGACTGCTCCGGCCTCGTGCAGTGGGCGTTCAAGCAGGTCGGCAAAAATGTGCCGCGAACCTCATCCGCGCAGGCCTCCTATGGCACACCGGTCGCCAAGGACGACCTGCAGCCCGGTGACGTGGTGTTCTTCTACCCCGACATCTCCCACGTCGGCATCTACGCGGGCAACGGGATGATGCTGCACGCCTCCACCTTCGGTGTCCCGGTGGCCGTGGCGCCCATGGGTTCGACGCCGTACCACTCGGCCAGGCGATACTGAGCACGTGGTGACCGAACAACCCGCCGACCCCCCGCGCCCACCCGGCCTACGCACCTGGTTCTCGGCCCGCCGCCGCCTCGAATTCTGTCTGACGCTCGCCTCTGTCACCCTGCTGACGGGGGCGTGCCTGGCATTGGTGATGATGCCGCGCAACGTCGGCGCGCTCCAGCTGGCCGGTTCCGACGAGGCCGAGGTGCTCGGCGCCGCCGTCGGCGCCGACGACCCCCGCCTGAGCGCCGTGCGCCGCGACCTGCAACCGTTCGGCCCGGTGCTGGTGCGCCGCGCCCCGGCGGGCGGCGGTCAGGACGCCCTGCTGGTCGCGCACGCCGCCAACAGCGGCGACCTCGACGTCCTCGAAGCCGAGCTCGCGCCGTCGGTCGCCGACGTCAGCCGGGTGTGGGGTACCGGATGGAACCGCGCGCCCATCGTCGTGATCGCCTCGAGCACCGCCGAGTTCACGGCGCTGACGCGGGCCGCCAACGCCGTGGTCTCCCCCGACGCGGCCGCGGTCACACTGTCGGGCGGCTCCGGCGCCGACGTGCAGCGGGTCGTCTTCCATCCCGACGCGGGCCGCCGGATGGGCCGCGAGGGCCTCGGCACCCTGCTGCGGCACGAGCTCACCCACGTGGCCACCCGCGCGCAGACCGTCGACGACGCGCCGATGTGGATGCTCGAGGGCTACGCCGACTTCGTCTCCCAGCACGGCCGCGCCACCTCCTTCTCCCAGGTCGCGCCCACCCTGACCACCCGCTTGCGCGCGGGCACCCTGCCCACCGGGCTGGTCCCCGACGCCGCGTTCGGCGGCGTCGAGGCGCCGCTGGCCTACGAGACCGCCTGGAGCACCTGCGCCTTCGTCGCCGACCGCTATGGAGTGCCCGCGCTGACCGAGCTGTACCGCCGGGTCGCCGCGAGTCCCCAGTCACCCGCCGCCCTGGACGGCGCGCTCGGCGCGGTCCTCGGCATCTCGACTCCCGCCCTGCTCGACGGCTGGCGGGAGTGGTTACAGGCCCGCAGCCTGTAGGCCTCCCCGTACCTGTCCCGTGCCAGAAGACCGTTAGGTTGATCAACCATGGCTCGAACTCTGCTGGTGACCAATGATTTCCCGCCGCGGCCGGGTGGTATCCAGTCCTACCTGCACGCGCTGGCCGGGCAGCTGCCGCCCGGCGACCTGGTCGTCTACGCGCCGCGCTGGCGCGGGGACAGCCACGAGAAGTTCGACGCCGCCCAGAAGTTCGAGGTGGTCCGGCACCGCACCACCCTGATGCTGCCGACCCCGGACGTGGTCAAGCGCGCGGGCGAGCTGCTGCGGACCCACGGCTGCGACACCGTGTGGTTCGGCGCCGCGGCCCCGCTGGCGGTCATGACCCCACGGCTGCGCCGCGCGGGCGCCGAGCGGGTGCTGGCCAGCACGCACGGCCACGAGGTCGGCTGGTCGATGCTGCCGGGGTCGCGGCAGGCGCTGCGCCGCATCGGTGACAGCACCGACGTGGTCACCTACGTCAGCAAGTACACCCGCGGCCGGTTCGCCGCCGCGTTCGGCCCCGAGGCCGCCCTCGAATACCTGCCGCCGGGGGTGAACCCCGACGAGTTCCGCCCGGACCCGGCCGCCCGCGCCGAACTGCGCGCCCGCTACGGCCTCGGCGACCGCCCGACCGTGCTGTGCCTGTCCCGGCTGGTGCCGCGCAAGGGCCAGGACATGCTGATCGTGGCGATGAGCGAGATCCGGGAGAAGATCGACGGCGCGGTGCTGGTCATCGCGGGCAGCGGCCCGCACGAGACCCGGCTGCGCGCCCTCACCGACGCCCTCGGCCTGCAGGACTCGGTGAAGTTCACCGGCCGGGTCCCCTCCGGCGAGCTGGCCGCCCACCACACCATCGCCGACGTGTTCGCCATGCCCTGCCGCACCCGCGGCGCGGGCCTGGACGTCGAGGGCCTCGGCATCGTCTACCTGGAGGCCTCGGCCACCGGCGTCCCCGTGGTGGCGGGCCGTTCCGGCGGCGCCCCCGAGACCGTCCGCGAGGGCGAGACCGGCCTGGTCGTGCACGGCCGCTCGATCACCGAGATCACCGGCGCCCTCACCGAGCTCCTCGCCGACCCCGACCGCGCCGCCGCCATGGGCGCCGCGGGCCGCGCCTGGGTCGAACAGAACTGGCACTGGGACCGCCAGGGCGCCCGCCTGAAGCAGCTCCTGCGGTGACGATCCGGTAGCGCGATGGCGCGGTCCGGCGGACCGGCCCAGTATCCTGGGCCGCATGGGGGTCCAGGTGGTCAAGCGTGCCTACCGATACCGCTTCTATCCGACGCCGGAGCAAGCCGAGCAGCTCGCCATGACGTTCGGATGTGTCCGCTACGTCTACAACCGCGCCCTCACCGAGCGCTCGCGGGCCTGGACCGAGGACCGGCGGCGGATCTCCTACGCCGAGTCGGACAAGATGCTCACCGCGTGGAAGCGCGATCCCGGGACCTGCTGGCTCACCGAACCATCGAAAGGACCGTTGCAGGCGGCACTGCGCAATCTGCAGGTCGCCTACGACAAGTTCTGGCGCAAGCAGGCCGGTTTTCCCGCTTTCAAGAAGAAGAACCGTTCGAAGGACTCGGCCACCTACTACTCGAACTGCTTCTCCTTCCGCGACGGGAAGCTGAGGCTCGCCAAGCACAGGGAGCCTCTCGCGGTGCGCTGGTCGCGACCTCTTCCCACAGGGGCACGGCCGTCACAAGTCACGGTGTCCAAGGATTCGGCCGGGCGCTACCACGTGTCGATCCTGGTGGAGACGTCAGTCGTCCCCCTTCCCACCCGTGTCGACACGGTCGGTGTGGACGCGGGGATCATCTCCCTCTACACGCTCTCGACCGGCGAGAAGATCGCCAACCCCCGACACGAACTGCGCGACCGCACCCGCCTGGCGAGAGCTCAGCGGGCGCTGTCCAGGAAGCGGCGAGGCTCGGCGAACCGCGAACGCGCCCGACGCCGGGTCGCCCGGATCCACGCCCGGATCGCCGATCGCCGCCGGGACCATCTGCACAAACTCTCGACTCGACTGGTGCGCGAAAACCAAGTGATCGCCATCGAGGATCTGAGCGTGCGGAACATGCTCCGGAATCGCTCGCTCGCCCGCGCCGTTTCCGACGCCTCATGGTCGCGGTTCCGGTCGATGCTGGAATACAAGGCGGGCGCGCACGGCCGGACGCTGGTGGCGGTGGATCGATTCCATCCGAGCTCGAAATTGTGTTCGAGCTGCGGAACGGTAGCCGAAGCCATGCCGTTGTCCGTGCGCGCGTGGGTGTGCTCGTGCGGTGCGGAGCACGATCGGGACGTGAACGCCGCGAAGAACATCCGTGCCGCAGGGCTTGCGGTGCTCGCCTGCGGAGACGGTGTGAGACCATCCCGCAGCTGATGCGGGGAGGCGACCGTCGGTGAAACAGGAAGCTGCCGCCGTGAGGCAGGCAATCCCCGTCCTCCGGGACAGGGAGGAAGTCAAGTCCGTTACGCTCGGCGGGGTGAGCAGTATCCAGGTCGCCGATCAGACCTTTCTCGCCGCGCCGCCCGCTGCCGTCGCCGACGTGCTCGCCGATACCGCGAGCTGGCGTCGCTGGTGGCCCGATCTCGCGCTCGACGTGCGAGAGGACCGTGGCGACAAGGGCATTCGCTGGACCGTCGCGGGGCCGCTGACGGGCACCATGGAGGTGTGGCTGGAGGCCGCAGGCGACGGGGTGATCCTGCACTACTTCCTGCACGCCGAGCCGCGGGCCGCCGCGAGCCTGTCGCCGCGGCAGCTGGCCGCGGCCAACCGCGCCCGCCGCGTGGCGGGCAAGAACATGTCGTTCGAACTGAAGGCCCGGCTCGAGGCGGGACGTCCGGCCGGCGTCGCCCCCGCCGCGTCCTGACCCGCTCGATCCGCTCGAAAGGAACAGCGCACCACCATGGCCGACCGGACCCAGAGATCGATCGTCATCGAAGCACCGTCGCCCCGGGTGATGGCGGTCATCGCCGATCTCGAGTCCTACCCCGAGTGGGTGGCGGCGGCGAAGTCGGTGGAGGTGCTCGACCGCGACGCCGCGGGCCGGGCGATCACCGCCCGGTTCGTGCTGGACGCGGGCGTCGTCAAGGACACCTACGTGCTGTCCTACACCTGGCGCGCCGACGACAAGGCGGTCAGCTGGCGGCTGCTCTCGGGTGACCTGCAGAAGGCCCAGGACGGCACCTACCAGCTGCTCGACCGCCCCGACGGCAGCACCGAGGTGGTCTACGAGCTGACCGTCGACCTGAACATCCCGATGATCGGCATGTTCAAGCGCAAGGCCGAGAAGGTCATCACCGACACCGCCCTGAAGGAACTGAAGAAGCGGGTCGAGGGCTGAGCGCCGCCGGCGGTACCCGGGTCGAGCTGTTCGTCGGCAAGGGCGGCGTCGGCAAGACGACGCTGGCGTGCGCGACGGCGCTGTCCTATGCCCGGGCCGGTCAGCGGGTGCTGGTCGCCTCGCTCGACCAGGCCCATTCGCTCGGCGACGCACTGGGTTTCGTCTTCCCGCACGATCCGGGCACGGTGGCGGGCATCGCGCGGGTCCAGCCGGGTCTCGAGGTCATCGAGATCGACTCCCTCGCCCTGCTGGAAGACCGCTTCCGCGAGGTGCAGGCGATGCTGGGCACCGGGACCGGCCACGAGCACGGGATCGACCTGGCCGCGCTGGACCCGGCCGAGCTGACCGGCCTGCCGGGCGTGCAGGAACTGCTCATGCTGGTCGAGATCACCCAGTACGCCGAGGAGGACGACTGGGACGTCGTCGTCGTCGACTGCCCGCCCTCGGCCGACATGCTGCGCATCGTCACCGCGCCGGAGACCCTGCTCGGTTATCTCGAACGGATCTGGCCGCGGCACGCGCGCAGCATGAGCGCGGTCGGTCTCGACCTGCGCAAGGCGGTGCTCGCCGCGACGGTGGAACGCATCGTCAAGGCGGTGTCGGGGGTGCGGGACCTGCTCGCCGACCCGGCCCGCACCTCCGCCCGCCTGATCACCGGGCCCGAGCAGGTCGCGGTGGCGGAGTCGCAGCGGGTGCGTTCCGCGGCGGCGCTGCTGGGTCTGCGGCTGGCGGCCGTGGTGGTGAACAAGGTGCTGCCGGAGGTGCCCCCGCCCGGGGACGTCGTGCATCCGGCGGTCCGCTGGTATCTGGACCGGCGCGCCGAACAGCTCGCGGTCGT
This sequence comes from Nocardia thailandica NBRC 100428, assembly GCF_000308795.1. Taxonomy (GTDB): domain Bacteria; phylum Actinomycetota; class Actinomycetes; order Mycobacteriales; family Mycobacteriaceae; genus Nocardia; species Nocardia thailandica. Next base: position 908 of record NZ_BAGK01000074.1, on the reverse strand, counting down.
GGAGCGGCTGCGCGCGCAGTGCCCGGAGGTGCCGGTGCTGGTGGCCATGCACGCGGGCGCCGAACCGGTGGGGGTGCCGTCGCTGACGGCGCTGTCCTACGTCCTCGACACGCCGCCGCCGGGAGACGGGGCCACCGAAACGGCCGCGCCGATGGTTCGATGGGAGTCGGGCGCGGGGGTCGACTCCGTGTACGCCCTGCGGATGCGGCTGCCGGTAGCCGATCCGCAGACCCTGCGGCTGGGACGGGTGGAGGACGATCTGATCGTGGGGGCCGACGGGGTGCGGCGGCGGGTCCGGCTGGCGCCGGTGCTGCAGCGCTGCACCGTGGCGGCCGCCGAGCTCGACGACGGTCATCTCGTCGTCCGCTTCCATCCCGATCCCCGGCTGTGGCCCGCCGATCCGACCGACACGAAGGCACGCGCAGATGAGCAGTGATCCGACGTCCGACCGCCGCGGCCCGCGGGGCCCGCACAGTCCGCACGCGGACGGCCTGGCCGAGTTCACCGAGGAACTGCGTCTGCTGGCCGAGGCGCTGCTCGAACGGGTCGAGCCGGTGCTGCGCCGCACGGCGGTCGACGGCAGGCCCGATCTCGGTGGCTGCGGCTGGTGCCCGATGTGCGCGGCGGCCGCTCTCGTCCGCGGCGATCACCACGATGTGGTGGCGGCGCTGGCCGAGCACGGCACCGCCCTGGTGACCATCCTGCGCGAGGCGCTGGCCGGCGTCCCGGTCGATCCGCTGCTGCCGCCGGAGTGGGACGAGCACCACGCGGGCCACGATGTCGGCAGCGAATTCGACAGCGCCGCTTCGGCGTTCGTTCGCGGGTACAGCGAGGCGCGCGCCCAGGGCCGCCGCGACGCGGACGGCGCCGCCGCGCCGGGCCCTCACGCGCCACGCCCGGACGCCGCC
>NZ_BAGK01000075.1 GCF_000308795.1 Nocardia thailandica NBRC 100428 | reverse complement strand
GGCGCGGGACGCCGCGGGCCCGCCCACCGGCCGGAATGCGCCCGTCGCGCGCCGCCCACGTATTCTGCGTCGGACGGCCTGTCGGCGTGCCACGCCCCGACACGCGCGACGGAGCGCGACCGGCCTCGAACCATCGGACAACCCGGATCTCGTCCACCGGGTCCCATCGCTCCCCGACGCAGGAGGCCCACCGTGCCCGCCGGAATCGATACCCCGCTCGCCGACGTGGTTCTCGACACCGATCTCGCCGGGCTCATCCCCGGGACGCCGGCGTTCGTCACCGCCGTGGAGACGGTGCTGACCCGGTTCTTCGCCTCCCGCCGCGTGCTGGTCGAACCGCTGGGCCCGGTGTTCACCGAGGCCGTCGACGCGCTCGAGCAGTTCGTGCTGCGCGGCGGCAAGCGCACCCGCCCCGCCTTCGCCTGGACCGGCTGGCTCGGCGCGGGCGGCGACCCGGCCGGCCCGCAGGCGGCCCCGGTGCTGGCGGCGTGCGCGGCCCTGGAACTGGTCCAGGCCTGCGCGCTGGTGCACGACGACATCATCGACTCCTCGCGCACCCGGCGCGGGTTCCCGACGGTGCACGTGGACTTCGCCGAGCGCCACCGCGCGGCGGGCCGCGCGGGCGACGGCGCCGACTTCGGTTCCGCGGTGGCCATTCTCATCGGCGACCTCGCGCTGGCCTGGGCCGACGACCTGGTCGACGAGGCGGGCCTCGAGCCCGCCGCGCGGGCGCGTTTCGCGCCGGTGTGGGCGGCGATGCGCACCGAGGTGCTCGGCGGCCAGCTCCTCGACATCAACGGCGAGGCGGGCGGCGACGAGACGGTGGCCGCCGCCCTGCGGATCAACCGCTTCAAGACCGCCGCCTACACCGTCGAACGCCCGCTGCACCTCGGCGCCGCGCTGGCCGGGGCCGACGACGCCCTCGTCGCGGCGCTGCGCACCTACGGCACCGACATCGGCATCGCCTTCCAGCTGCGCGACGACCTGCTCGGCGTCTTCGGCGACCCGGCGGTCACCGGCAAACCCTCCGGCGACGACCTGCGCGAGGGCAAGCGGACCGTCCTGATCGCCGAGGCGCTGCGGCGCGCCGACGCCACCGACCCCGCCGCCGCGGCGCTGCTGCGGGCCGGCCTCGGCACCGACCTCGACGACGGCACCGTCGACCGGCTGCGGACCCTGCTCACCGACCTCGGCGCGGTCGACGAGGTCGAGCGGCGCATCGCGGCGCTCACCGAGTCCGGCCTGGCCGCGATCGCCGCCAGCTCGGCCACCCCCGCCGTCAAGGACCTGCTGCGTTCCATGGCGCTGGCCGCCACCCGGCGCGCGGCCTGAGGCGCGGCATGAAGAGCGTCGTCGGCAACACCGAACACGTCGTCGTGGTCGGCGCGGGCCTGGCCGGACTCTCGGCCGCCCTGCACCTGCGTGGCGCGGGCCACCACGTCACCGTCCTCGAACGCGCCGATCACCCCGGCGGGCGGGTCGGCCGCTACCGTTTCGCCGACTACGAGATCGACAACGGCGCGACGGTCCTCACCCTGCCCGAACTCATCGACGAGGCCCTCGGCGCGGTCGGGCACACCCGCGACTCGCTGCCGACGCCGCTGCGCATCCACCGGCTCGGCCCGGCCTATCACGCGCGCTTCGCCGACGGCTCCGACATCCGCGTCTACAGCGACCCCGACGAGATGGCCGCCGAGGTCGCCCGCGCGTGCGGGCCGCGCGAGGCCGCGGGCTACCGCAGGCTGCGCGACTGGCTCGGCCGCCTCTACGACGCGGAATTCGCCGACTTCATCGACACCGACTTCGACTCGCCCCTCGACATGGTCGCCACCGCGCGGTCGCGGACCGCGCTGGCGCGGCTGACCCGGCTCGGCGGGTTCGGCAGGCTCGGCCCGCGCGTGCGCCGATTCCTCGAGGACGAGCGCCTGACCAGGCTGTTCACCTTCCAGGCCCTCTACGCGGGCACCAGCCCGGACCAGGCGCTCGCCGTCTACGGCGCCATCCCCTACATGGACACCTGCCTCGGCGTGTACTTCCCCGAGGGCGGCATGCGCGCGGTGACCGCGGCGCTGGCCGAGGCGTTCACCACCGCGGGCGGGCAGCTGGAACTGAACACCGAGGTCACGGGCATCGACTACGCGGACGGCCGGGCCAGGGCGGTGCGCACCGCCGACGACCGGCTCTTCGGCTGCGACGCGGTCGTGATCACCGCCGACCTGGGCTCGCTGCGGCGGTTCGGGCTGCGGCCGCGGCGCGGGCTGCGCGCCTCCCCCTCGGCCGTCGTCGCGCACGGCACCGTGCCCGCCGCGGTCGCCGCGCGCTGGCCGGTGCAGGCGCACCACACCATCGACTTCGGGGCGGCGTGGTCGGAGGTCTTCCGCGAGATCGTCGCGCGGCGCGGCCGCGGTCGGCTCATGAGCGACCCGTCGCTGCTGCTCACCCGGCCCGCGCTCAGCGATCCGGGGCTGATGATCCAGCGGGCCGACGGGCCCCACGAACCGTTCTCGCTGCTCGCGCCCTGCCCGAATCTGGTGGCCGCCCCCCTCGACTGGGACCGGCTGGCCCCCGCCTACCTGCGCGAACTGCTCCAGACCCTGGAGCGGCGCGGATACACCGGCATCGCCGAGGGTTTCCGCATCGACCACCTCGACACCCCGGCCACCTGGCAGGCCGCGGGCATGCTGGCCGGTACCCCGTTCTCGGCGGCGCATCTGTTCCGCCAGACCGGGCCGTTCCGGCCCCGCAACCTGCCCGGCGCCGGAAACGTCGTTCTCGCAGGTTGCGGCACCACTCCGGGGGTCGGCGTGCCGACCACGCTGCTGTCGGGGAAGCTCGCCGCCGCCCGCGTCACCGGCGACCGGACACGCACCGGAGCGGACCGGAGAGTTGGTGTTCGCGGATGAAGCCGTAAACTGACGCCCGACTCATCCGCTCGCGGTTGCGACCGCCGACCTTCCTGGGGGACCGACCGCCGATGCCGCCCCCCGAGACGACCGTAGGCCCCATGGACACCACGCGCACCGTCACCGCCCCGACCGGCCCCCCGCCGTCGCGCACCACGCCCATCGGGACCGAGCACGGCGCCCGGTCCCGGTTGCGCACCACCGGCGACTTCCTCCGCAGCCCGGAGGGTCACGCGGCGCTGCTCGGCTTCGCGGGCGCGGCGCTGATCACCTTCGGCGGCTTCGGCGCGGGCGCGGTCCGCAAGCGCGACCCGCTGCTCGAGGCGCTGCACCTGTCCTGGCTGCGGTTCGGGCACGGCTACGCGCTGTCGACCATCCTCATCTGGGCGGGCGTGCTCATGATGATCACCGCGTGGGTCCGGCTGGGCCGCACCACGATCGGCACCGGCGGCGTCGGTTCGAAGGTGACCCCGAACGAGCTGCGCGCCATCGTCGGCATCTGGATCACGCCGCTGCTGTTCGCGGCGCCCATGTTCAGCCGCGACGCCTACTCCTACCTCGCCCAGGGCGCCCTGCTGCGCGACGGCTTCGACCCCTACCTGGTCGGCCCCGTCGCCAATCCCGGTGTGCTGCTGGACAATGTCAGCCCGGTCTGGACCACGACCACCGCCCCCTACGGCCCGGTGTTCCTGCTCATGGGCCGCGCCATCACCTCGCTCACCGGCGAGAACGTCATCGCAGGCACCATCGCGCTGCGCCTGGTCATGCTGCCGGGCCTGGCGCTGATGCTGTGGGCCGTGCCATATCTGACCAAGCACCTGGGCGGCAAACCCGCCGTGGCGCTGTGGCTGGCGGTGCTCAACCCGCTGGTGCTGGTCCACCTCATCGGCGGCGTGCACAACGAGATGCTCATGGTCGGCCTGATGTGCGCGGGCATCGCGCTCGTGCTCGAGCGCCACCACGTGGCGGGCATCGTCGTGGTCGCCATCGGCGTCGCGATCAAGGCCACCGCGGGCGTCGCGCTGCCGTTCCTGGTGTGGATCTGGATGCTGCACGAGAAGGAACGCCGCGCCGCCCAGCGCGCCGCCGAGCATCCCGACCAGGCGCCTGCCGAGGACCCCGGCCACCCCGACGCCGCGCGGCGCAGCCTGGACATGCCCCACCCCGTGCTCATGTTCGCCAAGATCGCCTCGCTGGGCATGGTCGTGTTCGCGGTGGTGTTCGTCGCCGCGTCCGCCCTGGCCGGCGTCGGTTTCGGCTGGGTGACCGCGCTGTCGGGCTCCAAGAAGATCATCAACTGGCTGTCGCTGCCGACCGTCCTCGCGCACATGATCACCTGGGTCACCCCGCTGCGCATGGACCAGGTCCTCGACGGCACCCGCGCCCTGTGCGCGGTCGCGCTGGTGGTCATCCTGGTGGCGACCTGGTGGCGGTTCCGCCACAGCGAGCGGGAGGCCGTCATGGGCATCCTCATCGCCTTCGTCGCCATCGTGCTGCTCTCCCCGGCCGCGCTGCCCTGGTACTACTCATGGCCGCTGGCCCTGGCCGCCGGGTTCGCGCTCTCGACCCGGACCCTGATGGTGCTGGTCGGCCTGTGCACCTGGCTGATGCTGGTCTTCCAGCCCGACGGCTCGATCGGCCTCTACAACTTCTGGCACGTCGCGCTGGCCACGTTCGCCTCGGTGGTCGCGGCCCTGTCGCTGCGCACCGTCGACCCGCTGCACCTCAACTCCTCCACGGTGCGGCCCGCCCGGGAGCCCGCGGCCGCGTCGCTGCCCGCATGAGCGGCGACGCGCTCCCCCTCGCCGCCCGTTCCGGTCCCGCCGCGCCCGACCTCGCCTCCGCCTATCGGCTGTGCGCGCGGATCGCCGCCGCCCACGGCCGCACCTACTTCCTGGCCACCCGGCTGCTGTCGCCGGACCGCCGCCCCGGCGTGCACGCCCTCTACGCGTTCGCCCGGGTCGTCGACGATCTGGTCGATCACCCCACCGAGGACCCCCGCTCCCCCACCGAGCAGGTCGACGAGCTCGCGGACCAGCTCTGGGCCACCCTGGACACGGGCGTCGTCCCCACCGGCCACCCCGTACACGCCCCGGTGCTGGCGGCCACCGCCGACACCGTGACCACCTACGCCATCGATCGCGCGCACCTGGAGGTCTTCCTCGACTCCATGCGCATGGACATCCCCGGCGCGCCCGGCTACCGGGCCGTCTATCCCACGATGGACGCCCTGCGCGACTACATGCGCGGCTCCGCGGCCGCCATCGGCCTGCAGGTGCTGCCGATCCTGGGCACCGTCGGACCGGTGCGCGACGCCGAACCGGCCGCCGCCCTGCTGGGCGAGGCCTTCCAGCTGACCAATTTCCTGCGCGACGTCGGCGAGGACCTCGACCGGGGCCGGATCTACCTTCCCGCCGACTGCCTCGCCGCGTTCGGCGTCGACGCGGACCACCTGCGGTCCTGTCACCGGGCCCGCACGGTCGACGCGCCGCTGACGCGCGCCCTGGCCCACCTGATCGCGCTCAACCGCGACCAGTACCGCCGCGCCGCCCCCGGCATCGACCTGCTCACCCCGCGGGTCCGCCCCGGCATCCGCACCGCGGCGGTGCTCTACGCGGGCATCCTGGACGAGATCGAGCGCGGCGGGTACCAGATCTTCACCCGCCGCGCGACGGTCCCGAACCGGCGCCGGATCGCCGTGGCCGCAACGACCTTCGTGGCCGCGCGGCTACGGCGCTGACCCTCAGAAGGGTTCGGCCATGGCCCGGCGCACCACTTCGCGCGCGAGCGGGCCGTGCAGGGCGTCCA
>NZ_BAGK01000076.1 GCF_000308795.1 Nocardia thailandica NBRC 100428 | reverse complement strand
CCGCGAGGTCCACCTGCTCGACCCGGCCCAGCTCGACACGCTGCTGGACCGGATCGCCGAGTCCGGCGCGGCGGACGGCGCCGTCCTGCGCCCGCTCGCGGTGCGGGCGACCCTGGCCGCGCTGGAAGCAGGCGGCCGCCCCCGGACCCGCCCGGGCGCCGTCCCGGGGACCTTCCGCGACCGTCTCGGCCTCCCCCGCCCCGCCTCGCGCTACGCCCTACCCGCAGGAGCCGCACAGTGACCGGCAAGCCCCGCAAGCAGATCCATCTCGCCGCGCACTTCCCCGGCGTCAACAACACCACCGTGTGGGCCGACCCCGCCTCGAAGAGCCAGGTCGACTTCGAGTCCTTCGTGCACCTGGCCCGCACCGCCGAACGCGGCCTGTTCGACTTCTTCTTCCTGGCCGAGGGCCTGCGCCTGCGCGAACACCTCGGTCGCATCCACGACCTCGACGTGGTCGGCAGGCCCGACACCTTCACCGTCCTCAACGCCCTGGCCGGGGTGACCGAGCGGCTCGGCCTGGCGGGCACCATCAACAGCACCTACAACGAGCCCTTCGAGCTGGCCAAGCAGTTCGCCTCCCTCGACCACCTCTCCGGCGGCCGGGCGGCGTGGAACGTGGTCACCTCCTCCGACGCCTTCACCGGCGAGAACTTCCGCCGCGGCGGCTACCTCGAACACGGACAGCGCTACCGCCGCGCCGCCGAGGTCGTCGAGGCGACCCGGGCGCTGTGGGACAGCTGGCCCGCCGACGCCCTCGTCGTCGACCGCGCGGCCGGGGTGTTCGCCCGCGAGGTGCCGGAAACCCGTTTCCGGAGCACCCAGTTCGACATCGACGCCCCCTTCGTCCTGCCGCGCAGCCCGCAGGGGCACCCGGTGCTGCTGCAGGCGGGCGACTCCGACGAGGGCCGCGAATTCGGCGCCTCGGCCGCCGACGCCATCTTCACCGGGCACGGCACGCTCGAGGCCGGGCGGACGTTCTACGCCGACGTCAAGGGCAGGCTGGCGAAGTACGGGCGCGCGCCCGAGGACCTGAAGATCCTGCCCGCGGCCACCTTCGTGCTCGGCGACAGCGAGGCCGACGCCCACGACCGCGCCCGCCACATCCGGCTGCAGCAGGTGAGCCCGCAGACCGCGATCGCCTTCCTCGAACAGGTGTGGGGGCGCGACCTCTCGGGCTACGACCCCGACGGGCCGCTGCCCGACGTCGAGCCCGACGCGGCCGCCACCATCACCCGCGGCCGGGTCCGCCACACCAAGGACCCCCTGGCCGTGGCGAAGGCCTGGCGGGAGAAGGCCGAGGCGGAGAAGCTGTCGATCCGCGAACTGATCATCGAGGTCACCGCCCGCCAGCAGTTCGTCGGCACCCCGGCCCAGGTGGCCGCCCGGATCGACGAGTACGTGCAGTCCGACGCCGCCGACGGTTTCATCCTCGTCCCGCACCTGACCCCCACCGGACTCGACGAATTCGTCGACCGCGTCGTCCCCGAACTCCAGGAACGCGGCAGCTTCCGCACCGCGTACACCGGCACCACCCTGCGCGACCACCTCGGCCTGCGCCATCCGCACACCCACCCCCTCGTCACCGAAGGAGCGCGAGCGTCATGACCAGCATCCTCGAACGGGCGGCCCCTGCTGGCGCCACGACATGCTCGGTGCCGGCACCGCCGGTTCGGCCAGGCACACACTGCGCTCCGATGGCGACGAGACGAGCGGTGAATTCCTGATTGCGCCACTCCGGTTCGGGCCTGCAGTGGGCGGAGGCCTCATGCCACCCCGAGGCGCGCCGCCGCGCCGACCTCGGGGCAGCGCGAGGTGGACGCCCGCATTCTGCTGTCGAGGAACGACTTCTCCGCACAAGGGATCAAGACGAATGCGCGGTCACAAAGACATCGCACCCTTCCACGGAGGGCGATATTCCGGCACGACGAAAAAGTGCATCTCGCTGATCGCCCGACAGCGGCCAGGAGAAGGCCAACTCTTCCTCCGTAATTCCGAGGATCTCCGCGACCACCCGTGCGCCGATGTGCGATATGTCGAATTCTTCGACCAGCTTTTCGGTTTCTTTATCGAACAACTCGACATCAATGGTCACGGCTCCACCGTTCTCGTCGAATCTGCCGGTTTCGTCATCTTTCCGGTTTCGGCGTCATACTCGCCCTGATGAATGCCCCGCTTGTTGTACTTCTCAACGGTCCCATGCTGTGAATCCCATTCATAAATGTTTCCCTTGGCATCTTTCCAGCGCTTGCGGAGACCCCCACCCCCTTGCACGGGGGTTTTCGGAGTAGCACGACTGGCTTCGGGGAAGGCCGTCAAATTCTTAGGCGGAGGCGTGTAGTTCACGGCTCTGCCCCCACCGCCAGGACTCTTCCGGGCCATGGGGCTTATGCTGTGCGTATCGATGGTGTTGGCAGCATCGATGATCCCGGCACCGGCGACGGCGACACCGGCAGCAACAGCGCCGGTCGACACGACCCCGACAGGAATACCGACCGCCGCACCGACGACGGAGGCGTCCAAGGCCAGACCGCCGATCTCCCCGCCGGCACCCAGAATCGTCAGCGCAGCACCCGCAGCAGTGACTGCAAGGTCGGTACCCATGCGGAGTGGATCTTCCTGGATCGCGTTGCCGAAGGATGCCACAACATTCACCAGGTCCGCCGCAACGTTGTACAGAATGATGCCCGCATACTTTGCGACGGACTGCGCCACATCCAAGGCAGCCTGAGCTTCCGCTGCAATGAGAGTACCCAGTGCTGAGATCTCGGTCGCGAAATTGCCGAGAACAGTCTTGATATCATCGAGCAGACTGTCATCATCACCAACAATCGAACCGACAACGTCACCCACCAGCGATACCGGATTCGAAGCGGACGAGACCAGGTCGCGAAGCGCGCTGTGCACGATGTCCAAATGCTGCGCGAACTCGTCCAGTTTCGTCGCGAGACTAGCGCAGCTCTCCCGAGTGGTGGTGAGGGCTTCCTCGATCGCCGTCAGGGACTGGACAATCGACGCGCTCTCATCCATGGTCTGCTGCTCGACCACCTGCTGGGGTGCCGACAGATCGGTAGCAGCCATTCCACACTGCACCGCCATCGCACGCCACTCGGCTGCGGCCGACCGCAATTTGTCCTGGTGCCCGTTGGGAGCGATCATGCCGACCAGCGATCGCACGATATCCGCAAAGAACGGTCCGCCGAGATCACCTACCGAAGATGGCGGGTATTCAACCGGCCGCGCGCACGTTTCCTCGGGAAACGGATACGGAGTGGCCTCGCCCTCGGCAATGTCGGAGGCATGATCAGCGTTCGCATGATTCGCCGCCGCAGCCTTGATCGCATCACCGATCCGTGCAGTGCCGTTCACGATTCCCGTGATCGATTCCATCAACGCGCTGCTTGTCTTGTCTACCGACCTGCCACCAACGATTCCCGCAGGATCGTTCCCACACATACCGCCACACTCGGCCAGCGTGGTGAGTAACTGCGAGAGTTGGATACCGACAGCATTCGATACCGCGAGCACAGCAGCGCCCGCCGCGGTCAGTTCCACGGGGGCCACGGTGATCGGGCTGGTCATACGTCGAACATCTTGACATTGGCCGTCGTAGCGGCTCCGTAGTTCCCATGTGCGGCGCGAGCGGCATTTTCCATCGTTCCCACGCCCCTGTCGACGTCCTTCGCGCCTTCTACCCACTCCACATGGGCTTCTTGATAGGCAGACGCGGACGCACCGGTCCAACTGCCTGTGATACTGCGTGCCTGTTCGTCCAGCAAGGCGAGCTGATCGGTGACGAAGCTCGCGAAGCCTCGGATCTTCGTTGTCACGATGTCGAGTTGAGTCAGATCCACGCTCATGCCCTGCTCACTCATGGCAGGTCCAAGACTGACATTGCACTCGCGCGGGCCCGATCGGACTGCACCAACACATCGGCGGTCACGCCCAGTTTGGCAGCCAATTCGTATAAGGCGTTCCACACCTCCGACGCACCCTGCCGCACTTCCTGCCAGCCGGCTGCATACGAGTCCGCAGCGCTCCCACGCCATGTGCCTTTCAGCGCTTGAATGTCACGGTCGATGGAGGTCAGTGCCAACTGCAACTGCTCGGCGATCGAGTACACGCGTTGCCCATACACGGTGACCTCAGCGGGAACAACGTCGATCTCCCCCGCGCTTACAGACCCCATAAACTCCCCCAACTATATCCTTCCCACAAGCCATAGTACCACTGAACGATGTCGCTACCCAGATCACCTGGCCGCGGCCCCCATAGTGCTCACGTCGCCATCATTCCGACCTGCGTCTGTCACAGCTGCCGCAGCTGTCGGTAGGCGCGCTTCATGACGGACGGCGATTGGCAGCGGAAGCTGACGGTGACAGGGTTCCGGCCGGAGCACAACGAAACAAATCACGATGAGTTCACGTCTTCACCACTGCGGACTCGCTTTGCAATTGTGCAACACACACGCCAGTCGACGTGGGTCGCACCAGCACGGAGAAAGGATCTGGGGCCATGAGCAAGGCCGTCCTGTTCGTCGGCATTGAACCGCCCGGTACCGGATCGCATCTCGCGCCCCGGGTCGCCACCTCGGCACTGGACGGATCCCCTCGACGTTGAACTAAGCCTCGCCGATTAAGCCGACATCGACCTCGCCGACCACCCGTGGTCGTGCATCCGATCACCCGATGCGGGGCCAGCGGGATACAGACCCGACGCCCGGGCCACCAGCGCCGGTGCTTCCGCACCGCGTACACCGGCACCACCCTGCGCGACCATCTCGGCCTGCGCCATCCGCACACCCACCCTCTCGTCACCGAAGGAGCGCGAGCGTCATGACCAGCATCCTCGAATCCACCACCACCTTCGCCGACGACTGGCAGCGCTGGCACGACGCCCGCGAGGACGGCCTGCGCGATCCCGTCGGCTGGCTGAGCCTGACCGCCCTGCACTGGCTCACCGACAGCCCCGAGCGCCTCGACGGCGTCCCGGGCACGTGGTGGGTCACCGACGGCAAGGTCTTCATCACGGCCCAGCCCGCCGACCGGCTCGACTACGAGGGCGAGCGCATCGGCGGCGTGCAGATCCTGGTGCCCGCCGAGGGCGCGCCCGGCCTGATCGTCCACCACGAGGAACGCGTCCTCGAGGTGATCCGCCGCACCGGCGGATTCGCGGTGCGCGTGCACGATCCGGCCGCCGCGACCCTGGCCCGCTTCACCGGCGTGCCCGCCTACCCGGCCGACGAGCGCTGGGTGGTCACCGGCCTGTTCACCGCGTTCGAGACGCCGCGCACCGTCACCACCGGCGCCGTCGTCGAGGGGCTCGAACACCACCACTCCGCCGCGGGCACGGTCGAATTCACCCTCGGCGGCGTCACCGAGACGGTGGTCGCCTTCGGCACACCCCAGGACCTGCGCCTGCTGTTCACCGACGCGACCAGCGGCGTCACCACCTACCCCGCCGCCCGCGCGCTGGCGCTGGGCGCGGTCGCCGCCGACGGCACCGTCACCCTCGACTTCAACCGCGCGGTGAACCTGCCGTGCGCCTTCACCGACTTCGCGACCTGCCCGGTCGCGCCCGCCGAGAACCGCCTCCGCGTGGCGATCGAGGCGGGCGAACGGGACCCGAAGCAGGTGGTCGCGGCATGAGCGGTCAGCGACCGGAGGCGGCAGCGGAGCGTGACCACGCAGGTCGCCCGATCAGGCCCGGCGGACACGGCATGAGCGGTCAGCGACCGGAGGCGGCAGCGGAGCGTGACCACGCAGGTCGCGTTCCCCTTTCCATCCTCGACCTGTCACCGATCAGCGCCGGATCCTCGGCGGCGCAGGCGATCCGCAACACCGTCGATCTGGCCCGGCGGGCCGAGGAGTGGGGCTATCACCGGTACTGGCTGGCCGAGCACCACTTCGTGTCGGTGGCAGGCTCGGCGTCGCTGACGCTGCTCGGCCTGGTCGCTTCGGCGACCTCGCGCATCCGGGTGGGCACCGGCGCGGTCCAGGTCGGCCACCACACCTCGGCCTCCATCGTCGAGGCGTTCGGCACCGTCGACGCCATCGCGCCCGGCCGCCTCGATCTGGGTCTCGGCCGGTCCGGGCACCGGCGCGGCCAGTTCGGCGCGCAGGCGGAGACCGCCAAGGGCGGGCGGCCGGTGGTCGACGCCGTCACCGGCCGCACCGAGATCCGCGACGGGGTCGTGGTGCCGCCGCCGTTCGATCCCCGGCGCATCACCGACCGCTCGAAGTTCCTGGCCTCGGCCGAGGCGCTGCAGCAGGAGGGCGCGCGCTCCGCGGAGTTCCCCGACCAGCTCGCCGAGGTGCGGGCGCTGCTGGACGGCACCTTCGTCGCCTCCAACGGGGTCGCGCTGCACGCGGTGCCGGGCGAGCACGCCCCGGTGCAGTTGTGGCTGTTCGGCAGCACCGCCGGGGAGAGCGCCGAGTTGGCCGGGCGGCTCGGGCTGCCGTTCGCGGCCGCTTATCACGTCTCCCCCGGCACCGCCCTGGACGCGGTGGCCGCCTATCGGGCCGCCTTCCGCCCGTCGGCGGTGCTGGACCGGCCGCACGTCATCGTCTCCGCCGACGTCGTCGTCGCGCCCGACGAGGAGACCGCCCGCCACCGCGCGAGCACCTACGGGCACTGGGTGCACAGCATCCGCAGCGGCGGTGGCGCGGCCGAGTACCTCGACCCCGCCACCGCCGCCCCGCTGACCCCCGACCAGCTGCGCCTGGTCGCCGACCGGCTCGACAGCCAGATCGTCGGCGCGCCTGCCGGCGTGGCCGACCGGCTCGAGGCGCTCGTGCGCGTCACCGGCGCCGACGAGCTCCTGCTCACCTCGATCGCCTTCGACCATGCCGACCGCCTCGAGTCCCATCGCCTCGTCGCGGAGGAGTGGGCGCTCCGCGCCGCCGTCGCCGCCTGATCGACCGCGGAAGCGGGTGCCGTTCCCCGGCACCCGCTTTCGCGGCTCCCGGGAGGTCACACGAGGGACTGTACGCAGGCGTACAGATGCGCTACCGTCTAACCATACGGCAGCGTATCGAGAGGGTGGCCGATCATGCGGATACCGACGGCGGCGCACACGGAACGGCCGTGGCGCATTCACGAGATCGCGCCCGAGTTCGAGGTCGAGGACGTCTGGCGCTTCGACACCCCCGGCGGCCGGCGCGACGACTTCGCGCCCTTCCTCGACGCGCTGCGGCACCGGCGCGCCGCCGAACAGCGCGGGGTGACCGGGGCGCTGTTCGCCCTGCGCTGGAAACTGGGCGCGCTGCTCGGCTGGGACCGGGCCGAGGACGGGCTCGGCGGCCGGGTCGCGTCCCTGCGCGACCGCCTGCCCGCCGACCTGCTCGCCCACCCCGCCCCCGAGGACACCGCGGGCCCCTTCCGCGCGCTCTACCTCCTCGACGACGAGTACGCCGCCGAGATCGCCAACAACACCATGCACGGCGTGCTGCACCTGGGCTGGGTGGCCGACGGCGACGCCTACCACCTGCGGATGGCGGTCCTGGTCGCGCCCAACGGCCGCTGGGGGCGCGCCTACATGGCCCTGATCAAGCCGTTCCGCCATCTCGTCGTCTACCCCGCGATGACCCGCTCCTGGGAACGCGCCTGGCGCGACCTGGCCCGAACCCGCTGAGCCGCCGTGGGATCCGGGGCGGCGCCGCGCTAGCGTCGACGGCATGCCCGGACCTCACACCAGCGACGGCGTCGCCGACGCCTACGACGACATCGCGGACCTCTACCTGGAGATGCTCGACGGCAGGCTCACCGTCGGCGCCGACGAGCGGCGGGCCGTCGAGGAGTTCGGCGAGCTGGTACGCGCGGCGGGCAACGACGTCGTGGCGGATCTGGGATGCGGACCCGGCCGGATCGGGGAGTTCCTGCGGCGCGCGGGCAACCGGGTCACCGGCGTGGACGCCTCGGCGGAGATGATCCGGCACGCGCGCGAGCGGCACCCGGAACTCGACGTGCGTCACGGCACGATCGAGGGGTTCCTCGCCGCGCCGCCCACGCCGATCGGGCACGCGCTGCTGTGGTTCTCGACGATCCACATGGATCCGGCGGGCATCGGCGACCTGCTCCGTACGGTCCGCGACGCGGTACGGCCCGGCGGCTACGTGCTGATCGGCTTCCAGACCACCGACGCGCTCGACGGCGACCCCGTCCCGTACGACCACCGGGTCGCCGCGGCCCACCGCTTCCCGCTCGGCTGGATGCGGCGCGTCGTCGCCGACGCGGGACTCACCACCCTCGGCATGCAGCACCGCGCGCCCGGCCCGGACGACCGGGTCCCGTCGGGCTACGTCCTGGCCCGGCGCGACCCGTCCTGAGCCGGGTACGGCGGCCGCGCGCGGCGGATCACGCGCTGAGCGGCGCCGCCGTCACCCCGTACCCGAGGTTGGTGAGCACCTCGCTGGTCGCCTTCGCGAAGTTGAGGGTGATGAAGTGCAGGCAGGGGGCGCCCTCGTCGATGAGCCGCTGGGCCATCTCGGTGGCGATCTCGATGCCCTCGGCGCGCACGGCGGCCTTGTCCTCCTCGGGACCGTCGCCTGCGGCCGCGCGCAGCCGCGCCATCACCGCGGCGGGCAGCGGACGCCCGCAGAGTTCCTCGGCGCGGGTGACCGTGCGCAGCGAGGTGATGGGCATGAGCTCGGGGATGATCGGCTTGGTCGCCTCGACCGGGTCGAGGGCGGCCATCCGGTCACGCAGGCGCAGGTAGTGCTCGACGTCGAAGAACATCTGCGTGATCGAGTACTCGGCGCCGGCGCGCAGCTTGGCGGCCAGGTAGCGGGTGTCGTGGTCGAGGTCGGGCGAGCGGTGGTGCCCCTGGGGGAACGAGGCGACGCCGACGTGGAAATCGCCCAGGTCGCGCACGATGCGCACCAGTTCCTCGGCGTATTCGACGCCCTCGGGGTGCTTGGTCCACTCGCCGAGCGGGTCGCCGGGCGGGTCGCCGCGCAGGACCAGCAGGTTGCGGATGCCGGAGTCGGCGTAGGAACCGACCAGCGACCGCAGCTCGGCGACGCTGTGGCCGACCGCGGTCAGGTGGGCGACCGGCAGCAGGGTGGTCTCCTGCGCCAGCTCGCCGGTGATGCGGACGGTGCGGTCCTTGGTCGACCCGCCCGCGCCGTAGGTCATCGACACGAAGGCCGGGTGCATGCGCTCGAACTCGCGCACCGCCCGCCACAGCCGGGCCTCTCCTGCCGCGTCGCGCGGCGGGTTGAACTCCACGGAGAACGGCACTCCCCCACCCGCACCCGCGTGGGTGCGCAGACTCTGCACCACAGACGGGGTGCGGGAGACGTCCGGCGGCGTCGGGG
>NZ_BAGK01000077.1 GCF_000308795.1 Nocardia thailandica NBRC 100428 | reverse complement strand
GCCGCCATCCCGGCCGAGCCGTGTCGATCGTGGTGCTCGCGGTCGTCCTCGGCTGGGCGCTGGCGCCCTCGTTCTTCGCCTCCGGCGACCCGCTGACCGGCGTGCCCGCGCAGAAGTTCCGTCCGCCGGGCGCCGAGCACTGGTTCGGCACCGACAATCTCGGCCGCGACCTCTACACCCGCATGGTGCACGGCGCCGGGCTCTCGCTCACCGCCACCCTCACCGCCGTCGGCCTCGCGCTGGTCGCCGGTTCGGTGCTCGGCCTGCTCTCCGGCGCGATCGGCGGCGTCGTCGACGCCGCGGTCATGCGGGTCGTCGACGTGCTGCTCTCCATCCCCACCCTGCTGATGTCGCTGGCCCTGGTGACCGCGCTCGGCTTCGGCACCCGCAACGTGGCGCTGGCCGTCGGCGTCTCGCTGATCGCCAACTTCGCCCGGGTCATGCGCTCGGAGGTGCTGCGGGTGCGGCACGCGCCCTACGTCGAGGCCGCCCACGCCTCGGGGGTGCGCTGGTACGCGGTACTGGCCCGCCACGTCCTGCCGAACGCGATCCAGCCGGTGCTCGCGCTGGCCGCGGTGGAATTCGGCATGGCCGTGCTGGCGGTGTCCTCGCTGAGCTTCCTCGGCTACGGCGCCGAGCCGCCCACCCCGGAATGGGGAACGCTGATCTCGGAGGGCCGCAACTTCCTCGCCACCGCCTGGTGGCTGACCACCCTGCCCGGCCTGGTCATCATCGCCGTCGTCGTCGCCGCCCAGCACCTGGGCCGCGCCGCGGGCCGGAAGGACCTGCTGTGAGCGCCCCTTCCACGCCCGCGCCGGGCGAGCTGCCGGCCGCGGCCGGACCCGGGCTCGCCCGCACCGCAGGCGACCCGGCCACCCCGCCGACCTCCGGCGGCACACCCCTGCTGCGCGTGGACGATCTGCGCGTCACCTACCGGGCGAGCACGGGCCGGGTCCAGGCCCTGCGCGGCGCGTCGCTGACCGTCGCCCCCGGCGAGGTGGTCGCGCTGGTCGGCGAATCCGGTTCGGGCAAGTCCACGCTCGCGCACGCCGTGCTCGGCCTCCTCGGCGGCAGCGCCGACATCGACGGCGGCGCCATCGAGTTCGCCGGCGAACGGATCGATCCCGGCGACGAGAAATCGCTGCGCCGCGTGCGCGGCAGGCGGATCGGGTTCGTGCCCCAGGATCCCGGCGCCTCGCTGAACCCGGTGCTGCGCGTCGGTGACCAGGTCGCCGAGGCGCTGCTCGTGCACAAGCTCGCCGACCGCCGCGGCGCCCGGCTGCGCGCGCTCGACCTGCTCGCGGAGGCCGGACTCGACCGCCCCGAGCTGCGGGCCCGCCAGTACCCGCACGAACTCTCCGGCGGACAGCGCCAGCGCGCGCTCATCGCCGTCGCGCTGGCCTGCGCGCCCGAGCTGATCATCGCCGACGAACCCACCTCGGCGCTGGACGCCACCGTGGCCCGCCGCGTCCTCGACCGGCTCTCGGAGCGGATCGCCGCGCGCGGCACCGCGGTCCTGCTCATCACCCACGACCTGGCCACCGCCGCCGAACGCGCGGACCGCCTCGTCGTGCTCAACGGCGGCGAGATCGTCGAGCAGGGGCCGACGGCCGAGGTGCTCGCGGCGCCCCGGCACGACTACACCCGGCGGCTGCTGGCCGCCTCGCCCGCCCTGGCGCCCACCCCGTTCCGCACCCCGCGACCCGCCGCCGGCACCCCGCTGCTGTCGGTGCGGGCGCTGCACAAGCGTTTCCACGCCCGCGCGGGCGACGTCACCGCCGTCGACGACGTGTCCTTCGCGCTGGATCGCGGCGAAACGCTGGCGCTGGTCGGCGAATCGGGGTCCGGCAAGTCGACCACCGCGCGGATCGCGCTGCGGCTGGCCGACGCCGACCGCGGCACCGTGACCTTCGACGGGCACGACCTCACCGCCGCCCGCCGGGCCCGGTTGCGCGAGCTGCGCCGCCGGTTCCAGGTGGTCTACCAGAACCCCTACTCGTCGCTCGACCCGCGCTGGACCGTCGGCGACATCGTGGCCGAACCGCTGCGCGCCTACGGGGTCGGCGACCGGGCGGGCCGGGCCGCCCGGGTCGAGGAGCTGCTCGGCCAGGTGGCGCTGCCCGCCGACTTCGCCCGGCGCAGGCCCGCGGAACTGTCGGGCGGCCAGCGCCAGCGCGTGGCCATCGCCCGGGCCCTCGCCCTGCGCCCCGACCTGGTCGTCCTGGACGAACCGGTCTCGGCGCTGGACGCCTCGGTCCAGGCCCAGATCCTCGCACTGCTCGACGACCTGCAGTCCGAGCTCGCCGTCGGCTACCTGTTCATCACCCACGACCTGGCCGTGGTGCGTCGCATCAGCGACCGGGTCGCGGTCATGCGCGGCGGCCGCATCGTCGAGATCGGGCCAACCGCCGACATCTTCACCCAGCCACGGCACCCCTACACCCGGGAACTGCTGGCGGCCATCCCCGAAGGAAAGGAACCGAGGTCATGAGCAATGCCGAGCCGTTCCTCGGCATCGAACTGCCGGGCACCGGAACGCATCCCGCGTCCTGGCGGCGCGCGGACTCCGGTGCCGAGGACCTGTTCACCGCGGGCTACTGGACGGCGGCGGTGACCGCCGCCGAATCGCTCGGCCTGGACGCGGTGTTCGTGCCCGACTCGTTCGCGGTGCAGCCCGGCGGCGCCGGCGTCACCCGGGGCAGGCTCGACGCGGTGGCCGTCGCGGCCCGCACGGCCGCGGCGACCTCGCGCGTGGCCCTCGTCCCGCAGGTGCCGGTCACCCACACCGAACCGTTCCACGTGTCCAAGGCCATCGCCGCGCTGGACTTCGCCACCCTCGGCCGGGCCGGCTGGGAGGTCACGGTGTCCGAGGGCGCCGCGCAGGCGAAGGCGTTCGGCCGCAAGGACGCCCAGGACGCGACCTCGCTGTGGGCCGAGGCCGAGGAGGCGATCGAGGTCGCGGCGCGCCTGTGGGACAGCTGGGAGGACGACGCGGAGATCCGCGACGTGCCGACCGGGCGCTTCATCGACCGCGCCAAACTGCACTACATCGACTTCCTCGGCGAGCACTTCTCGGTGAAGGGACCGTCGATCACGCCGCGCAGCCCGCAGGGGCAGCCGATCGTGGTGGTCCGCGCCGACGATCCCGCCGCCGCCGAGGTCGCCGCGCGACGCGCCGACCTCGTCCGGATCAGCGCGCCGGACCTCCCCGCCGCCGCCGAGCGCCGCCGGGCGCTGCGCGCCGCGATCTCCGCGGCCGGGCGCGACCCCGACGCCGTCCGCGTCCT
>NZ_BAGK01000078.1 GCF_000308795.1 Nocardia thailandica NBRC 100428 | reverse complement strand
GGGGACGCGGTCACCGAGCTGCGCCGCGCGGGCGCGGGCTGGCGGATCCGCACCGCGTCCGGCCGGGACCTGCGGGCGGGCACCGTGGTGGCGGGCGCGCACATCCTGGCGACCCTCGACCTGTTGCGCGCGGGCGGTTTCGACACCGGCACCCTCGACGACTGGCAGCGCCGCATCCGCGTCGGCCCCGGCATCGGCATGGTGGTCCGCGCGGCGACCTCGGCGCTGCCCGCCTACCCGGGCGCCGCCGCGGCCGAGTCCGCCCACGGCCTGCAGCTTCTCGTCGCGGACCGTCGCCAGCTGCGCCGCGCGCACGGCGCGGCCACCGCCGGGGACCTCCCCCCGCGACCGGTCGTGCTGGCCATGAGCTTCAGCGCCCTCGACCCCGGCATCGCCCCGGCCGGGCAGCACCAGCTCTCGCTGTGGGCGCAGTGGCATCCCTACGCGCTCGCCGACGGCAGCGACTGGAGCGCGCACGCGGAGTCCGAGGGCGACCGCATCGTCGCCGAGGTCGACCGCTACGCACCGGGTTTCGCCGCCACCGTCCTGGACCGGTTCGTCCAGACGCCCGCGGACCTGGAACGCGAGCTGGGGCTGCGCGGGGGCAATGTCATGCACGTGGAGATGTCCCTCGACCAGATGATGCTGTGGCGTCCGCTGCCCGAGCTGTCGGGCCAGCGGGTGCCCGGCGCGCCCGGCCTGTATCTGACCGGGGCGTCGACCCATCCCGGAGGCGGAGTGTCGGGCGCCTCCGGCCGCAGCGCCGCCCGGCTGCTCCTGTCCGACTCGCGTGGCCGCCGGCCGTGGTCCCGCCGCCGGTGACGGGCCCGCGCGCGGCGGCCGACGCGCGGTCCCCGACCGACGCCCGCGCGGTGGTCGCCGCGGCCACCCGCTGGTGGCGCGCCGACCGGGCGAGGCGGGTCCCGGCCGTGCTCGCCGCGCTGCTGGTCCTGACCCAGATCGCCTATCCGCTCACCGCCGGTCCGGCGCGCGATCACGTGACGGTGGCGGTGGTCTGCCTGTCGGCGGCCGCCGCGCTCACCCACGCGGCCGCCACCCGCGGTTTCGGCTGGGCCGCCGGGTTTCTGGTGATCGTGTCCGGGCTCGGGCTGACCGCCGAGGTGATCGGCACGGCGACCGGTCACCCGTTCGGCTGCTACTCCTACGCCGCAGGCCGGATCGGCCCCGCGCTCGCGGACGTGCCGCTGGTGGTGCCGCTGGCCTGGACCGGCGGGCTGTATCCGATCTGGATCGTGGCCGGGATGCTCGCCGCGCGGCCGCCTGCCCGGGTGGCGCTGCTGGTCGCCGGCGCGCTCGGCTGGGATCTGTTCCTCGACCCGCAGATGGTCGCCGACGGCCAGTGGACCTGGTGCGACACCGGCTCCGGGCTGCCGGGAATCCCGGAGATCCCGCTGACGAACTATCTCGGCTGGGCACTGGTCGCCACGCTCATGGGGCTGGCGCTGACCCTGCTCGAGCGGTGGCGCCCGCCCGGCGCGCGGAACACGGTCGCGGTGCCGGTCGCCCTGTTCCTGTGGACCTGGCTGGGTTCGGCCCTGGCCCACGCGGTGTTCCTCGGCCTGCCCGCCTCCGCGGCCTGGGGTCTGGCCGGGCTGGCGCCGCTCGGCGTCCCGCTGCTGTGGCGGCGCACGCGCGCCGGTCGCCACGGCTGACCCTCCGGAGACCCCGACGCACCCGGCTCCGGCACCCGCCCCCGCCCCCGATCGCGCTGGTCGGCGGGACAGGGACCGATCCCCCGCGGGCCACTCCGCCCGTCGTTGTGCATTCGGGCGCACACGCCTGGCACGATGTGACCCGTGCAGAGTCTCGTCGCCGACAAGCCGTCCGCTCCCCCGCACCGCTCGCGTGCGCGCCGTGCCGCGGCGATCGCCGTGCTGGTGGCCCTGCTCGCGCCCGTCCTCGCCGGTTGCCTGCGGGTGCAGGTGTCGATGGGCGTCTCGTCCAACGACCGCGTGTCGGGACGCATCGTGGCCGCCGTGGTGCCCACCGCGGCCGGGGACAAGGGTCCGCAGCTCAAGGCGCCCGAGGCGCTCGCGGCCAAGGTTCGGGTCGACCCCTACTCCCAGGACGGGTACGTGGGCTCGCAGGTCTTCTTCGACGACCTGTCCTTCGGCGAGGTCGGCCAGCTCGCCGGCCTGTCGGACCAGACCCAGGGCATGTTCACGCTGAACTTCCAGCGCAGCGGCGACCTGGTCAGCCTCAGCGGCAAGGTCGACCTGAAGTCGGTGCCCCCGCAGGGCTCGGACGTGCAGTTCTCCATCGCCTTCCCGGCCCGGGTGGCCAAGACCAACGGCGACCGGGTCGACGACAACACCGTCACCTGGAAGCTGCCCGCCGGCGACGTCTCCACGCTGCGGGCCGAGGTGAAGTACGCCGACCCGAACACCCGCTCGTTCGCGGGCTGGGCAGGCATCGTCGGCGGGATCACGCTGGCCGTCGCCGCGCTGGTGGCGGGAATGGCCTTCTACAACCGCAATCCGCCGGTCCCGAACGCGCCGCGCCCGAACTTCTCGCCGGGCGACCTGTGGCGCGACGCGCAGGCCCGCTGGCGGGACCGCTGACATGGGCGCGGCGGCGCTGCTGACCAGGGCCGGGGCCGGCCTGGCCGGGCTCGGCGCGGCGACCGCCGTCTACAACCTGCTCACGCTGCGCGCCCTGCCGCGGCGCGTCGCCGGCGTCATCGAACCGGTGACCGTGTGCGTCCCGGCCCGCGACGAGGCCGCGCGCCTGCCCGATCTCGTCGCCGATCTGCGCGCCCAGACCGGCGTGCCCCGGCTGCGGGTGCTGATCCTGGACGACGCCTCCACCGACGGCACCTACGAGGCCGCCCTCGCCGCGGCCGACGGCGACGACCGGTTCACCGTGCTGCGCTCGGCCGCCCACCCCGCCCCCGGCTGGACCGGCAAGGCCGCCGCGTGCGCCCGGCTGGCGGCCCGGGCCGACACTGCGGCACTGGTCTTCGTCGACGCGGATGTGCGGCTCGGCCCGCACGCGGTGGCCGCCGCGGTCACCGAACTGCGCCGCCGCGGCGCGGGACTCGTCTCGCCGTGGCCCGCCCAGCGGGCCGGGTCCGCCGCCGAGCACCTGATCCAGCCGCTGCTGGCGTGGTCGTGGGCGACGACCCTGCCGATGGGCCCGGCCAATCACAGCCTGCGCCCGTCCACCGCCGTGGCCTGCGGCCAGTTCCTGGTCTTCGACGCCGAGGCCTACCGGCGCGCGGGTGGCCACGCGGGGGTGGCCGCCAGCGCCACCGAGGATCTCGATCTGGCGCGCGCGGTCCGCCGCACCGGCGCGACCACGGCCCTGGTCAGCGCGGGCGACGCCGCGACGGCGCGCATGTACGACGGCGCGGCCGACCTGGCCGGCGGCTACACCCGCTGGCTGTGGTCGGCCTATCGCGGCAGCGTTCCCGCCGGCCTCGCGGTGGCCGTGTCGGCCGCGCTCGCCTACTGGGTGCCGCCGCTGGCCGCGGTGTTCGGCCGCGGGCCGACCCGCCGCGCCGGCCTGCTCGGCTGCCTGGCCGCCGTCACCGGGCGGGTCGCCGCCCGCGGCATCGAGACCCGCCGCCCACCGGCCGCGCGCGATCTGCTCTGGGCCCTGGCCCATCCGGCCTCGGTGGCCGGGTATCTCGCCCTGTGGGTGCGCTCGCACCGCGACCGGCGCGCCGGTCGCCTGGTCTGGAAGCAGCGCCCGCTGGTCGCCGACGACACGGAGACCCTCGTCGGCCGTTCGGGCTGAGTCCCGACCGCTCGCGCTCGTGCCCGTGCACGGCGGGAGCGGCCGGGCACGGAGTCACCGCGCTGCCGGCGGAGCCGCGGGCACGGGTCCTCGCCGGGACCTGTTCCGGCCGGGCGGCCCGCAGGTGACTCGAATCGCAGGGCCTGCCGGTGAAGCGCGGATGCGCCCGCCGAACCGCGTTACGGAACGTCGATCAGGCCGACCGTCGGGAGGAAGAAGCACGAGCGGCCGCCGTTGTCGACGGTGCCGAACACCGCGGCCAGCACGGTCCCGTGCCCAGTGTCGACCGGGACCGCGCGGACGCCGCCCAGCGGGATCGCCGCGGCGAGGAAGTCGCGGAGGGCCTGCTCGGCGAACGGCCGGAGCTCGGCCGGGACCTCGGGGGGAACGAGACTCGCGGCGATGTCGCCGAGAGTGCCCATCGAGGCCATGCCGCCGCGCCCGGTGGCGACATTGAGCCAGGCGACCTGCATGCCGGAGGTCTTCGCGCCGGGCGCGTCGGCGGGCAGTCCGGCCGGGACGAAGGTGAACAACGTCTGCCCGGACTTCACGGCGGTGAGGTCGAGGCCGGGCACGCTGACCGTCTGCCGGGGCCAGGGGCCGGGCGCCGCCCCGGCGACCGCGGGGACGAGACCGCCCGCGTCCGCACCGCACCAGCCCGCCGTGGGATACAGGAACGGTTGCACCCCCAGCGATTCCAGCGTCTGTATCGCGGCCGTGTAGGCCGACAGCGGATCGGCCGCGACGGTGCGCGTGCCGGGCGCCGCCCGCGTGACCTCGGCGGGCGGCACCGATTCCGGCGGCCCCGCGAGCACCGCGGGCGCGGACACCGCGAGCACGGCGCACACCGCCAGCGCACCACCGACGATCCTGGCATCGACACGACGCAGCGGGGCCATGACGCCTCCTTCACCGGTATCCACCGAAGGTCGAGGCTACTCCGCGGCCACCGCGGATCCGGCGGCACGCGATCGGCGTGTCACGCGGCGTGTTGTCTGCGGCGTCCAGTATCCGCGCGCGGGGGCGCGAGGCCAACAACTGCGCTCACGCTGATTTCTATCGTTGTGCGCCAACCGAATCCTCGCCATGCTTACCTTCGCTCACGGTCACGGCCGGGGGCACACACCCATCTCGAGCGACCGAGAGACCTGGCTCCGCGACGTCGCAGCAACCCCCCGGCGCGACCGGGTGCGGGTGCTTCTGCCGGGATCGATGGAGGAGGACCACGTTGCTCACCGCTGCTCACCGGCGCAGGCACATCGACCAGTGCCGGGTCACCACGGCGGCCTGTCCGCGCTGAGCGCCGCCAGCTCGCACACCCGTCACTGGCCGGGTGGAGTCCGCCGCCACGCGCGACTCGTCAGCAGGACCCGAAGGATTCACCTATGAGCGCGTTCGCTGTTCCCGGCGCGCACACCGCGCCACCGGCGCTCGACCCGCCACGGGCGGACGAGACCGGCGAGGCGCCCGCGTCACCCCGGATCGCCCGCGCCCGGCACCCCTGGCGCTGGGTCGTCGCCGGCGCCGCGCTGCTGGTCGTCGCGCAGTTCGCGCACGGCCTGATCACCAACCCCGGCTGGGACTGGGGCACCTTCGCGCAGTACTTCTCGGCACCGTCGGTGCTGGCCGCGCTGCGCGTCACCGTCGAACTCACGCTGTGGGGCACGCTGCTCGGCTTCGGGCTCGGCACGCTGCTGGCGCTGGCCCGGGTGTCGAGCAACCCGGTGCTGCAGGTGATCGCCTGGTTCTACATCTGGGCGTTCCGCTCGATCCCGCTGATCGTGCAGCTGCTGTTCTGGTTCAACATCGCCTACCTGTACCAGCGGCTGTCGGTGGGCATCCCGTTCGGGCCCGCCTTCTTCGACTTCGAGGTCAACGGCGTCATCAGCGGTTTCACCGCCGCGGTGATCGGCCTCGCCCTGCACCAGGCGGCCTACTCGGCCGAGCTGATCCGCGGCGGGCTGATCTCGGTGGATCCGGGCCAGCTGGAAGCCGCGGCGGCGCTGGGCATCCCGAGGTGGCGGCAGTTCCGCACCATCGTGCTCCCGCAGGCGATGCGCTCGATCCTGCCGAACGCGGCCAACGAGGTGATCAGCCTGTTCAAGGGCACCTCGATCGTGTCGGTCATGGCCATCGCCGAGCTGTTCTACCAGGTGCAGGTGATCTTCGGCCGCAACGGCCGGGTGGTGCCGCTGCTCATGGTCGCCACGGTCTGGTACATCGTCCTGACCACCCTGCTCTCGATCGCGCAGTACTACATCGAACGCCACTACGCCAAGGGCGCGCAGCGCGAGCTGCCCCCGACGCCGTGGCAGCGGGTCCGCGCCAAGATCACCGAGATCACCGCGGGCGCGCCACGGGGAGCGACCCGATGACCGCCGCGGTCCGGGCGGCCGGCATCCGCAAGTCCTACGGCGCCACCGAGGTGCTGCGCGGGGTCGACCTCACGGTCGAGCCGGGCGAGGTCGTGGCGCTCATCGGCCCCTCCGGGTCGGGCAAGTCGACGCTGCTGCGCGTGCTCAACCACCTCGAGGCGCAGGACGCGGGCACGGTCCACATCGACGGCGAGCTGATCGGCTACCGGCAGCGCGGGCAGGTCCTGCACCCGCTGCCCGACCGGGCGGTGCGCGCCCAGCGCGGCACCATCGGTTTCGTCTTCCAGCAGTTCAACCTGTTCCCGCATCTCACCGTGCTGGACAACGTCACCCTGGCGCCGCTGACCGCCCAGCGCCGGGCCCGCGCCGAGGTCGAGGCGGAGGCGAGGCAGCTGCTCGACCGGGTCGGCCTGGCCGGCTTCGCCGACGCCTACCCGCGCAGGCTCTCCGGCGGGCAGCAGCAGCGGGTGGCCATCGCCCGCGCGCTGGCGCTCAGACCCCGGGTCATCCTCTTCGACGAACCCACCTCGGCGCTGGATCCGGAACTGGTCGGCGAGGTCCTGGCCGTCATCCGCGACCTCGCGCACAGCGGCACCGCGCTGGTGATCGTGACCCACGAGATCGGCTTCGCCCGCGAGGTCGCCGACACCGTCGTCTTCCTCGACGCCGGGGTCGTCGTCGAACGGGGCACCGCGCAGGCCGTCCTCGACTCGCCCACCCATCCGCGCACCCGCGCCTTCCTCTCCCGCGTCCACTGACGCCCACCGCAAGCAGAACAGGTTCGACACAGATGAAGTTCTCCGCACTGATCGGCGCCGCCGCGGCGGCCGCCCTGGTGCTCACCGGTTGCACCGCCGAACCCGAGGCGGCGAACACCGTCACGGCGGGCGAGGTCACCTTCGACCTCTCCCCCGAGCAGGGCACCCGGGTGCACGCCGCGAAGGTCGACGCGATCGCGGCGCTGGTCCCGCAGGCCATCCGGGATCGCGGCACGCTGGTGGTCACCGGGTCGGGCAGCTCCGCGCCGCCGCTGCGGTTCTACGCCACCGACAACAAGACCATCGTCGGCTCCGAGGTCGACTTCGCCACGCTGGTCGCCGATGTGCTCGGACTGAAACTCGTTCCGCAGGTGGCCGACTGGTCGCAGAACTTCGTGCGCGTCGACTCCGGGGAGGTGGACGCGTTCGTCTCCAACGTCACGGTGACCGAGGAGCGCAAGGAGAAGTACGACTTCGCCACCTACCGCAAGGACAACGTCGCGCTCGAGGTGCCGGCCAAGGCGCCCTGGGAGTACAAGGACCGCAGGAGCCTGGCGGGCAAGCGGATCGGCGTCGGCAGCGGCACCAATCAGGAACAGCTGCTGGTCAAGTGGAACGAGGCGAACGTCGCCGAGGGCCTGAAGCCGATCGACATCGCCTACTTCCAGCAGGTCACCGACTACTACCTCGCGCTGGCCTCCCAGCGCATCGACGGCTACATCGGCCCGAACCCGACCGCGATCTACCACTCCACCACCACCAAGGAGTCCACGATCGTGGCCACCTTCTCGGGGGCGGGCGAGCAGTTGCAGGGCGAGATCGCCGTGCTGACGAAGAAGGGCAACGGCCTGATCGAGGCCGTGCAGGCCGCGCTGGCGCACGTGATCGCCGACGGCACCTACCAGAAGGTCATCGACCGCTGGGGCCTGGATTCGGAGAAGGTCACCGAATCGCGGATCAACCCCCCCGGTCTGCCGAAGAAGCAGCCGGCCTGATGTCCCCCTTCCTTTCTCGTCCAGGAGCACGTGTAGTGAATCGTCCCCGTCTGCTCGCCCTCGTCGGCACGCTCGCGGCCGCCACCACCCTCGCCGCCTGCGGCACCGACACCGCGGGCTCCGGCGACGCGGGCCCGCCGCAGCCCGGCGGCACCCTGCGCTACGGCCTGTCCCAGGCGCCCACCTGCTCGGATCCGGCCCAGGCGGGCAGCAACCAGACCATCTACGTGGCCCGCCAGGTGGTGGACTCGCTCACCGACCAGGACCCGAGCACCGGCCAGATCACCCCGTGGCTGGCCGAGCGCTGGGAGGTCGGCCCGGACGCGAAGAGCTTCACCTTCCACCTGCGCGACGGCGTCACCTTCAGCGACGGCAGCCCGCTCACCGCGGAGTCGGTCCGCGACACCTTCGACGCGGTGATCCGGCTGGGCGGGGTCAAGGCGCCGCTGGGCAACAGCTACCTGACCGGCTACACCGGCACCACCGTGGTCGACAAGCTCACCGCGCGGGTGGAGTTCGGCCAGTCCAACGTGCAGTTCCTGCAGGGCTCCTCGAGCGCGGCGCTGGGCATCCTGGCCCCCGCGACCAACGCCAAGCCCGCCGAGGACCGGTGCGCGGGCGGCAACATCGGCAGCGGCCCGTTCACCTACACCGCCTTCGCCAAGGACACCGAGATCACCCTGGCCAAGCGGGCGGGCTACGCCTGGGGCTCCCCGGTGTTCGGCCACCAGGGCGAGGCCTACCTCGACAAGATCGTCTTCACCGTGGTGCCCGAGTCGGGCGTGCGCACCGGCAGCCTCGTCTCCGGGCAGCTCGACGCGATCAGCGACGCGCTGCCCCAGGACGCCCCGCAGATCGAGAGCGCGGGCGGGCGGGTGCTGTCGACCTCGAACCCCGGGATCACCTTCGGTTTCCAGCCCAACGTGACCCGCGGCCCGCTGCGTGACCCGGCGGTGCGCCAGGCGCTGGTCCCGGCGCTGGACCGCCGCCAGCTCGTCGACACCGTGCTCGGTCCGCAGTTCAAGCCCGCCACGTCGGTGCTGGCCGCCAACACCCCCGGCTACCTGGACCTGTCCTCGCGGGTGAAGTTCGACGCCGCCGAGGCGAAGTCGATCCTGGACAAGGCGGGATGGGTCCCCGGCGCGGACGGTATCCGCGCACGCAACGGGGAGCGGCTGAGCTTCTCGGTGCTGTTCAGCCAGGTGTTCGCGGGCAACCAGGCCATCCTGGAGCTGACCCAGCAGCAGCTGCGCCAGGTCGGAGTCGAGCTGAAGCTGGACCTGACCTCGGGCCCGGAGTTCACCGCGCGCCAGAACGCCAAGGACTACGACGCGATCTACTACAACTCCACCCGCGCCGACGGCGACATCCTGCGCCTGAGCTTCGGCCTGAACACCCGCAACTTCAACGCGCGCCAGGCCATCCCCGCGCTCGACGACGCGCTCGACACCCAGGTGCGCACCACCGACCCGGCGGCGCGCAAGGCCCTCGTGCAGACCGCGCAGCAGCAGATCTTCGACAACGGCCTGTGGGTCCCCACGATCGAGCTGTCGCAGGCGATCGGCGCGGCCGCCCACACCCAGGGCGTGAAGTTCGAGGCCTCGGCCCGCCTGCAGTTCTTCGACGCCTGGATCAGCGGGCGCTGATCATGGTCACGTACGTGGGTTCACGGGTCCTGCAAGCGATCTGGGTGCTGTGGGCGGCGTTCACCGTCTCCTTCGTCGTGCTGTACCTGCTGCCCGCGGACGCGGTGTCCATGGCCGCCGACGGCGCGGGCCCCGGCACCCCGGTGGACAAGGCCGCCATCGCCGAACTCCAGGCGCGCTACGGCCTGGACAAGCCGCTGTGGCAGCAGTACCTCGACGCCCTCGGCAACGCGGTGACCGGCGATCTCGGCCACTCCCTGACCACCGGGGACCCGGTCACCGCCGACCTGGCGAAGGCGCTGCCCGCCACGCTGGGCCTGGCGGGTCTGGCGCTGCTGTTCGCCGCGCTCGGCGGCACCGCGCTGGCCTTCGCCGCCACCTACACCCGCCGGCCCTGGCTCCGCAACACCCTGCTGGCGCTGCCGCCGCTGGGTGTGGCGGTGCCGACCTTCTGGACCGGCCTGATCCTGTTGCAGCTGTTCTCCTTCCGGCTGCACCTGTTCCCCGCCTTCGGTGGGACGGGCCTGCGGGGCACGCTGCTGCCCGCGCTGACCCTGGCCCTGCCGATCGGCGCGGTCATCGCCCAGGTGCTGGCGGCGGGACTGGAGTCCACCTGGCGCCAGCCGTTCGCGGAAGTGGCGCTGGCCAAGGGCGCCTCGCGCTGGTGGGTGCAGCGCCGCCACATCGCCCGGCTGGCCGCGGTGCCGACGTTCACCATCGCCGGCGTGCTGGTCGGCACCATGCTGGCCGGTTCGGTGGTGGTCGAGTCGGTGTTCGCCCGCGCCGGGGTCGGGCGGTTGACCCAGACCGCGGTGCTCAATCAGGACATCCCGGTCGTGCAGGGCATCGTCCTGCTGACCGCGCTGATCTTCGTGACGGTGAATCTGGCCGTCGACCTGCTCTATCCGCTGCTCGACCCGCGCATCACCGGTCGTGCCGGCGGTGGCCGGGTCGCGGAGCCCGAACCCGAGGAAACCGGTGAGG